>NHEX02000066.1 GCA_002171475.2 Flavobacteriales bacterium TMED96
AATTCTGCGCCATTGGATAATAATTCAGACAACCTATATGATTGTGCAAGTTGCGAATTGTATAAATAAGAAAAGACATTGTATCCAAAAAATACAGTGCAAAGCCCAAAAATCGTTACAAGCACCTTTGCAAGGGTGTTCGCATTGTTTTCTCTTTGAAATCTAACGAGCCTAAATGTTATAAATATTAGAACAGCAAAAGTCAAACAGTAAATAGCATTTGCAACAAATGATAGTTGATAATAATTTAAAATTTCTAATTCGTTCATAATTTATTTTTTATTCTTTATTTAAAAAAATGAATTTTCTAAAAGCAACTCTATGAGTTAAATCACGAAGATTCATAAATTTTTTCCCTTGAGATGAAGTACCCCAATCTACTGAAGGTCCAGAGCTTGTCTTTAAAAAGTCTTGATAGGAATCAAACCAATCTACTGTAAAATGCGTCCATGAAACATCNGTNCCNGGATTNTCGATTCTTTTTGCNAAAGACCATCCNTTTCNAAGTGAANTAGAAGATATTGATTTNGTATTNAACTTTTCATAGTCCTCATAAGANTTNTAANATCCATGTTTAGCTTTCATNAAATTNCAAACNGCAATATCTGGATAAGNTGTAACACCNTTTTGAAGCACTTCAGCAACATTTTTNACTTGNGTTGTAAAAACAATTTTTCTGTTTTCAGCNTTTTTTTCTCCCCATTCTTCNAATTCNTCCTCNGTTANATCNGGAAATAATTCAGTCCATTTNGGNGCCTCAAAATCCTCATCTGAATTTTCTANATCATATANNGNAACAGCNAAGTGNGTNTANGGNAANTGNGGNCCNTTTACNACTTTCCAAACATGCCANCCNANAANTTGNCCTGCATCAATNTANGCTTGATTTACNTTTTGNAATTTNGATTTTAAATTTCGGTCGTATGCTCCTANATCTTCAGCTTTTATAAAAGAAAAATCAAAGGCNATGTTTTGNCCNTAAGNNGTNGTTATAAAAATNAAGGANAGGAANAATANAANTTTTTTCATNGTTTAACACTTATTNATGNATTATTAAAACTATTAAAATTAGTTTTAATTTAAAAGTAAATNAGTTATTAANATGTTANCTAATAATTAANATACCACATNATTTTTNCACCTACNCCCCTTCTTGATAAACCNACTTCATATCCAAATCTNNCANANCTGTAAAAANCTGCAATTTTATAATTAAANANAGTTGATTTTTTATTTCTGTNGATAAANAATTCTACTGGATCTATGGGTATTGCATNNTTGTAAGANGCAAAACGNCTNAANCTTTCAATCCCTAAAGANCCTANTAAATGAAANTTTTNACCAAAAGCACGTCCTAGTCTTAANGAAATTATNTTGTGATTATNNATATANCCTTGNAAAANAGNAAANTGNTTAATAGTATNNNCTTGNTTNNTCATTTAACTTTGGANNATTTGTAANATATTCTANNCCAATTAGCAANTCTTTATCTNTNANNANGTANTCNGCAGATAAAANAATAGANCCNTTTTTNACTTCATTTTTTGTGAGCATGTTGTACTGGAAACCAAAACCAAAAATTAAGTCAGGTAATCTAGCCGATCTGGCAAATGGATCATGATTTTTTTGACCATTTAAATTGACAAAGCAAATGAGTCCAAAAAAAAATAACTTAATTATATCGGTGGGGTTTGCCATTTAAAAAATATTTGCAAATATACATTTAGAGACAATAAAATTAACACCAAGTCTAAACATTAAACTAATCTTTGAAATAATTATACATATCTTAAAAAAAACATAACTTTGAAAAAAAAAATTGAAATGGGTGTAGGAGGTATTGTTTTAGGTTCTTTTTTCCTTTGTNTGGCATTATTTATAATAGCAGAAATAAAAGAAAGATTTTTTTAATAAATCTAAAGTTTTGCAGTTTTCTTTAAACTTAACTATACAATATTAATTATGGATTGGTATTTTAAAAACAGGTGGTGGATATGGTCGGTCACTGGGGTTTACCTAGCCTACAGAATTTTAGTTTCAATTTATTTTTAGAAAATCGATAATAAGAACTTAATATCTTGAAAAGACTTTTCTTTTTCTTTATATCAGCTCACATCGCGTATTGTCAAATTAACCCTTTAGATGTTGAAATAGTTAGAGATAAATTTGGTGTTCCTCATATTTTTGGTAAAACCGATGCGGATGTAGCATACGGACTTGCTTGGGCTAATGCAGAAGATGACTTTGAAACCATTCAAAGTGTTTACCTTGCAGGTAGTTCTATTTTAAGTAAAAGAATTGGAAACAAAGGAATCGGTGCAGACTTTTTAAGCCAGTTTATTGGTTCAAGTGAACTATTCGATTCACTNTATGAAAAAAAAATTACCCCAAAATATAAAAGAATAATTGAAGCCTATGCAGATGGACTCAACAATTATGCAAAAAAATATCCTGAAGAAATTTTAATCAGTGAACTTTTTCCAATTACACCTAAAAAGATGATGCTTTATGCACAATTGCAATTATTTATCTCCTCTAGGGGTGACTATTGGATAAAAAAAATATTGGATGATGATTTACGATATGAGGTAAACTTTTCAAACGATCGTGGTTCTAATGCGTTTGCATTTAATAGTTCAAAAACAGATGACGGTAATACATATTTGGCGATAAACACTCACCAACCACTTGAAGGACCGGTGTCGTGGTACGAAGCTCATTTGTGCAGCGAAGAAGGAATGGATATAATAGGTGCGTTGTTCCCAGGTTCACCCAACATTTTAATTGGTGCAAATAAATATTTAGGATGGGCTCATACTGTAAATTACCCGGATAAAACTGATGTTTTCAAATTAGAGATGGCAGACAAGAAAAAGGGATATTACAAATTTGATAACAAAGTTTTAAAACTAAATACCTACAAAGCAAAACTTAATTATAGATTACTTGGTCTATTTAATCTTAAAATAAANAAAAAGTTTTACAGGAGTGTATATGGTCCAACCTTAAAAAATAAAAAGGGTTATTATTCTATAAGAACACCTTCTTTATTCAATATTGGAGCCCTAGAACAGTGGTGGAGAATGGGAAAATCAAAAAATTTTACTGAGTTTTATGATGTTTTAAAAANTAAGNAAATTCCAGGATACAATATNGTCTANGCAGANAANAATGATACCATTTTTTATATATCTAANGGNCTTATTCCAAAAAGAACCAAAGGCTTTGATTGGAAAGAAGCAGTTCCAGGAAATACAAGTAAAACNCTNTGGAAGGAAACCTATGATATTGACGANTTGCCACAGGTGATACAACCATCGTCTGGATATGTCTATAATGCTAACCACAGTCCATTTCTATCNACTGANGANCAAAATAATCCNNANAAAAATGAGTTTTCAGATGAAATGGATTTTGAGACTTATGATAATAACAGGTCTAAACGAATAAAAAGTTTAATTGACTCTTTTGATAAAATTTCCTTCAATGATTTNAAAAAAATAAAATATGATAACAAATATCCCAAACCTTATCATTTTTCATGGATGGATATTAATCATTTGGACAAGTTAGATAGTAAAAGTTTTCCAGATATCGCAACTCTNATTNAAAATCTACAAAATTGGGATAGGAAGTCAACTAGAAGTTCAATAGGAGCTGGCACGTTTCTTATGCTGTATCACAGGCTCTACAAATACTATAATGATGTTCCAGAACCTAAAATTATCCCTCCATCTACTTTAATTCTAGCTCTTAAAGATACAAAGAACTATATGATGAAACATTTTNGGAGATTAAATGTAGAGCTAGGTGAGTATCAAAAATTAGTTCGTGGAAACAAAGAACTTCCTTCATTTGGATTACCAGATGTTGTTACGGCTATGCATTCAAAAAATTATAAAGACGGAAAAGTTAAAGTAGTTGCTGGGGAATCATATATTGAGCTTGTTAAGTTTTCAAGAAATGGGGTTGAAATAGAATCGATTATATCATATGGAAATTCGGAAAAGAAAGAATCAAAACATTTTGATGACCAAATGGAAATGTATTTAAATTTCAAAACAAAAAAAATGCATTTTGATAGGGACAAGATTTACAAAGACTCAGAGAGGATATATAATCCCAGGTGATTATTTTGAAAATAGTTTATAAACTTCCTCGTATTGAGGTATGATCTTTTTGATATCATATTTCTTGGCTGTTTGATGGGCACCTTCTTTCATTTTTTTTAACAATATGTCATCTTTTAAAATCTCAATTGCTTTTAATGACATTTTTTTAATATCTCCTAGATTAAAAAGAAACCCTGAAATACCTTCCATATTAACCTCAGGGAGACCTCCTACATTGGTAGAAATAATTGGCACCTTTAGCATCATTGCCTCTAATGCTGAAAGTCCAAAACTTTCTATTTCAGATGGTAAAAGAAATAAATCAGAGTANCTTAAAATATCATATACCTGATTACTATTGCCGAGAAATTTTACTCTCTCAATTATACCCATTTCTTTACATCTTTTCATGCATTTTAACCTGTCGGGTCCGTCACCAACCATAATTAGTTTTGATTTAACTTCTTTCTGAATTTTATAAAAAATATCTATAACATCTAAAGTTCTTTTTACTTTTCTAAAATTACTTACATGAGATATTATTTTCTCATTATGACTAGCAATAAACTCTCTATCAAAATCTTGCTTATGATCTAAATGCTTNGAAAAATCAACAAAATTGGGAATAACCTTTATTTCCTTTTGAATATCAAAAAGTTTTTTTGTTTCATTTTTTAAATCTTCAGAAACAGATGTTACAAAATCTGAGTTGTTGATACTAAATCTCACAGCTGGCTTATAAAAAGGATGCTTCCCAACAAGAGTTATATCTGTCCCGTGAAGTGTCGTAACAATAGGAATATTTATATTTTCTGACTGCAAAATTTGCTTGGTCATATATGCCGCGTATGCATGGGGAATTGCATAATGAACGTGTAAAAGCTCAATATTGTATTTTTTAACTGTATCCACTAATTTGCTTGACAGAGCGAGTTCATATGGTTGGTAATGAAAGAGGGGATAGTCTGGGACATTCACCTCATGAAAAAATAAGCTGCTGTTTATTATTTCTAACCTAACTGGTTGCTTATACGTTATGAAATGAACTTCATGTTTAGACTTAGACAATTGCAAACCTAATTCTGTTGCAACTACACCGCTTCCTCCGAAAGTTGGATAACAAACAATTCCTATCTTCATTTAATATATAATTGATTCATAAAGTAATTTCTGCATTCTTGTTCTAACATTTTGATCAATTAGTTTCCTATTATCCATTGACGGGAAAGTTCTGTTAGATAAAAAAACAAAAATTATTTCTGTTTCAGGATCAGCCCACGTAAAAGTACCAGTAAATCCTGAATGACCAAAGCTATTTTCTGATATCCCTTCAAATGTCATTCCTCCACCTTTTGGCTTTGGTTTGTCAAATCCTACTGCTCTTCTATTTCCTTCTTCTTTGAAATAAGTTTTATTAAACTTATCAAATGTTTGGTTTGAAAAAAAGTTTAAACCAGAATATTCTCCTTTTTGAAGAAACATTTGCATTATTTTGGCAATATCAAATGCATTAGAAAATAAACCAGCATGACCACTTATACCGCCTTTGATAGAAGCCGTCATGTCATGTACATAACCTGTAAGTTTATTTTGTCTAAAATAAGTGTCAATTTCGGAGGGAACAATTTCACTTTTATCTCTATATTTAAGTGGTAAATAAAATGTAGATTGAAGATTTAAGGGATTGGAAATCCTTTCAATAAACAAATTTTCAAGAGTTGTTTTGTATTTTTCTTCAAGTATATATTGCATAAATATAGTTGGTAAATCAGAATAGTTCTCGCCTTTACTAAGAAGCTTGGAATCAATAAGACTTTGCAACTGAAGTTTTTCCAAATTATATTTTCCATATAATTTATCTGAAACTTGGATATTAAACTTTTTTGATTTTTTGGATCTATAATATTTTCTTGAAGGTCTTTGGTCTCTTCTTTTTAGAGTTTTTTTATAAAATGGGACCCATGGAATAATTCCTGATTGATATGACATAACCTCCAAGAAGGTTAAATTTTCCTTATTAGTGTTTTTAAACTTTGATGACAATGAACCAAGGCTACTGTTAAATGAAAGGNTACCTTTGTCAAATTCCTGCATTAACATTGGCAAAGTAGACAAGATCTTAGTTAATGAAGCGACATCGTAAACGTCAGATAATTTTACCTTTCTTTTTTTATCATATGTGTGATATCCAAAAGCTTTGTGATAAAAAATTTTTCCATATCTGACTGCGAGAATTTGCATACCAGGTGTTATCATTGAATCTATAGCAGCATTGGCTAAATAATCAATTTCTTTTAATTTAATTTTATCTATTCCAACATCGAACGGATCAACAACAGGAAATAAACTGTCCGTTTTTAAAGTTATCCCTGAACCATATTTGTATTTTGAAGAAATACTTACGGGAAGCTTTCCAGTAATTTTATTTTTACCTACAATTGATNGAGTAGCTGAATATTTAGCGTCCATATTATTCTGGTATGCTAATAGAACAGCAGAAATTTTTTCTAAATTAATTTTTGATAGATTATAAGGTTTGGTAAAAGTAACTAGGATAACTTTTCTTTTTGATGACAATGTTTCTATNNCTTTTATATCACTTTTTGAAAATTCAGAATTTACCCAGGGAGATTTGTTAGATTTAAAAAATGATATTATNAGAAATTCATAGTTATCTACATCAGCTTGATTGTAATTATTACTTNTATTGATCTTAGAAATATTTAATTCACTGCTAAGCAAATTGTAGAAATCATTGTCGTTATCACCTAGATTTAAATACCCTATTTTTTTTTGTTTATTTAGTGGTATTGATCTATCATTTTTCAACAATGTAATTGCATCCTGCATGGATTTTCTTATCAAATAGGCATTTGATATTGAGTTTNTTTTTAATGCCACATCGCCCTCGTCTAAAGTTTTATAATCATTTAATCCTAATTTATATTTCGCTTTAAGAATTTTTTTTACCGAGACAGAAAGCCTCTCTTCTGTAATTACTTTTTTATTGTATGCTTTTTTGAATGCTTTTAAATCTTTTTCAATATTTTCTGGGATAAGCAATATGTCATTTCCAGCTAAAAATGCACTGAGAGAAATATTTTTATATTTCTTAAATTCNGATACACCTTTCATTTCTAGCGCGTCTGTTATAACTAATCCCTTGAAGCCTAATTTTTTTATCAGCAAACTATCTACAATCTTTTTTGATAATGATGAAGGAATTCCATCATCCAAAGCTGGATAATTTAAATGTCCTACCATTACAGAGCTAATTCCTTGAGGAATCAGTTTTTTGTAAGGATAAAGTTCAACAGAATCAAGACGTTTTTTTTTAAAATTAACCAAAGGAAGGTCGTAATGAGAATCTTTTATGGTTTCTCCATGACCTGGAAAATGTTTAGCACAAGTTAAAATACCCGCTCTATGCATTCCCTTCATCATTTTTAATGATTTTTGGAAAACTTCGACCTTATCTTCACCAAATGATCTATTACCAATAATTGGGTTTAGAGGGTTGGTATTTATGTCAACAACAGGTGAGAAATTAATATTTATGCCAAGCGCCTTCAGCTGAATTCCTATTTTATATCCTATTTCTTCAATTAATTCATCATCTTGAATTGCACCCAATGTCATATTCCAAGGAAACTTTCTTATTGAGTCATACCTCATACTGGCCCCCCATTCTGCATCCATGCCTGTTATGANTGGTAACTTAGATTTTTTTTGTAAAGCATTGATCCAACTATTTGATATTGAGGGTGATCCTTTAGAGAAAATTAATCCACCTATGTGATTTTGAGAGATATTTTTCTCTATTCTGTCAAATGATTTTTGACCAGCAGCTGAAGAAATTCTGAGCATAAATAATTGACCAATTTTTTCATCAACATTCATGCTATTGTATATACTATCTACCCATTTTAATTGTCCTTTGTAATTTATATCTAATAAAGGATCATTTAATTTTTGACCATTAACTACATATAAAACAAAAATGAAAACATAAAAAAAACGCATCTATTTTTTAATTTTAAAATATCTAGAATGCCAACTATCTGTTGCTGGTACTTCCCACGAATTCATATATTCTTCTTTGTTTGTTACCAAATTATTAAATACTGTTGNTTTTGAGTTTATGGATTTAGACTTTACCATTTTAACAAAATCTTTTAACGTCAAATAATTTATGTTTTTAGATTTATCTCTGTGTAAAACGTTCATTCTATCCAATAAAATTAAGTCGAACTCCTTTTCAAGAATTTGAATCAGATTCATAAGAGCATCAATAGAGCAACCAGATGCATTTTGAAGGTTTTCATTAAGTGCGACAACAATAAATCTATTGTAAGGCAATTCAAAACTTGCTTGAAGATTTTTATTATGTGAAGTCCAATCTGAAATGAATTTAATGAGTCTTTCTTTAATTTTTGCTTTTTTTTGAATATCTATCTCCTTANAGGAAGGGAATATCCAAATTCTGGAATCTTTAGGTAAAGATTTAAATGGAACTAACATTATAATCCTTTTGCTTTTTCNATTATTTGAGATATATCCATNACTGTGGTACTGTCATTTGAAACTTTATCNTTTAATCCATCTGACAGCATAGTATTGCAAAATGGACAAGCAGCAGCAATAATATCAGTATTNGTTTCAAGAGCTTGTTTAATTCTTATATCTTTTACATCTTCNTTACCTTTTTCAGGTTCCTTAAACATTTGGGCTCCACCAGCACCACAACATAAGCCTTTTGACTTGCAGCTTTTCATTTCAACCAATTCTGCATCAAGTTTTTTTAGGATATCTCTGGGAATCTCATAAATGTTATTCGCGCGTCCAAGATAACAGGGGTCATGATAGGTTATTTTTTTTCCTTTAAAACTTCCGTTTGGAATTTTTAGTTTTCCATTTTCAATTAAACTTTTTAAAAACTCTGTATGATGTAAAACCTCATATTTTCCACCAAGTCCTGGGTATTCATTTTTAATTGTATTGAAACAATGGGGGCAAGCAGTAACAATTTTTTTTATGTTATAAGAATTCATAATTTCAATATTTCCAATTGCTTGCATTTGGAAGAGAAATTCATTACCAGATCTTTTTGCTGGGTCTCCAGAACAACTTTCTTCATTGCCCAAAATNGCAAAATCTATATTNGCATCATTTAGAATTTTTACAAAAGCTTTTGTTATTTTTTTTGCTCGCTCGTCGAAACTACCAGAACAACCAACCCAAAAAAGAATTTCTGGATTTTTTCCCTCTTTTACACAGTCGGAAAAAATTTTCACCTTCATACAATTCTAGTTATCACTATCGTCAAAAACTTCTATTTTAACTTCTTTTTCAATCAAATCAGTAAATTTTCCATTATATCTTGTAGCCTTTACTAGATGGTTATCTATCCAATGATAATTACCACCCCTAGGTTTTCCCATAAGAAGACTATGGAATTTAAAACCATGTTTATTTAGCCATTCTTCAGTTACTTTTCTGTGACTTTCTATTCTCGATGTAAAAAAACAAATGATATGACCCTCCTTATACCAATTATTAATTGTTTTAAGTGCATCAGGATAATGCTTTGCTGTAATCATTCTTTCGGGCTCTTCGTTAGGGATATCATCACCAATTGTACCATCGATGTCNATTAAATAATTCTTAACACCCTCCGGTAAAACCGGACTTACAATCTTTCCATTTTCTACTTTTTTCTTTAAATCAGTGTCTTTTTCTTTTTTTTTCATTTTTTTATTTAGTTAATCCAATTGGTTCTATCTTGTTGGTTAAATGGCCAGGGTGCCCCATTGTTTTCAATNTTGTTCATCATATTATTTAAGTCCTGGGGTGCTGCAGATTTTTCTAGTACTAAATATTGTCGCATGCTCATGATAATTGACAATGGNTCAATATCAATTGGACAAGCTTCAACACACGCATTACATGAAGTACAGGCCCATATTTCTTNTTTTGAAATGTAATCACCTAATAATTTTTTTCCATCTCCTGAATATTCTTCTGAATTNACTTTTATATTCTTTGAAAATTCAGTTAAACGATCTCTAGTGTCCATCATAATTTTTCTAGGGGATAATTTTTTTCCACTCAAATTTGCTGGACATTCACTTGTGCAACGTCCGCATTCTGTACAGCTGTATGCATTTAGTAACTGAATCCAAGAAAGTTCAGTAACATCACTTGCCCCAAAAGTTTCTATTTCTGAACCATCATTGTCCTCGTAATTATTATTATCATCCAACATTAATTTTACTTCGGAGGTGATGCTATTAATATTTTTAAATTTTCCTTTNGATTCAAGGTTTGCGAAGTATGTATTTGGGAAAGCTAACAAAATGTGAAGATGTTTTGAATAATAAAGGTAATTTAAGAAAATAAAAATACCTAAAATATGTAACCACCATGAGATTCTTTCAATTAACATAAGATCGTTGAGGCTNAAATCTTGAAAAATTGGNACCAAAAATTGGCTCACAGGAAAGCTCCCTGCTCTAACATAAGTATCATTTTCTGGATAATTCAACTGGATAGTGTAATCTGCTCCATTCATAGTTAGAAATAATGACATTAAAATAATTTCAAAATATAAAATAAGATCAGCGTCTAGTTTTGGCCATCCTCTCATCTCNTCTTTAAGGAATCTTTTAATTTTTAAAATATTTCGTCTGATCCAAAAAATAATAACTGAAATCAAAACTAAAAGCGCTAAAATTTCAAAACTTCCAATAAGGATATTGTAAAGTCCAGGAGAATATTGAGAAAATATCCTATGTGTTCCAAAAATACCATCAACAATGATTTCTAGAAGTTCAATATTTATAATTATAAATCCAATGTAAACTATTAAATGAAGAATTCCTGCAATTGGACGACGAATCATTTTGCCTTGGCCAAAGGCAACTCTGAACATATTTTTTAACCTAAGTATAGGNTTATCTGAGCGATTTTCCGCTCTTCCTAACCTAATGTTATCTAATATTTTTTTAAAATTATTCGAGAATAAGAATATTGTTAATATAAGAACTGTAACAAATAAAATGTTNTCTATATAACTTATCATTTATACAAATATACTAATTATACTATGCAGGAATAATAAAATTTACTCCAATTGTAAAATTATTCATTTGGCTTTTCCTTCTTACCAAATAAAGAAAAATGGACGTATCTTTTTGGATTNGATTTTAAATCTTTTAATAAAATTTCAATTGCTTTAGAACTGTTTTTTAGGTTTTGATATAAACTATCTTGATATATAAGTTTATTAATAGTGCCATTTCCATTTCGGATTTCCATAAGAACTTGATTAAAATTAGAAGATAATTTTTCAAAGTTGTAAATAGTTTGTTTTAAGCTAGACTTAGATAATGAGTCTGATATTTTATTTAAACTCTCGGTTATCATCGAAAGGTTTTCGATGGTTCTGTTAATGTTTTTATTTTGATTTTTAGAAATGGAATTAAGTCTAGAAATAAACTCATCAGAATTTTTAACTACCGATGACAAATTTTTTAGAGTGGTTGATAAATTATTTTTCCCTTCACTATTTAAAACATTGTTAACTCCTGAAAAAAGCGAATCTGCATTGGAGAGAACTTTCTCTAATTTTTGTTGTANGGGAGCAATTTGCTGATTTACAACATCAGTTAAACCTGGCTTAACAGATGATTTTAATGTGTCTCCTGATTTAAATTTTATATAATTATCATAAACTGGGTGTATCGCTATCGACTTTCCTCCGATTAATCCGGCTTCGTAAAGTTCAGCAACGCTNTTTTTCGAAAAAACAACATCATTTCTAATNGTGAAAGAAACTAGTATTTTATTAGTACCAGGCAAAAAGTCAATCTTNGCTACNTTACCAACAGAAAGCCCATTGACAGTTACTTTAGTGCCAACTTGCAAACCTTCAACGTTTTCATATAAAGCAAAAAGGGTATTTTCTTTCTTAAAAAGAGATGTACTATTGAGAAAATTATAGCCTAATAGAAAAAGAAATATCCCAGACAAAATAATCAGAACAGCNTTTATTTCTTTTGAAAAATTCAAATCTTTAGTTTCCAACAAAATTAAGTATTATTTTATTTAAAACTTAATTATTATTATCAATNACTTCTGATATATTTATTTTTTTTTCATTTTTAAAAGCTACTATAAAGGAATCTTTAAAACCAACTTTTTCTGCTTTACTTTTAAGCTTCCTAGCCTCGTTGTATGTTTTGACGTTTCCGTAATAATATTTATAAATTTTACCTTCCTTAGATTTTGAAATATTATTAAGATTTTTAAAGTTGCTCTTTCTAATTGATTTTGAACTCACTAATAATTGCACTTTAAAAATTACATCACTATGTTTTTTGTTTTTGTTAGTCTCGATTTTTTCCTTTTGTACAAATTCAGCTGTTTTTTTTTGATTTTTATAAAGTGATGAAAGTAAATTATTTCTATAATTTATAATCCCTTTTGCAATCGTTTCACTCATTTCTTTTTGACCATTCTTCGAGTTAAGATAGGTTCCTTCTTTTTTATTAGTTAAAAATCCAAGCTCTACAAGAACACTAGGCATATATGTTTCCCTAAGAACTTGAAATCCAGCCTGTTTTACAGTACGATCTTTTCGATTTAAATTTGTAACAAAACTTTTTTGAATAGTGTTCGCTGCCTCTATACTTTGTTCAAGATAAGTTTCCTGCATTAAAACTAAACTTATTACTGATTCTGGGTTATTAGGATCAAATCCTTCATAATTTGATTGGTAATTCTCCTCTAAAAATATAACCGAATTTTCTTTTTGAGCTATTCTTAAATTATCAGCATTTCTGTGTAAACCAAGTACAAAAGTCCCTGCTCCATAGACTTTGGATGAAGTAAAAGCATCACAATGTATTGAAATAAATAAGTCGGCATCAGAACGATTAGCTATTGCAGCTCTTTCATTTAATTTAACAAATCTATCTTTAGTTCTTGTATAAGTCACCTTAATATTCGAGTTATTCTTAATATAATTTCCTATTTGTATTGTGGTTTGCAAAGCTATTTTTTTTTCTAAAAAACCATTTCCTGTATTACCTGAATCATGTCCGCCATGACCTGCATCAAGAACAACAACAAAATCAGATGAGTTTTCTTGAGAATAACTTCTATNAATTAAAAGAGCAACAATTATGAAAAAAATTGTAAAAANTNTTTTTTTATTCATTTAAAACATTTATAAATAAAAGTTAAAAGGCATATTTTACATTAAAAATATAGTAATTTTAATCCTAGATAAACAAAGTATTTATCAATTTGCAAACAACTCACAATTATTTCTCATTCTATCTACCAATATTTCTTANATCTTTTTTAAGTCTACATTCCCAAAATAATGAGGATAAATCNTTTGNAGNAAAAAAAAATGTAAGTGCAATCGATACTATATNTAAAAGTAAAGATTCGATAGCAGATAAAAAAACATTAATCCTAGATTTGATTAAATATTCGGCAAAAGATTCTGTAAAAATNAATAAACAGAAAAATGAGATTTTTCTCTATAANGAAGCTGTACTGNAATATCAAGATATGACCCTAAATTCAGGAGTTATTCTTTTAAATTATTTAGATAATGAGGTATATGCAGGAAGAATTCCTCATCCAGATAGCGCTGGAGTCCTAATTCAAAAACCTNTTTTTATTCAGGGTCGAGATCAAATTAATCCCGACTCAATTAGATTTAACTTTAACACTAAAAAAGCACTAATTTGGAATTCAAAAACTCAACAAAGTGATATGAATATTTTTTCAAGTTACACTAAGAAAGAAAATGATTCACTNTACTACATTAAGGATGCCAAAGTCACAACATCATCAAACCNAGATAATCCAGAATATTATATAAGAATAAGAAAAGGTAAGCTTGTTCCAGGAAGCAAAATTGTTGCAAGTCTTAGTAATCTTTATGTAGCCAACGTGCCAACCCCTGTGTTTGTGCCTTTTGCTTATTTTCCNGCTGGAGACAGTAAGGAGTCAGGATTTATTTTTCCAACTTTTGGAGAAAGTAACCAAAGAGGTTACTATTTACAGAATATGGGTTATTATTTGCCATTTGGAGATTTTTTAGATGTTAATTTAACAGGAGACTATTATACAAATGGGAGTTATGGATTTAGATGGGACAGTAATTATAAACTTAGATATAAATTCTCAGGAAGTTTTAGTTTTAGATATGAAAAGGTCGTAAACGGAGAGAGAGGATTTAGTGATTTTTCAAAGTCAACAGTTTTCAATGCAAGATGGTCACACAGACAAGATCCAAAGTCTAGTCCATACTCAAATTTTTCGGCATCAGTAAATATTGGAAGTAGCGATTATTTCAGACAATCAATTAATCAACTAAATAATTCTAACTTTTTAAATAATAACATGAGCTCTTCTGTATCCTATCAAAAAACGTTTCCCAAATATCCAAGAGTAAATATTTCATTGACAACAGCCCTTAGTCAAAATAATAATACTAAAACNGCAAATCTAACACTTCCAACATTTCAAGGAAACATGGAGCGCATTTTTCCATTTGGTAAAAGAAATGGTTCAAAGAAGGGGATAATTCAAAATATCAATTTTCAGATTACCACCTTGGCTGAAAACAGAATTCAAACCACTGAGGACAAACTATTTAAAAAAGAGATGTTTAAAGATGCAGTTGCAGGAGTGAGACACAATATTCCTATTTCAACAAATTTTAAGGTTGCAAAGTATTTTAGTATTAGTGCTGGAGGGAACTATCAAGAAGTTTGGACCCCATATACTGTAAAATATAATGATTACGTAAATGGTATTGAAGCTTCTAAAGATACAATTAGAAAATTTGATGCTTTTAGAACCTATAATTATAGTGCAAGTGCTGGAACTACTCTTTATGGAATTGTAAATTTTAAAAAAGGAAAAAAAATCGAATCAATTAGACATACAATTAGACCTTCTATAAGTTATAGTAACCAGCCAAGTTTCGAAAGATACTATGATACTTACATCATTGATGCTAGGGGNAACACTGCTGAGTACACTAGATTTGAAAATGCTCTTTTCGGAGCTCCAAGTAAAGNATATTCCAGTGGAATTGGAATCAGTATCAATAACTCCTTAGAGGCAAAAGTAAAAAGTAAAGACTCTACATCTATGGAACCAAAGAAAATTACAATNTTTAGTAATTTAAATATTNCTACCTCATATAGTATTTCTTCAGAAGAATTCAAATGGTCTCCGGTAAGAATGAGTACAGCTTTGAGTTTTTTCGAAAATAAATTAGCTACGAATCTGAATGCTACATTTGATCCATATGCCTTAGATGAAAATCTAAATCGTATAAATGTGCTAAATATCAAAAACGGAGGTGGATTACTAAGACTTACCAGTGCGAACATGAATATGAATTTTAGATTAGATAATGATACATTTAAAAAAGCAAGTAAAAAAAGTGATAAGAAAAAAAATGAAGAAGAAGAAAAAGGAATATTAGATTTGTCGGAAATAGAGAGGCTATCTGGAGGAGGAAGAGACGACGATTTGTTTGGAAGATCAAACGATTTTTCAAATTCGAGGATAAATAAAAATCAAGAAAATAAAACTNTCAATGATAAATTATATTTTACTAAAATTGACTGGAGTATGAAGCTNGCGTATCAATTGACCTACAATAATTCCAGGGGCCAAAATGATTTTAGTAATAATTCCCTTATGGTTTCAGGAGATATTGACCTAACGCCAAAGTGGAAAATGGGAGTATCTTCAGGATATGATTTCAAAGGGAAAGGCGTAACTTATACTCAGTTCGTAATTGATAGAGACTTGAATAGCTGGAAATTAAATTTTAGTTGGGTGCCTTTCGGACAAAGAGCATCTTGGTATTTTTTTATAGGCATAAAATCTGGACTCTTGAGCGATCTTAAATATGATAAAAGAAGAGAACCAGACAGAAATTTTAANTAGAATGAAAAAAGAAATTATATATACAAAAGATGCTCNTGAACCTATTGGACCCTATAATCAAGGNGTTAAAATAGGAAGAACACTTTATGTCTCAGGACAAATCCCATTAATACCTGGAAAAATGNNNCTTGTNAATAATGATTTAGAAAAAGAGACTATTCAAGTAATGAAAAACATAGAAGCGATACTTTTAAAAGCAAATATGACATTTGATAATGTAATAAAAACAACAATTTTCCTGTCTGATATGAGTAATTTTGAGAAAATAAACAAAGTCTATGGTAGATACTTTAACCCAAAATTTGCTCCTGCTAGAGAAACAGTTGAAGTAAGCAATTTGCCTAAGTATGTGAGATTAGAAATTTCAGTAGTTGCTTGTGAAATTGACTAAAAAGTTTTATGTTCAGAATGAAATTGAACTAAATTATCAATGGGTCTTTTAACAACATTACCTAGCTTTAACCCATAGCTTTCAAGCTTAGCATTTATTTCATCTTTTAGAAAATAAGATATTGAACCAACAAAATGAATTGGAATTTTTTTTGCTTCTTTAAATTGGAGGATCTGATGTCTTATAAACCTATCCAGTCCATTATCAATTAAGGTTTTCATATAATCATTTTTTTTATTATCTATCAAAAATTGAGCAAACCTAGCTAAATAAGCATTTGGTGACTCTTTTTTATATAAAAACTCTTTAACGTGATCCGGATCTAAATTATAAATATTTTCAAATTTTTTAGATAAATCTGAAGGCATCTCATGAAAATAATAACCCCTTAATAATTGTTTACCAAAAAAATTTCCACTTGCTTCGTCCATTAGTATGTATCCTAATGAAATTATAAGTTGCTTAGCACTTTTTCCATCAAAAAAAGTACAATTTGACCCAGTCCCAAGGATACAAACTATTGATTTTTCTCCAATCGTTGCTGAAGCGTAAACTGCTGCGTAAGTATCTTCTTTTATAATAAATTTACAATTTTCAAAAATATCATCAAAAACCCTATACATCCTGTCAATTGAAGTTTTTACACCACAACCTGCTCCATAAAAATAGATGTTTTTAAAGTTTTTCCTATTTTTAAAAATCTCAAAATTGTTAATTATCCTTTCCCTCAATATAGANGTTGTNAAGACNTGGGGGTTCAANCCCAANGTTTGAGTAGAGAAAGCTATTTTACCATTATTNTCTAANGCAATCCAGTCAGCTTTNGTNGCTCCACTATCAACAANTAAATCCATTTTAAATTTTATTNATNANCTGTGCTANTGAAATTAANTTTGATGAATATCCACANTCATTATCATACCAGCTAATTATTTTAAAAAAATTATNATTTAGNTTTATNCCTGCATTNGCATCAAAAATTGAAGTTCTTTCATCTCCAATAAAATCTTGAGANACAACTGGTTCTTCNTCATATCCCAATACANTTNTCATNGAAGTTTCACTTGCATTTTTCATNACNTTTTTNATACCCTCGTAATCTGTCGATTTNTCNAGTTCAACAGTAAGATCAACAACAGANACATTAGCTGTTGGNATTCGAAATGCCATCCCGGTTAGTTTTCCCTCTAGGCTTGGAATAACCTTTGTAACNGCTTTNGCTGCTCCAGTAGATGCAGGAATTATATTCAATAGTGCACTTCTACCTCCTCTNAAATCNTTTTTTGANGGCCCNTCNACAGTAAANTGGGTTGCTGTTGTTGCNTGNACTGTAGTCATTAAAGCNTGTTTTATAGTAAAATTNTCATTTAAAACCTTAGCTANNGGCGCAAGNCAATTGGTNGTNCAAGANGCATTAGANACAATNGTATCNCTTACTTTTAAATCCATTTGATTNACNCCAACTACGAACATNGGNGCATCTGGAGATGGTGCTGATATAACGACTTTNTTTGCTCCTCCANTAATNTGNANCATTGCTTTATCTTTTGATGTAAAAAAACCNGTNCATTCAGCAACGACNTCGGTATTTGATTTATCCCATCCNATNTTTTCGGGATTTGACTCACTTGTTATTCTAATCTTTTTGCCACCAACAATAAGAAAATCATTTTCAANATTAATTTNCTCNTTAAAAAGNCCATGNACAGAATCATATTTTAGNAAATATGCTAAATGTTTTACATCAAGTAGATCNTTNATTGCAACAACTTCAACATCAGATTTTNGCATTGCAAGNCGAAAAACCATTCTTCCAATTCTTCCAAAACCGTTAATTCCTATTTTTAATGACATTTTTTTAATTTTAAATTGATAATATATCTGTNAAACGNAGCAAATCCTTGTTCGTTGCAGACTTGATTTTANTTACGTTTTGAAGTGGGGTAAGCTTCAATTGATTATTTTCAATTCCAACCATAACAGACGACTTATCTGCTATCAAAGATTCNACTGCGAAAACACCCATTCTTGANGCTAAAACNCGATCAAAACAAGTTGGAGCNCCTCCCCTTTGCATATGTCCTAGNACAGAAACNCTTACCTCATAATNAGGTAGATTTTTTTCAACATANGATGCNAGTTCAAAAACATTTTTTCCAGTTTTATCACCTTCNGCNACAACAACAATACTNGATGCTTTNCCNGTTTTTTCACTTTTNTTAAGTGAATTTAAAAGTTTTTTTAGACCTCTATCCTCTTCCGGTATTAAGATTTCNTCNGCCCCNGCNCCAATTCCAGAATGTAANGCAATATGGCCAGCATCTCTNCCCATAACTTCAATAAAAAAAAGTCTATTNTGNGAAATCGCTGTGTCTCTTATTTTNTCAATNACNTGTATAACAGTATTTATGGCAGTATCNTAACCTATAGTATATTGTGTNCCTGANATATCNTTATCTATTGTTCCCGGTATACCTATTACTGGAAANTTAAATTCCTTTTGAAATATTNTTGCTCCATTNAAAGAACCATCTCCCCCAATTACNACTAAAGATTCAATTTTATTTTTTATTAAATTATTGTATGCNTTTTTTCTACCTGANNGAGTTCTAAAGTCNGAGGANCTAGCNGATTTAAGAATTGTNCCTCCCTTGTTTATAATATTATTAACTCTTCTTGCATTCGCTTTATCNATTGAATTTTCNATTAAGCCTTGATATCCTTTATATACAATAAAACACTCTAANNTGTAGAAAGCGCAAGCNCTTACAACNGCTCTNACAGCTGCATTCATACCNGGNGCGTCACCACCAGAAGTAAGAACAGCAATTCTTTTCATATTTTTAGANAGAAAAATAATTTTTAGGTTGACTAAAATAAAGATTTAATGGAATATAACATATTATTTCGTTTTCAAAGATTCTGATTTTATTTTATTAATCAAANTTTTAAAAGTATTAAAATCTACTTGATATGATAATCCCATTCCTTGAGTATAACCAAATTCATCTCCTAAGTATCTAAAATCATTTTCCCTGTTAAAAATTTTTGCTCTTAAATTTCCATTTTCATTTAAAATGAAATCTATTTGTACGTCTCCTACAATAACGGTTTGCTGCATTCCATCAATAGGAACACCAATTTTTCCATTAATTAAAATTTTGTCACTTAGCTGAGTTCTTAAAGAAAGGCCTATTCTATCTTCAGTTTGTAGATCATATAAAGGGTTATCTTCACCCTGTAGATAGTTTAAACCAACATTTAATTTCGATTCTCCTGATCCTCCTATTAATGTACTCAATACATCCGAGGCTTTTTCATATAAATTATTTGTAATTCCCTGAAAAGAAACTGACACTTGACTAATAAAAATACCTTGAGACAATAAGGAAAGAGCTTGAGTTTGTCTTATTTCTTGATCTGACAGGCGATAATTAATTTCAGATGAAATAACACCAGTTGTATTTGTAAATGTTATATCAAAAATAGGATCATTTGGTTTTAATAAATTACCAATCAACTGAATTGAAACATTTGTGGGAATTTTTCTGTTAAAATTTGGGTTATCAACTAATAAGGCTGGGTTGGCTCCTCCGGGCACCTCGTAAGTAGCTAAAATATTTAGTTGAGCATCTGTAGGATCTCCGTTCCATACTATTGATCCACCAGGTTTAACAATAAATTTTTTATCAATTAAACCTAAATTTTTAAAGTTATAGGTTCCATCATAAGTTATATAGTCACCAAAAATATTAAACTTTCCATCAGTATTGGTTTCAATTAAAATTTTCCCATTTCCTTTTCCAGACAAAGTGCTACCAGATTTTTGGTCTACTACTATCTCTAATTCTGCATCTCGAGTAATATCAAGATCGAATATCATTTCAAATCCCCGAAGCTGTTCGTCAAAAGATGATAATTGATTTACAGATTCTTTCACTTTGTTTTGAGATTTTGGAAGAAAATCGATAAAAGATGTGTCTGACAAACCTTTATTTTCTTGCCATGGTATAACTATGCTGGTTCCATTAGCCGTAAAACCTGAAACTGATAAATTTAGTGATTTGAAAGGTCCTTTAAATAAGGCTTCACCGTTTAGGAAACCTTTTCCATAAAAACGAGATTCTAAATTTTTTGTTTTGTTAAATACTAATAATCTTTGAGAAGTTACATCTAAATCAATACCCCATTCCTTAAAATTTTTGTGGAAAAGGCTTCCATTCGCAGTAGCAAAAGTATTTTCATAAGTATCAACTAATTCAGTATTAACAAACTTTATAGATTGGTCTTGAAAGAATATTGGAGTTCTATCTTTAATCCTGTACTCTGTATTCGTTATTGGTAAATAAAGATTCCCATTATTAATAGATGTTTGACCCTTCAATTTAATATCAGACATTGATCCCCATAAGTTTAGTTTACCCGTCACAAGCCCATTTATTTTGTTTACTTTATTTTTACCAAATGAAGATAAAAAGGATATATCAAAATCATCAAGATCAAAGTCAATGTCAAGATTTATATTTTTATCAACTACAAAAATATTTCCAAACCCTTGAATGCTTTTTTTTCTATCGTTTATAAGTGAAGTGGTAATTTTGTAGGTTTTATAAATAGGACTTCCAGTGAGAGAAAAATCAAAATCACCAATTAGATTTTGATTTAAAACAAGATTTTTGGTTATTATATTGGCAGAAGCACTCTGAAGTTCTTCATTTTGATTTATAATTATTTCTGAAGACAAAAAACCACTCAAATCAAATTTTTCATTTTTTGATAAAAATTGATGGAGCTTTAAATCTTTAGTAATCAATTTTAAATCAAAATCATTAGTTGATTTGTACCTAAAATCGGAATTTATAGATTGATTTTTACTTTCTAGGAACAAATTTTTCAGTTTAAATTCTTTTGTGTTATGGTTGTATGTTATTGAAGAATTTAAATCCTTTAATTTCCATACTTCTTTATCCAAATAAAAAGAAATATCATTAAGGCTAAGCTTAATCTTATTATTTAAAATTTCACTATCAAAAATGATTTCAAATTTCTCCTCTTTTTCGCCATAAAAACCCTTTAGGAAAGCCCTATTTATCTTATCAAGATTTGTTTTTAATTTTAACTTTTTAAACAAAAAATTATTGTTTTTAAAAGTCCCAATGTCAAATTTGAACAATTCCTTATTTCTGTCGAGTTTTAGAGACAAAGATTCGATTTTATATTTGCTAGAGGATAAAAATGGTATATCCAGTTCAACATAAGATTTATTAGGCTTACCCTCTAATCCTAGTTCAAATTTTATTGGAGACGGATTGTTAACCCCTGGGTACAATGCCTTTATTAACTTTTGTTTCATAAAAACACTTAATCTTAGAAATGAATTTGATTTTATTTGTTGGTTTTGATTAAAAAAGAGCTCGAAGTTATCTAGAAGAAAACTGGATAGTTCATAGTATTTGACATTAGAAGATATTGAAATGTTGAAAGCCTCGTTATTTGAAAATATATAATTCTTTTCATTTGATGATGTTTTAAAATTTAAAACAAATGGACTAAATGAAGTTTCGTTAATATTGATGTTATTTAACAAAACAGAACCTGGGCTTTTGGAATCATTATAATCCATATCAAAGAAAAAACTTTTTTCTTTTTTTTCCGAAGAGCTCAAGGAATATGAAAAATCTGAAACAAATAATGAAGATTTAAGGTCTAAAATTTTATCAAACTGATTAGAAAATGAAGAGGACAAAAGTAATTTTAATTTTTTGTCATTAATATTTGTGGTCAAATTATATGTATCATTGAGATTTTTATTCAATGAAATATATATATCATTTAATATTCGTTTATTTATCTCAAATGAGTCTAGAGAAGCCTTTAAATTTAAAGATTCAATACTCTTCAAATCTTTAAGCACGGTACTTAAACTGGAAAAGCCACTAAATTTGATTTTACCTAACTTTTGATAAAAATCATAAAAGTAAAAGTCATTAAAAGAGGTTGAATTATTTACTCTCCATTTATTTTCTTTCTTTTCTAAGTCAATATTTGACTGAATAAAGCCATTGTCAATATTGAGTTTTGATTCAATTTCAATGAAAGAGTTTAATTGAGATTTAAAATCTGTGGTTAGTTCAAGATTTTTTAAAAGTTTAAACTCTCTAGATAAAAAATCAGGCGAATTTGTTTTAAAAAACTTGTTTACATCATCTTTTTGAAAAACAGTATAAATTTTTTCACCTTCAATGCTTACATCATCAATAGAATTAAATTTCATAGTAAAAAAACCCTCAGAATATGATTTATCTGAAACACTAATTTTAAACTTTGAAAATAGGTTACTTATCGAACCAGAAAATCTATTTTTGATTTTAATATCTTGAAGAAATTCATATTTGGAAAAAGACTTTTTTGGAATAGTAGCTTCAAGTGAAAAGTTATTAAAAACAAAGTTTTCAAGGTTTTTAGAGAGATTATCTAAACAGTAAAACAAGTCTCCCTTTCCGTTGATAGAATATTCATTATAAATTAAATCTAATTGGTCAATGTATATGTTATCATTGACCTTATTTAATTTTAAACTTGCATCCTTTAAATTTCCAAATTCATTTGATTCAAAGCTGGAGGATTTGAGACTTATATTTAGTGAATTTGATTTGATTGCAATTTGATCAAATATAAGATTAAGGTTTTTAACTATTGAATTTTGATCTTCATTATCTAGTCTGTAATCTATACTCGAATTTGAGATGATTAAATTTTGAATTTTTAATTTTTCTAGAAGCCCTTTTATTTTAATTGATTTTAAAAATAATTCAAGATTTGTGATTTTACTATCAGAATAATTCTCTAAATATAATATTGGATTTATCAGTTCAATTGAATTTATATTTAGGTTTTTAGATTTTAACTGGCCGTAACTTTCAACATTTATTTTTAAATTTTTTACAAATAAAAGTTTATTCCCATTTAAATCTAAAATCTTAACACCATTAAAATTTAGGGTTTGGTCATTTATGTTTAAATCATCAAAAAATAATTTATTGTCAAGAAAAGTTAATTCAGATTCAAGGATATTTTTAACTAATTTTACCTTGATTTCTTTTCTTTGAAAGAATAGATATAAGGAAATTAAAAAAATAGTAATTCCTGAAAAAACAAAAAACAATATCTTGAAAGGTCTCTTAATAATAGCTTAATTTTACTTGTTAAAAATAACAAATGATATGCAAAAACCATGCTATATTTTAGGAATTGAGTCATCATGTGACGATACTGCAGCGGCAATTTTAGAAAATGATATTGTACTATCAAATGTAATTGCTAAACAAGAGATACATATAGAATACGGAGGTGTTGTTCCTGAACTTGCTTCACGTGCTCACCAGATTAATATTATTCCTGTTGTAGAAATGGCTTTGAAAAAAGCTAGGATTGAAAAAAATCAACTAAATGCTATAGCTTATACAAGAGGTCCTGGGCTTTTAGGTTCATTATTAGTAGGCTCATCATTTTCTAAATCACTAAGTATGGGATTAAAAATCCCTCTAATTGAAGTAAACCATATGCACGGACACATACTTTGTCATTTTATTGATAACAAACAAAATAAACCAGAATTTCCATTCCTAGGAATAACAGTATCAGGAGGGCATACTCAAATTGTAATGGTAGAAGACTATTTTAAAATGAATGAAATAGGAGAAACACTTGATGATGCAATCGGTGAAGCCTTTGATAAATGTGGCAAAGCAATGGGTTTTGATTATCCGGCAGGACCAATTATAGATAAATATTCGAAAAATGGAAATCCGAAAAAATTTAAATTTCCTATACCTAAAGTCAAAAATTTAGACTTTAGTTTTAGTGGATTCAAAACATCAGTTTTAAATTTTATAAATAAAAATATGAGTCTTGACAAAAATTTTATTAAAAACAATATTGAAGATTTATGTGCTTCTATCCAATACACTTTAATTGAAATACTAATGTTAAAAATTAATTCAGCCTCTAAAAGAACAGGAATTACTCAAATTGCTATTGGAGGTGGAGTTGCAGCTAATTCTGAACTAAGAAAAAGGATAATTCATGAAGGGAGAAAAAAAAATTGGAAGACTTATGTCCCAAACATAAACTATACTACTGATAATGCTGCAATGATTGCTCTAGTTGGATACTTAAAGTACAAAAATTCGCATTTAGGGAATTTAAAACAAAAGGCTTTATCAAATTACAAAATATGAGCTATGAATCTTTTTTTTGATCCAAATTTAAATGCAGATTCAAGTGAGGTTTTTATTGATAAAAGTGAAATTAAACACATTGAAAAAGTTTTAAGAAAAAAAAGGGGTGACTTTTTGAATTTTACAAATGGAAAAGGCTTAGAAGCTTTAGTAGAAATTTGTTCCAATAAAAACGGTTTAACCTTCAAAGTAAAAGATATCATTCATCACACAATTAAAAATCAAAATAGACACATAGCTCTTTCACCTTTAAAAAAATCGAATTA
The DNA here is from genome assembly GCA_002171475.2 of Flavobacteriales bacterium TMED96. Taxonomy (GTDB): domain Bacteria; phylum Bacteroidota; class Bacteroidia; order Flavobacteriales; family Flavobacteriaceae; genus TMED96. The sequence goes on from NHEX02000066.1 coordinate 24,998, forward strand.
TTTTGAATTGGTAGTTAGTAAAGCAACTGAATTAGGGATCCGAGAAATTACACCTTTAATATGTGAAAACTCTTTGAAAAAATCTATAAATTATGACAGATGTAATAAAATTATAATTTCCTCTTTAAAACAATCACTTCAATATCATCTCCCCAAGTTAAATAAAGCAACTAGTTTTAAAGATTTCATTTTAGAGAACAGGTATGGTATGATTGCACACTGCAATAAGGGGAAAAAAATAGCAATTTTAAAAGCTCTAAAAAAAGTGAAAAATAAGACAATTGTTATTGGTCCAGAGGGGGATTTTAGCTTAGATGAAATAAATTTTGCAAGAGACAACAATTATAATGAAGTAATATTAGGATCAAATAGATTAAGAGCTGAAACAGCAGCAATATTGGCCTGTTCTTTAATGTCAGCAAGTGACTAATGAATAATTTATATCTTTGAGCAATGAATGAAAATATAATAGCCAAAGGAGTTTTAAAAGGAGCATTATATGTTTCGTTGCTCTCACTGTTTTTATATTCAATTTATCTTTTGAAATCTATTATTTTGTATGTTTTTTTAGCAGCTGTTGTTTCATTAATCGGAAGACCGTTTGTGATATTTTTTGTTAAAAAATTAAAATTCAATAAAAATATAGCCTCAATTTTTACTGTATCATTTATCATTCTTTTAATATTAGGTTTTTTTTCTTTATTAGTACCACTTATTGTCCAACAAACTGAAAATCTATCGCTTCTCGATATTAATTTATTAGAAAAAAGAATAAACAGGTTGTTTAACGAAATTGCAATTTATATTGATTTAAATAAATCAAACATCAATGAGTTATTAAATAATCTTAATCTTTTTGAATTTTTAAATTTATCTTCTATCCCAATTTTTTTAAATAATTTAATTGACATTCTAGGCGGATTTACAATTGGTTTATTCTCAATTGTATTTATATCATTTTTCTTTTTAAAAGACTCTGACCTACTGGAGAATAGTATTTTCTTCTTCTTTAATAAGAAAACTCACTCAAGGTTAAAAAAGTCATTTGAGGAAATTAAAGACTTACTGTCAAGATATTTCATAGGATTAATAATTCAAATATCTATTCTATTTTTTATCTATAGTGCATTTTTGTTAATATTTCAAATTAAAAATGCTTTGATAATAGCTTTTTTATGTGCAATCTTAAATTTAATTCCATACATAGGTCCTTTGATCAGCGGATTTTTAATGTTAATATTATGCATGACCTCAAATCTTGACCAAGATTTTAGCTCTGTTGTTGTCCCAAATTCAATATATGTAATGATTGGTTTTATAGTTGGCCAATTAATTGATAATTTTTTCAGTCAACCTTTTATATTTTCTAAATCGGTGAAATCTCATCCTCTTGAAATATTTATCGTAATAATAATTTTTGGAACCCTATTCGGCTTAATGGGATTGGTTTTTGCAATACCCTTTTATACATCACTTAAAGTCATATTTAGAGAATTTTATTCAAAAAATATTTCTTTGAAATCACTAACTGGATAATATAAATTAAATTATTTTTTAAGAAGAATTGACCAGTTAAACTTAAATTTAGAAACCTCTTGTCCAGTTTCGTCAATACCTATAGAATCAATCCATATTGTACTTTTTGTCTTTTGAGAATTTAAAGAACTCACTTCTTCTTTAATCATAAGGCCCTTATCACATTTAAAAGATATCTTTCCTATTGCCTTTTTTGTAAAATTTCCTTCCAAATCAACGAGTAGCATTGATATATTTTTATTGCTTAATTCAATTTCTCTCATCAGTAGAACTCCCGTTGCAAATTCTGCAGCCATACCTTGTGCAGCCCAGAAAATCGATTTAAATGGATTTTGATTAATCCATCTATACTTTAATGTGCAAATACAACTGGAATTGTTTATCATACTTACTTTTACTCCCATTAACCAAGCTGCAGGGAGTTTGAATAACATAAAAATTCTATACTTATAATTACTCATCAAAGAATGAAAGTGATGGCGGCAGGATTCGAACCTGCGACCGTCTGCTTAGAAGGCAGATGCTCTATCCAGCTGAGCTACGCCACCAAATGCTATAAAGTCGGGGTGGCAGGATTCGAACCTGCGACCTCCTGCTCCCAAAGCAGGCGCGATGACCGGGCTACGCTACACCCCGATTTTGTAGCACATTAAACAATGTGCAGCAAAAGTAATTTATTTGTATTTGTTTACAAAAACCTCATTGAGATAAATTATTTTTTAAAAGGGAAAAAAATTTTATTTTAATGTTATAAAATTTATGTAATGAAAAAAAAAATGATATTGGGCTTAATTCTTTTTTTAAGTTATGTCTCACACTCTCAAGATATAATTAAAGAAGATATAAAGTATACCAGAGAAATAAAAAAAATAGCAAACAAGAAACAGGTTAAAACTGCTTTTCAAGTAATTCTAGATTTAGAATCGAAAACTATTAAAAATCAAATTGAATTAACTGAGATTGAAGCTCCTCCATTTAAGGAAGAAAAAAAAGCTTTGGAGTTTTCCAAAAGACTTGAGGAAATAGGAATGGATAAAGTTTGGATTGACTCCATTGGTAACGTACTTGGTCTTATAAAGGGATACGAGGGCAAAAGAAACGTTGCTATAGATGGACATTTAGATACGGTTTTCCCTGAAGGTACGGATGTCAAAGTAAGAATAAAAAACGACACTTTGTTTGCACCAGGTGTAGCAGATGACACGAGAGGTTTAGCTATGTTGTTAACGATTGCAGAAGCGATAAAAAAAAGTAATATTAAAACTCGAGACAATATCTTAATAATTGGGACTGTCGGTGAGGAAGGACTTGGGGATTTAAGAGGAGTCAAGTACCTTTTTATAAATAACAAACCTAAGATTGATTCTTGGATTGCAGTTGACGGAGGCGGTCTAGGAAGAATTAATAACCAAGGATTAGGTTCATATAGATACGAGGTTAAGTTTAAAGGTCCTGGTGGTCACTCTTGGGGTGCTTTTGGGCTAGCAAATCCACATCATGCCCTTGGTGATGCTATTTCAAAATTTGTTGAAAAAGCAGATAAATACACTTCAAAAGGACCAAAAACCAGTTACAATGTAGGAGTAATCAATGGTGGTACATCAATAAACTCCATTCCATATGAGTCAAGCATGCTGATTGATATTCGCTCAGTTAGACCTGAAAATCTAGATGATATGGAACTCATTCTTAAAAAGACATCTGAAGATGCATTAGCAAAGCAGAATGCAATGAAAAGGATGGGGCCAGATTTGGAACTTGAAATAAATAAAATTGGGAATAGACCATCTGGAAAAGTTGATGTAAAAAATCATTTGGTTCAAAGAGCAATTGCAGCAACAAATTATATGGGAGGAAAGCCAAAATTAACTATAGGTTCAACGGATTCAAATGTACCCATTGCACTAGGTTTACCAGCTATAACAATAGGACGAGGTGGTGACGGTGGTAAAAATCACTCTTTAGATGAATGGTGGTTAAACAAAGAAGGTTACAAAGCAATACAGCTAGCATTATTGGTTCTATTGGCCGAAACCGGATACAAATAATTATTTATTTGGAATTCTAGAATTCATTAATCTAAACCAAATAGGCGGTACTAAGGCAATTAAAATAGATGTTGGGTATCCATAAGGCAATTGTGGACTTACAGGTTGGTTTTCTAAAATTTGATATTTTTTAGAGGCAGAATAATGATGATCACTGTGACGAGTGAGTTCATACAAAACAATTCTTCCAATAATATGATTAGAATTCCAGGAGTGGTGTAGCTGAACTCTTTCATACCTGCCAGAAGGTAAAATTTTTCTTTCAAGGCCGTAATGCTCAATGTAATTGATTGTCTCAAGGAAAAGGAATGAAATAACTCCTACGACTAATGCTACTGTTAGTCCTTTCAATCCAAACAAATAAAAAACAAAGAGGAGATATAAACTTTGAAAAGCTATGTACCAAATCATATCGTTTTGAAAGGAGATAAAGCTTTTATTATTTCTTTTGAGAATTAAAATTTGAGTTTTCCAGGCATTAATATATTGCCAAAAAACGGATGTAAACCAAAAACTGTAAACACTTTGATTGAATTTAGAGGTTGCAGGATCTTTTGGAGTAGCAACATTTATATGATGTCCAAAGTTATGTTCAATATAAAAATGCATGTAAAGACAAGGCATTAACAATATTTTTGATAGAGTTTTTTCAAATTGTGATTTTCTATGTCCTAACTCATGAGCGACATTTATTGCATTTGTTGCAAGCAATATACCTAAGGACATAATCATTCCAACATATTCATAAGAAAGGTATGAAGAACTTGTAATTACAAAAAAACCATAAAAAAGAATTGAAAACACAAAAGGAAGATTTAAATAAAGTAAAACATCAAATAATATATTAGTAAGTCTATTACTTTTCTCTTCTTTGGTGTATTTCTCATCAGAGTCTTTTAAAATAATTTCTAAAATAGGGATAAATATAAATGCATAAATGGGAGCAGTATAAGAAAAAATGCCTTTAAAGTGTACCGAAATAAGTGTAACTAAAGGAATTGAATAAGCAAACAAGTACTTTAAATCTTTCAATTTTTTTTTTTTTAGCAATTTAAGAATTTTTACTAATAAATTTAAATGTTTACTTTGGCAACCAACTTAAACCATCCTGTGGAATTTCTACCTATAATACTCTCAATACTAGCCTCAATAATTGTAGGAATATCTAAAGCTGGTGTCAAAGGTATTGGTGTTTTTTTTGTGATTCTACTTGCATACGCATATGAACCCAAGATATCAACAGGGATTTTATTGCCTCTTTTAATAGTTGGAGACCTTTTTGCAATAATTTATTATAAAAAAAACATAGTTTGGAAATACATCTTTCAACTTATTCCATGGATGGCCATTGGAGTGCTTTTTGCCACTTTAACCGGAGATGTTATTGATGAAATAGCTTTTAAAAGACTTATGTCCATTGTGATTTTTTTATCTGTTCTAATCATGTTGATTATGAATGATAAAATGTCAAATTTGATTTCAAAGCACTGGAGTTTTGGCCCACTATTAGGGGGAGCTGCTGGTTTTACAACAATGATAGGTAACGCAGCCGGTCCACTTGCAAATATTTATTTTATAGCTATGAAGGTGAAAAAAAAACCATTCATTTCATCTTCTGCTTATATATTTTTTTTAATAAATGTAATTAAACTACCCTTTCATATTATTTTTTGGAAAACCATAAACTATTATAGTCTAATTGAAAGTCTAAAGATGATACCTTTTGTTTTTTTAGGTCTTATAATTGGTGTATATACCGTTGATAAAATTACTGAAAAATATTATTCCAAACTTATCTTAATTCTAACGGCTGCAAGCTCAATGTTTTTTCTATTTAGCTAGTTTATTTTTGATTTCATCTACAACTTCTGGATTTAACAAAGTAGAAACGTCACCTAGCTTTTCGAAGTCACCGGCTGCTAATTTTCTAAGTATTCTTCTCATAATCTTTCCGCTTCTTGTTTTGGGCAAACCTGAAACAACAATTATTTTTTCAGGTTTTGCAATAGGTCCAATTTGATTAGAAACCAAATCCCTAAGTTCAACAGTTAATTTATTAGTTTCAACTTTGTTTTTTAAAATCACATATGCCATTAAAGCATTTCCTTTAACCTCATGGGGATATCCTATAACAGCACTCTCAGCTACATGCTTATGTTCATTAATTGAATTCTCAATTGGTGCTGTTCCAAGATTGTGTCCCGAAACTATTACAACATCATCTACTCTACCTGTTATTCTAAAATTTCCATCTGCGTCTCTTAAAGAACCATCACCAGGGAAATAATAACCTTCGTATGCAGTGAAATAAACTTCTTTATATCTTGCATGATCTCCATAAATTGTTCTTGCAATACCTGGCCACGGAAATTTAATAGCTAATATGCCTTCAGCCTCTTTTTCTTTAATTTCATAACCTTGATTATTTAAAAGAACTGGTCTAATTCCTGGTATAGGTTTTGTTGCAAATGTAGGTTTTTGATTTGTTACCCCTGCTAGAGATGATATCATTATTCCACCCGTTTCGGTTTGCCACCAGGTATCAACAATTGGAGTTTTATTTTTTCCTATATTCAAATCGTACCAATTCCAAGCCTCAAGATTAATTGGTTCACCAACTGAACCAAGAGCTTTTAAAGTACTTAAATCGTGTCCGTCAATTAATTTTAGTGGTTGCTTTGCTAGTGTTCTTATAGCTGTAGGGGCTGTATAAAATTGATTCACTTTATATTTTTCACATACTTTCCAAAATCTATTCCAATTTGGATAAGAGGGTATTCCTTCAAAATGAACGGATGAAGCACCAACTGCCATAGGACCATATATCATATAGCTGTGGCCAGTTATCCATCCAATGTCTGCTGTACACCAATATATGTCTCCCTGTTTATATTGAAAAACATTCAAAAATGTATAAGCGACATAGACCATGTAACCAGCGCACGTATGTACCATACCTTTTGGTTTCCCCGTCGAACCAGATGTATAGAGAATAAACAGTGGATCTTCTGAATCCATTACTTCTGGTTCGCAATAATCTGAAAGGCCTTCTATGAAATCATGCCACCATACATCAACTCTTTCATTCCATTTTATTTTTTGAAACGTCCTCTGTAAAACAATACATTTTTTTATGCTTTCACATTCCTCTAGGGCTTCATCTACAATTTTTTTTAATGGGACAGTTTTATCGCCTCTAAAAGCTCCATCAGCTGTAATTATAAGATTACATTTGGCATCATTTATCCTGGTTGATAATGCTGCTGCAGAAAAACCAGCAAAAACTACAGAATGAACAGCACCTATTCTTGCACATGCAAGAACAGCAATAGTCAGCTCAGGTACCATTGGCATATAAATGCAAACCCTATCCCCTTTTTTGATGCCCTGGTTTTTTAAACCATTTGCGAATTTACATACTAAAGAAAGGAGCTCACTATAAGTATATTTTACAGATTTATCGTTTGGNTCATTGGGTTCCCATAAAATTGCTAATTTATNAGGNTTTTGGTCNACATGTCTATCCAGACAATTTATAGTGATATTTAATTTTCCATTAATAAACCACTGAGTTTTTGGAATGCTCCAATCAAAATTTAAAACTTGATCCCATTTTTTAAACCAACTAAAAGTAGAAGCAATTTCAGACCAAAATAGTTCAGGGTCATCTATGGCTTTAGACCTTGCGATTTCATAATTTTCTTGGGATTTGATTTGATAAGACTCAATTGAATTCATACAAATTGTCAAATTTTATGTCCGTCGAATATATTAAATATTTATCAATGTTAGGTCAGCTGATTGTATTTTAATAAATTACAATTATGAACAGAAGATTATTTTTTAATAGTTTGTTAATAGGTGTTAGTGCAGCATCAATTNTGAAAGAACGAGCTTACGCTAATAAAAAAAAAANTAACTCTGTGGTAAAAACTCCTATATCAATTTGCACATGGGACTTCAAAGAGGCAAACTTTCAAGCTGGAATGGCTCTAGAAAGTGGAAAAGACGCATTATCATCCGCAATTATTGNAGCAAATATAGAAGAAGATAATCCTAAAAATTCTACTGTTGGGTATGGGGGTGCCCCAGATAGAGAAGGTACAGTTACACTAGATGCTGCCGTCATGGATTATAAAGGGAATTGTGGCTCCGTTTTAGGAGTTGAAAAAGTTATTAATGTTAGCTCTTTGGCTAGAGATGTCATGGAAAAAACGCCTCATGTTATTTTATCTGGAAAAGGAGCTCAAAATTTTGCATTACAAAATGGTTATGAGTTAAAATCTTTACTAACTAATGAATCAAAAAAAAATTGGATGGAGTGGAAAAAGAAGCCGGTTTATAACCCCAAAACAAATGTTGCAAACCATGATACCATCGGCATTCTTTGTCTTGACAAAAAAGGAAATATCGGCGGGGCATGCAGCACAAGTGGTTTAGCATATAAAATGGAAGGTCGTATTGGGGACTCACCCATTATTGGTTCCGGATTGTACATAGATAATAATGTAGGCGGGGCTGTTGCTACCGGACTAGGCGAAGAAATCATTAAAATTGTTGGATCTTTTCTTGTAGTTGAGCTAATGCGAAATGGGAAAACACCAAAACAAGCTTGCGACGAAGCTATCTTAAGAATTTGTAGGAATAATAAAAACCCAAAATTCCAGGTTGCTTTTTTAGCATTGGATAAATATGGTAATTCGGGGTCAAGCTGTTTGCAAGAGGGGTTCAGTTATTACCAATATAAAAATAACACTAATAAAAATTTCAAAGTCAAACCTATATAAATTAAAATGGAAAGTATCATAGCCATCGATGCAGGAACAACAAGCTCAAGAACTATAGCTTTTAACAAAAAAATTGAGCAATTAGCAATTTCACAATTTGAGTTTACGCAAATTTTNCCAAAAAAAAGTTGGGTTGAGCATGATCCAAACGAAATATGGGAGACCCAACTAAAAGCAATAAATGAAGTTTTAAAAAGTGATAAGATAGATTTAGAAAAAATTAAATCAATTGGAATCACAAATCAAAGGGAAACAACTGTGATATGGAACAGGGAAAGTGGAAAACCAATCTATAATGCAATAGTCTGGCAAGATAGAAGAACGGCCCAAATATGTGAAAGTCTGAGTAACCAAACGGCTACTTTTCTGGAAAAAACAGGACTTGTTTTAGATGCTTACTTTTCCGGAACAAAAGTTAAATGGATATTAGATAATGTTGAAGATGCGAGAGAACTTGCAGATCAAGGAAAACTTGCTTTTGGAACTATAGATACCTGGCTAATATGGAAATTAACAAAAGGGAAAGTTCATGTTACCGATGTAACAAATGCTAGCAGAACCCTTCTTTTTAACATAAACACTTTACAATGGGATGAGGAACTTTTAGGTATTTTAAATATACCTACGGCACTACTTCCAAAAGTTGTAAGTTCCTCAGAGATTATTGGCCATACAGATTTATCCNTATTTGGAAAAAAAATTCCGATTAGTGGAATTGCTGGTGATCAACAATCAGCACTTTTTGGACAAATGTGCATAAATGAAGGAGATGTAAAAAATACATATGGAACTGGATGTTTTTGTATTATGAATACTGGAAAAAAAAATTATTAAATCTAAGAATAGGATGTTATCAACTGTAGCTTGGAAGTTAAACAATGAGGTGACTTACGCTCTAGAAGGAAGTNTCTTTATTGCTGGTGCTTTAATTCAATGGCTTAGAGATAAATTAAGCATAATTAAGGATGCTTCTGAAATTGAGAATTTAGCTAAACAAGTAGATGATAATGGTGGAATAACATTTCTTCCCGCTTTATCCGGATTAGGTGCACCATATTGGAACCCAAATGCAACTGGAACAATTTTTGGTCTTACTAGAGACTCGAATAAATCTCACATCGCAAGAGCAGCATTAGAGGCAATAGCCTTGAGATCAAGAGAAATTATTCTAGAAATGCAAAAAGATGCAGGTTTTAAATTTAAAGAATTAAAAGTTGACGGCGGTGCTTCTAAAAACAATCTTTTAATGCAACTACAAGCAGATTTACTTAATAAGAATGTTATAAGATCTAAATCTCCAGAGTCAACTGCGTTAGGAGCAGCTTTTTTTGCAGGTTTATCCGTTGGTTTTTGGAATAATATTGAAGAAATAAGAGGTTTNTGGGAAAAAGATGTTACTTTTTTCCCTGATTCAAGCTCAATAAAAACACAAAAAATAATAGACCAGTGGAACAAAAGAATTAGGATGATAAATGAATAGAATAAAAAGTCTTAANAAAATATCTAAAAAGAAAATCTGGGATTTAGTAATTATTGGAGGAGGTGCATCGGGGTTGGGGATCGCTGTTGACTCTGCTAGTAGAGGATACAAAACATTACTAATTGAAAAATATGATTTCTCTAAGGGTACCTCATCAAGAAGCACAAAACTTGTTCACGGTGGTGTAAGATATCTTCAGAATGGAGATATATCCCTTGTTATAGAAGCATTGAGAGAAAGAGGAATTATGAGAAAAAATGCACCTCACCTAGTAAGAGATTTAAGTTTTGTTATTCCCTCTTATGATTGGTGGAATAGTCCTTTTTATGGAATTGGCCTAAAAATCTATGATATGATGTCTGGAAAACTTGGTTTGGGTCCTTCCACTTNACTAAGTAGAGACGAGATAATCAAATTAATTCCAAATGTTAAAAAAAATGGTTTAAAAGGAGGTGTAATTTATCATGACGGTCAATTTGATGACGCCAGAATGGCTATTAGTTTAGCACAAACTGCAGAAAATCATGGGGCAACTTTGATAAATTATTTAGGAGTCGAAGATTTAATAAAAGATAATGAAATGATTGCTGGAGTCNTTGCGAGAGATTCCATTGAAAATAAAAGCTACAAAATAATGTCCAAAGGAGTTATAAATGCAACTGGGGTATTTTCTGATTCTATAACCAATTTAGACATCAAAAAAAGAAAAAAAAACGATTGTTCCTAGTCAAGGTGTCCACATTGTATTAGACAAATCTTTTTTGGCCGGTAATCATGCAATTATGGTCCCACACACAACAGACGGTAGAGTCCTTTTCGCAGTTCCATGGAATAATTATGTCATTGTTGGAACAACGGATACTCAAATTGAAAAAAGTAATATAGAACCCATACCTCTTGATGAAGAAATAAAGTTTATTTTAAAAAATGCTGGATCATATATGAAAAGTGCACCAACTTTTAAAGATATAAAAAGTGTTTTCGCAGGTCTAAGACCGTTAGCGGCACCAGAAAACAATGAAAAGGCTACTAAAGAAATATCTAGACATCATAAAGTTACGGTAAGTACATCTGGTCTTATTAGCATACTTGGAGGAAAGTGGACCACATATAGGAAGATGGCTGAAGACACAGTAAACACCGCTCGATCAGTAGCTGGTCTTCAGGAAAGAGAGTGTTTTACTCATAATCTCACAATTCATGGTTATGATTATTCATCCAATTGGGAAAACCCAATACACTTTTATGGAACAGATATAGAAAAAATTGAAAACTTATGTAGTGAAGGTAATTCCTCAATTAGTGAAAAGTTTTTTATTTCAAAAAACCAGATAATATGGTCAATTCGAAATGAAATGGCAATGACCCTTGAAGATGTTATGGCTAGAAGAACAAGATCCTTATTTCTAGATGCTAGAGAGAGTCTAAAGATTGCCCCCAAAGTATTAGAAATTATGGCTAAAGAAATGAAAAAAAATATAGATTGGATTAAAAATGAAAGCGCTAACTTTGAAAAAGTAGCAAGAAATTATATAGTATGATGAACAATCCACTAATTGCTGAATTTATTGGTACTGCAATTTTACTTCTTCTTGGNTGTGGAATTGTNGCAAATGTGAATCTTAAGAAAACAAAAGCTGAGGGTCAATCTCCTTGGGTTCTTATCACATCCGCATGGGGGTTTTCAGTTTTTGTTGGTGCTTACGTTGCAGGTAAGTATAGCGGTGCCCATTTAAACCCTGCTGTTACAATAGGACTCGCAACAGCAGGTAAATTTACATGGAAAATGGTTTTGCCCTACATGATTTCTCAACTTGCAGGTGCTATGTTTGGATCCTGGGTTGTTTATTTAGTTTATATTGATCATTACAGGCAAACCAAAGATGAAAAAATTGTTTTGAGTACATTTTCAACGGGTCCAGCTATTAGAAATTTTAAAAATAATTTTTTTAGTGAGTTTGTTGGAACTTTTATTTTGGTATTCTGCATTTTCTTTATTGCAAGTCCTAATATTACTTTCGAAAACATTGAAATTCTAAATTTTGGAATTGGATCACTAGAGTCGTTACCAGTTGGAATTTTAGTTTGGGTTATAGGCATGGGGCTAGGAGGAACTACAGGTTATGCTATAAATCCAGCAAGAGATTTAGGTCCAAGAATTGTTTATCAATTTTTGCCCAGAAAAGAAAAAAACGCAGATTGGGCGTACAGCTGGATTCCTGTAATTGGTCCTATATTAGGGGCTGTTATTTCAGGATTATGCTACAGCGTGTTAATATAAAAAATCTGCGCCAACTTAGGTTTTGTATAAACTCCTATATAAACAGGATTTGGGCTAACCTTTGGATCAAGGATCTTTTTAAAAAAGCATGCTTTTACCAAACGGACTTACCCTTTATTAAAATTTCGTTGAGTTTATCAAAAAAATAAGCNAACGCAGATAATAATCGAAATTTACAAAAAATTAGCAATATGTTCTTTAATCAGTTCGTTTAAATTTGATATTTTATTTAAATTTTCTTTATTTCTGTCATCTTCAGAATTATCCTTTTGAATTAGCTTGGTTGCATATTGCAAAGAACACATTGCTAAAACATCTTGCTTATCTCTAACTGCATAGCTTTGCTCAAGCTGCTTTATCATTTGATCAATTTTTTTTACAGATAATCTAATTGCTTCCTCCTGTTCAGGACGAATTGTTAAGGGATAAATTCTATCAGCTATATTAACTTTTATTTTAATTTTATTTTCCATGAATTAAAAAGATGATTCTAATTGATTTAAACATGTGTCGATTTCTTTTATTAATGAGTTAATTTTATACTTTGTATCTCCTTTATTTTCATCACTTCCTAATAAAGAATTTGCAAGGGATAAACTTTTATTTTTTTGTTTTAACAGGTTTATCTCTTCAATAAAATTTGAATTACTGGATTCTAATTCTTTTAATTTTGACTGCAAAGATTGAATTAATAGGTAGTTGTCTTTTAATTTGTTTAAAAGCAGTATAACGTTTTTTTCAATTTCTGTAACCTGTTCCTTCAACTTATAAATTATTTATTAATCTCATCAATAAAGTTAGCGAATTTCATTTTATGAAATCAAAAACAAATTCTATCAAGATAAANAACTCAAAACTTTAAAGGCTTTTAAGCCATCATTAAAAGGAACAAAAAAGTAATCATTTTCATAACCAGAAATAATATTACATGGAATATTATTTGATGCCAGGACAGATGTAATCTTTGATGAAATACCAACATCAGTCAATTTTGTTTTTGATAACAGCTTTATACATCTAGATTCAAAAGTAAAATCTATTTTAAGCTTAATCGCCTTTTTTTTCTCAATAATTGACATATTATAATTTGATTCATTAAAAAATAACAGGGAGTGTTTATTAAAATCTAGTGATTTTGTAAAAACATATATTTCGGGCAACAAATAAAATTGAAAAATCATATGTTGATTTTTGATTAATAATTTAATTAAAAATGTAAAATAACATTATTTATAATTTAATAATTTAAATTTTAGGTATATATTAGAAACTATGAGATTGTTAGTTACAATAATTATAATAATCTTAATCTCTTTAAATAACTTATTCTCCCAGGAGAAATCGAGTCCTGTTGAAATTCCAATTCTATTGTCTGGAACTTTTGGGGAATTCAGAAAAACTCATTTCCACACAGGTATTGATATAAAGACACAAGGGAAAGAAGGTCTCAAAGTAAGAGCAATAGATGATGGGGACTTGATGAGGGTAAAAGTCTCTACTTCAGGTTATGGAAAAGCAGTTTACATAAGACACTATAATGGTACAACGTCAGTATATGCTCACCTGAAAAAGTTTTCACCAAAGATTCAGGACATTATAAAACGATTACAATATGAAAAAAAAAGATATGAAATCGAAAAGTTCTTTAAGGAAGGAGAAATTAAACTAAAAAAATCCGAAACCATCGGGATTTCTGGAAACACGGGTGGATCTAGTGGTCCACATTTACATTTCGAGTTAAGAGATAGTAAAATGGAAAAACCACTTAATCCTTTAAAATATGGATATTATGTTGCAGACACTATACCTCCAAGTATTCAAAACATATTCATCTATAAATTTTTAAAAGAAAAAATTTTTAAAAAAATAAAAATAGAATTAAATAAAAATAAAAACTTATATAGTGTTAATGACACAATTGAAAGCAACGGGATTCTTGGATTTGGCTATAGCGGATACGATAGGCAAAATTTGAGCTATAACAGAAATGGAATTTATAAAAGAGATCTGATAATTAATGGGAAAAGTGTTTTTTCATATAAGTTTGATGATTTAACTTTTCAAGATGGAAAAAAAATTGATTTATTAATTGATTATAAAGCCTACNATATTGATAAAATAAGAATCAAAAAACTGTATCAAAATATAAATTCAAAATTTAGTTTTCTTGAAAATAATTACAATTATGGGCTCTTTAAAGTAGTTGAAGATTCATTATACAATATTAAAATAATTTTTAAAGACATTAATAAAAATAAAAGTATTGTAAGTATGATTATAAAGGGATCGAAAATTGAAAACAGGTTTGATTTTTCTGAAAGTGATATTGAGAGTAAACTNTATCATCCTGACTTAGAATATGAAAAAAAATATGAAAACTTAAAAATTAAAATTCCCAAAAATGCATTTTATGAACCTACAAAGCTAAATTTTGATTACAAATTAGACACTATTTGTATAANGAGGTATACAAAAGCGCCGAAAAATGGACTCAACTTAGAATTTTTAATACCTAAAAATTTAGATTCTGTTCATTTGAGGCAAACATGCGTTGGGAAATTAAATATTAGTAAAAAGGGTCAAAAAAATAAAATTCAATATGTTTTTGGGAATAAAAACGATAGCTTAATTTTTGTAAAATCCATGTCAGGAGGAAAATATTTTTTAACTAAAGACACAATACCTCCGTCAATAAAACCTGTTAATTTTAAAAATAAGAAGTGGGTGACTAACCTCTCAACATTAAAAATAAGAGTAGATGATGAGTTTTCTGGAATTAAAAAATATACAGCCAGTATAAATGGAAAGTGGATTTTAATGGAACACGAGCCTAAAAGAAAACTTTTATTTTTCGAATTTGATGATCTAAATTTTGATAAAGCTGAACTCAAGTTTAACCTTCANGTAGAAGATATGGTGGGTAATGAAAATGAATTTGAAGCAATTATATACAGAAAAAATTAAATAAATTCTCGAATTGTTTCAATAAGAAAATCAATTTCACTTTTACTGTTGAACGAAGAAAAAGAAAAACGAAGAGATGGTCTATTTTTGAGTTCATTCGGTACAACTAGGTCTAACACATGAGAGCCTTTGGCGCTACCAGATTGGCATGCACTTCCCTTTGAACAGGCTA
Organism: Flavobacteriales bacterium TMED96; assembly: GCA_002171475.2. Classification (GTDB taxonomy): domain Bacteria; phylum Bacteroidota; class Bacteroidia; order Flavobacteriales; family Flavobacteriaceae; genus TMED96. The sequence continues at coordinate 40,266 of NHEX02000066.1, forward strand.
TTCCTTTTAAATCTAATTGAAAATCAAAGAGATCTTTTTTATCCGAACTAATAGGCAGGTTTACATTAATTAGATTATAAGCACTTTTATCATCTTTGTCGCAATTTCCATTGAAATGTGCCTCTGGAAAGAATTCTTTTATTTTTGAGATCGCATATGTTTTTAAACTTCTTATATATTTACTTTCTTCTTCTAAATTTTTGTANGCTAATTCGAGTGCTTTAGACATACCGACTATGTTATGAACAGATTCTGTTCCAGCTCTAAGACCCATTTCTTGTGAACCTCCAAAGATAAAAGGATTTAAACCGGAATTTTTTCTTACAAACGAGAAACCAACACCTTTGGGACCATGAAATTTGTGAGCTGCAGCTGATAAAAAGTCGACCTTTATCTTATTTAAATCAATTTTATAATGACCTACACTTTGTACCGCATCAGTATGTAGTAAGACTTCTCTAGATTGACACATTTTAGATATATATTCTAAATCAATCATGTTACCAATTTCATTATTAACATGCATCAGAGAAACTAATTTTTTTGAATCATCAAATGACAAAGCCTGCTCTAAATCGTTGTATTTGAAATCTCCTTTTTTATCAACTGGAAGGTAAACTATAGAAACATTCTTCTTTTCTAGATAATCTAATGCGTGTAATATTGCATGGTGTTCTATTTTAGTGCTGATAATAGTTTTGACATTTAAATCCTCTACTGCGGATCTTAATAGCATGTTGTCGGATTCCGTTCCCCCAGATGTAAAAATAATCTCTTGTGAACTCACATTGAATAAAGATGAAATTATTTTTCGTGAATTTTCAATTAATGTTTTTGCTTTTCTTCCAAAAGAATGATTTGAAGAAGGGTTACCATAAGTTTCTAACAGTACCTTATTAATAGAATCTATTACTTCTTTTCTNAGAGGAGACGTAGCGGCATTGTCAAAATATATTGGCATTTTATTATTTATTTTCAAATTTAACTAAAGTTGACTTTATAATTGTGATAGCTTCTGCAATTTGAGTTTTATTAATAACTAGTGGAGGCGCAAACCTTATAACATTTTTATTTGTAGGTTTAGCAAGAACNCCATTTTTCATCAAATCAGTACAAATTTTCCAAGCCAGGTTTTCCATGCTGTTATCGTTTATAACCATACCATTTAACAATCCTTTTCCCCTTATTAATTTTACAGTGATACTTTTTGAAATATAATCATTTAAACTACTTCTAAATAGTTTACCTAATTCAAAGGCGTTTTTAGCTAGTTTTTCATCAATAATTACCTCTAGAGATTTTTTAGCGATTTTAGCAGAGAGTGGATTTCCTCCAAATGTTGATCCATGCTCACCAGGTTGGAGACATAACATTATTTCATTATTACAAAGAACAGCAGAAATTGGCATTATACCACCCGACAAAGCTTTTCCTAAAACCAATATATCTGGTTTTGCATCTTCATAATCAGTTGCCAATATTTTTCCTGTTCTACCAAGACCCGTTTGTATCTCATCAGCAATGAATAAAACATTGTATTTATTGCACAAGTACTTTACGCTCGAAAGGTATCCCTTAGANGGAACAATAACTCCAGCTTCACCTTGAATAGGNTCCAACATGAATGCAACGCAATCTGGATTTTTTAATTTTACCTCCAATAGATTTAAATTATCATATGGAACAATTTCAAAACCATACAACAATGGCCCAAAGTTTTTATACGCGATTGGATTTGTAGAACTTGAAATTGCAGCTATAGATCTTCCCCAAAAATTATTTTTAGGAAAAATAATTTTAGCTTTATCTTTTTTAATTCTCTTTTTTTCATATCCCCATTTTCTTGCAAGTTTTATTGCAGATTCAGCAGCTTCAACACCAGAATTCATTGGTAGAACTTTATCATAATTAAATAAAGTACAAACAAACTCCTGAAATTCTCCAAGAGTATCGTTATAAAAGGCTCTTGAAGTTAATGTCAATTTTGATGCTTGATTAAATAAAACTTTTAATATTTCTGGGTGACAATGGCCTTGATTTACAGATGAATACGCTGATAAAAAATCAAAATATTTTTTATTATTCAAATCCCAAAGAAATGGACCTAACCCTCTTTTTAAAACAACTGGAAGAGGATTGTAATTATGAGCACCAAAAGTTTTTTCTAATTCAAAATATTTGGCTTCAATTGACGAATATAGAGGATTCAAATTATAGTTTACAGAAGTGATTTTTCTAATTTACAAATATTTCATTTATAAAAAACTAACTTTGCATTTAAAGAAAAATTAAAGAATAAAACTTTGTTATAGTGGCTAAGAGTAGTTCTAATAAAATATTTGAAAACTGTGAAGTAGTCGATATAGCTGATAAAGGAAAATCAGTAGCAAAAACTAAGTCAGGTGAAACCATTTTTTTGGAAAACGCGGTCCCTGGAGATGTAGTGGATATTAAAGTTAAAAGAAAAAGGAAAGGAACCTTTTTTGGTGAAATATTAAAATTTAATGCTAGGTCCGAACAAAGAACTAAACCAGTTTGTGAACATTTTGGAATTTGCGGGGGCTGTAAATGGCAAAATATGAATTACAATTCACAACTCTTTTATAAGGAAAGAAGGGTTCATGAAAATTTATTTAGGATAGGTAAAATAAAAGCCAAAANGGTTTTACCAATTCTAGCAAGTGAAAAAATATATCACTACAGAAATAAAATGGAGTACTCTTTTTCTAATACTCGATGGCTTTCTGAATCAGAGATAAAATCAAAAAAAAAANTTACTAGGGAAGCTTTAGGATTACACAAAAAAGGAAGATGGGATAAAATTGTTGATATAAAAAAATGTCATCTTCAAGATGATATCTCAAATACTATTAGAAATCAAATTAAAAAATTTGCGATTGAAAACCAAATCGAATTTTTTGATCCTTACAAAAATAAAGGATTACTAAAAAGCTTAATGATTAAAATCACTTCAACTAAAAATATAATGGTTTTATTACAATTTGGATCTCAAAGTGATTTTATTTATGAACTTTTAAGTTTTTTGAAAAAAAGTTTTCAAAACATTAATTCCATACTCTATGTAATTAATTCGAAGCCAAATGACTCAATTTATGACCAAAAAGTAAATTTATTTTTTGGAAAAGATTACATAGTTGAAGAGATATGTGGGTTAAGATTTAAAATTTCTGCTAAAACTTTTTTTCAAACAAACTCTATACAGGCCGAGAAACTTTTTTATTTGGTAAAAAAGTTTTTAGAACCAAATAAAAATGATATACTTTACGACTTATATACTGGTATTGGGACTATAGGTCAAATTTTATCAAAGGATGTAAAAAAAGTTATTGGAATAGATGTAATAGAAGATTCAATCAGCTATGCAACAGAAAATTCAAAATTGAATAATCTTTCAAATACAAAATACTTTGCAGGAAACATGAAAGATGTTTTTACACAAGATTTTATCAANGAAAACGGTAACCCTTCTGTTTCAATTATAAATCCACCAAGGGAAGGCATTGATAAAAAAGTAATTGAAAAAATAATTGATGTACTCCCAAAAAAAATAGTTTACGTAAGTTGTAATAGTTCAACATTAGCTAGAGATTTGGTCGTATTTGAAAAAAAATATGAAATTTCAAAACTTCAAACAGTTGACATGTTCCCCCACACCAGTCATGTTGAGAATGTAGTACTTTTAAAAAAAATAATTAATGTTTAAGAGAATATTATTTTNTTCACTACTTATTATATTTATTTTCAACTGTGAAAAAGATGATATATGTTTAGAGGGGACTCCGGGAACACCAAGACTAATTATCAGATTTTTTGACCGAAATGAAAAGTTTATTCCAAAACCATTGTCAAATGTGACAATAAAAGCTTTAAGTAAGGATGAAGATTATGTTGTTTTTTCTGGAGATTCTCTAGGCATACCGTTAAAATTAATTTCTAATTCAACAATTTACACTTTCACATATCTTGACGTTTTAGATAATCAAGAAAAAATAGATACTCTAAAATTTAATTACAAAAGGGAGGACTACTACGTTAACAGAGCCTGTGGTTTTTTATCTAATCTAATATTCACATCCCCNGCCTTAGAAATTCTAGATAATGAGAGTGTATTTTTGGGTTTTAAAATTTTAAATGATACTATAAAAAATGAAAATCAAGCACATTTGGCTATTTATCACTAGCATTCTATATGCGGGAAATGTTATATCCCAAGATAGTTTATCAATTAAAAAGGAGAAAGATTTCAAAATTCTTTCACTCAGACTTGGTGTTGATTTATTTAAACCAATAAAAACCAATTTTGAAGATAATTTCCAAGGGATTGAAATTGTTGGAGATTTGAAAATAAATAGAAGAATTTTTATAGCGGCAGAATTAGGAAGTGAAAAAAAAACTCAACAAACGGAACAAATAAATTTTACCACAAATGGCTCATATATTAAGTTAGGAGTTGATTATAATTTTTTTAATAATTGGAAAGGAATGGATAATTCCCTTTTTGTTGGAATTCGTTTATCAAATAGTATTCATACACATAAGGTAAATGAATACATTTTATATGAAAATTACAGCGCTGTTGAAATTAAAAACTCNTACTTTGAAAGAGCTATAGTTAAAGATGGTGGTTTAGTTGGGGAAAGAGGACAAATTAATTCAAATTGGATTGAAGTATTATTTGGAACTAAGGTAGAGGTTTTAAATAATTTTTACATTGGGGCAAGTTTAAGGATTCATAGATTATTAAATAACTCACAACCAGAAAACTTTGGAAATTTNTATGCTCCTGGATTTAATAAAATAGTTGATGACAACACATTCGGAGCAAGCTTTAATTATACCTTAAACTATAGGTTCCCCTTTTCAATTAAAAAAAATAAGATCTAATTTTTTATTTTTTTTGACCCCTCATAAATTTCATATTTCAAAAATTTAGATTCCANTTTTCCGTTATAAATTTTAAACTTGTTTGAGGGTTTTAAACCAATTCTTTTTATTGCTTCAAAATTCGATGAAATAATCCATGCGTTAGTATTATGGTATTTTTGTTTAAGGGTATCTCCAATCAAACCATAAATTTTTTCTAACTCATGTCCAATTCTNACCCCGTAAGGAGGATTAATTAAAATATGGAGATTTTCTTTGCTTTCNTTTTTTGAATTAAAAAAATCGNTATTTGAAACTGAGATAAAATCTGATAAGTTAGAGNTTTTAATATTGTAGTTTAATTTGTCAAAAGTATTCTTAGACTTTTCAAATCCAAGTATACTTGGGTTGGTGTCCTTTATTTTTTTTGTTAATGATTTTAAAATGTTAATAAACAAGTCTTGATCCCAGTCATTCCATTTTTTAAATGCAAATCTTTTTCTGTATAAATTTGGCGGTATATTTTTAGCAATCATACAAGCTTCAAATAAAAATGTACCACCTCCACACATTGGATCTAAAAAATCATCTTTTTTGTTCCAATTTGAAAGCAAAATTAACCCCGAGGCTAATACTTCATTTAATGGTGCCTCGGTGCTTTTTTTTCTATACCCGCGTTGATTTAGATTTCGCCCCGAACTATTAAGAGATAAAGTGCAAAAATTGTTATCTATATGAACATCTATATATACATCTGGATTAAATTTATCTACCGTCGGTCTTGATCCCTTTGACTTTCTAAATCTATCTACTATGCCATCTTTGACTCTTTGTGATACATATAGAGAATGGGTAAAATCTTTACCAAAACATACACTGTTTATATAGAAAGAAGAATCTTTGTCAAAATATTTCTCCCATTCAAAATCAAACGAGAATTTGTAGAGTGATTCGTAATTTGAAACTTTTCTCTTAGCGACTGGGAGTAATATCTTTAGTGCTGTACGTAAACATAAATTCGCTTTGTACATTATTTCTTTATTACCTTTGAAATGAACTATTCTATTTGATTTAAAAACATCAATAGCCTCAATTTTTTTTAACTCCTCACATAATATATCCTCAAAACCATAAAATGTTTTAGCCGACATTTGAAAAATATCTTTCATAATATTTAAGTATTTTATCTTCTATTTTTCCATATTGAATACAAAGAATCTAAATCATAATTACTCTTTGCTTTTTGTTCAACTAAATACTTTTCTGCAAAAGCCCTTTGTAATATATCTTCAATAAGATAGTCTTCTAAAATGTTTTCAGGATTATATTTATCTTTTAATGATAATTTAAATAAAGAAGCTGTTGTCTGATAAAGGAATGCTTTAAATCCAGTTCTTAGTTCTTTTATAAGTTCAAAAATTGTAATACCAGTTTGCCTATGAATTAGTTTTATTAAGATTCTACCTTGAGATCTGGACAATTTTTTTAATTCTTGCTCAAATTCTTCGTATAAAAATTTTTCAAGTCTTCTTAAATATTTTTTTTTTGATCTCTTTGATTTTAAAACTTTTAATCTTTTATTCAAAATCATCAATCTATCACTTGCTAATTTTGCATAAGGATATACCTTTATTACCCTTCTCCTTAAAATCAAATATTCCTTAAGTTCATCTATTGTCCTAAATTTTAGTGGTTGAAAAAGCACCACCTCTTTAAGAGGAAATCCAAATTGAGGGATAGTNTCTTTAAAATTAGTATTGTCTAAAGGATAAATTTTTTCTTGAGAATAAGTTTTTAAAATAAAAATTAAAAAAATGACTATTATTTTAATCTTATTTTTTTTCAGATAAAAAAACATGATAAAAAGNAATTAATTAAAACAAATTTAAATTTTACATTTGCAATAAAATATTTTATATGAAAATTATTACATCTTCTTCTTTAGAATTTTTAAAAAAATATTTAAATAATTCNTCACCAACTGGTTACGAAATAGAAGGACAAAAGATTTGGATTGAATACTTAAAAAATTACGTNCANANTTTTATNACCGANTCCTATGGNACNGCGGTNGGTGTAATNAATCCNGATGCNAAATTTAAATTNGTAATCGAAGCCCATTCGGANGAAATATCTTGGTATGTNAATTATATNACNGANAATGGATTAATNTATGTAATAAGGAATGGTGGGAGTGATCATCAAATNGCACCNTCNAAAGATGTAAATATTCATACNAAAAAAGGAATTGTNAANGGNGTTTTTGGTTGGCCNGCAATNCATACAAGAAAACCNANCAAGGANGAATCACCTAAAATTGACAANATATTTATTGANGTTGGAGCAAAAGANAAAAAGGAANTNGANAAACTTGGTNTNCATGTAGGNNGNGTANTAACNTATCCTGANCAATTTAGAATCCTTAATAAAAATAAATTTNTCTGTAGGGCNATNGATAANAGNGCNGGAGGATTCATNATTGCNGANGTNGCNAGANTAATTCATGAGAATAAAATANANTTNCCTTTTGGACTTTACNTAACAAATTCAGTTCANGAAGAAGTTGGTCTNAGAGGAGCTGANATGATNACNCAAANGATNAAACCNGANTTAGCAATAGTNACAGANGTTTGNCATGACACAACAACACCTATGATAAATAAAAAAGAGGAAGGNCATATTGAAATGGGAAAAGGNCCNGTAATTTCTTATGCTCCAGCAGTNCATAATATNTTAAGAGANGAAATAATCGANANATCNGAAAAACTAAAAATTCCTTTTCAGCGTCTNGCTTCNTCNAGATATACAGGTACTGACACTGANGCATTTGCATANAGNAATGGTGGAGTTCCTTCAGCATTAATTTCTNTACCTCTTAGATATATGCATACTACAGTNGAAATGGTTCAAAANGAGGATATTGAAGGTGTAATTAAAATAATTTATGAAACNNTTAAAAGAATNNACCCAAANAANAAATATNNTTANTTNANCAGTTANTTTTACTTNTNNTTAGNTTTTTATTTATTNTTTTTACTATAGAAGGNCCTTCATAAANAAACCCNGTATAAATTTGNACTAAACTTGCACCACATTCNAACTTTTCAATNACNTCTTCNGCATCAAANATACCNCCTACCCCNATAATNGGAANAGANCCNTTACTNTTTTTATGNATAAATCTAATAACTTCATTACTTTTNGAAGTAAGTTTTTTNCCACTNAANCCTCCTGANTCANTNNNNAGTTTNGGAGTTTGANTNTAANTTNTCTCTNNTTANNGTTGTNTTTGTAGCAATTACACCNTCCAANTTTTCTGTTTNNATNACTGAAATAATATCTAATAGTTNTTTTTNACTTAAATCAGGTGANATTTTCANAAGTAATGGTTTNTNTTTNCTTTTTTTNAGNCTTTCTTTANNNANTTNTTNAACTAAAGCTGTAAGTGGNTTCTTNTCTTGTAAATCTCTCAAATTAGGNGTATTGGGAGANCTTACATTNACAACAAAATAATCTACGTAATNANATAAAGCATTAAAANAGTATATATAATCNTNAATTGCNTTNTNGTTNGGNGTNTTTTTATTTTTNCCAATGTTACCTCCAATAATNATTTCTCCCTTTATTTTTAAGATTATTTANTACGNAATCNANTCCTTTATTATTAAATCCCAANCNGTTAATAAGNGATGAATCNTCGTTNAATCTAAAAACCCTTTTCTTTTTNTTCCCTGGNTGNGNNTTAGGAGTTACAGTNCCTATTTCNATAAANCCAAANCCNAAATTCGANAGNTCATNAAACAATTCTGCATTTTTNTCAAATCCNGCAGCAAGTCCNACAGGATTTGGAAATTTAATNCCAAAAATTTCTNTNTCAAGNGATTTAGATTCTATAGAGAAAAGTTTACGACTTAAATAAGATATACCAGGCATTTTCATGAAAGTTTTAATTAAGAAAAAGGATATATGATGAATAAGTTCTGCGTCAAAAAGAAAAAGAATCGGTCTTATAAGTAATTTATACATGATTTTAAATTAAAAAACCAACTTTTTGATAAAGTCGGTTTTTAATTTTATTAGCATTTTTTTAATTATTTTTTCGAGAATTTTGATGATAATTCCAATGATAAAGAGGACTTTTCCATTTTAATTTTGCCCGCAAGAGTTTCAACGACACATGTTTCGTCACTGTCATTAAGTTCCATGACTTTTCCATGTATTCCACTTTTCGTGATCACTCTGTCTCCTCTTTTGAGCGAATTAATGAAGTTTTTTTCTTTTTTTTGACGTCTTTGCTGTGGTAGAATTATAAAAAAAACAAAAACCACCACCATCAATAAAAGAAATGGTAATTGATCCATTAATTATTTTGTTGTGCTCTTGCAGCTGCAGCAGCATCTCTTTGTTTTTGCTTAACAGGATCTGCTTGAACTAATGCTTTAATTCTAATTGTTTCACGTCCAGAATCTGTGTTAGCAGATATTGTGACGGTCTTTTGTTGCATATTAGGTTTGTTGCTTGAATCAAAACTAACTTTAATTTTACCAGAATCTCCGGGAGGAATAGGTGTATTTTTAGGATATTCAGGAACAGTGCAACCGCAACTTCCCCTAGCATCAACTATAATAAGATCTGACTTACCAGTATTTGTAAACGTAAAAATCGTCTCTACTGTCTCTCCTTCTTGGATAGCCCCAAAGTCATGGATAGTTTTGTCGAATGACATTACAGGACTCTCAGAAGAGGATGTCATTGAGGATGAAGATGAATTTTTAGATTTTGTTTCTTTTTTATTTGCATTATCATCGCAGGAAAGAGCGAATAAAATTGAACTAAAAAAGAATATTTTAAGATACTTTTTCATAATTAAAATATTTATGCTTACAAATGTAAAGAAAATTATATCAAAAACATTGTTGATGTATATTGACTTTTTTTGATTATTAATTGTTTTTTATTATGCTGTCTAATACTCCATTTATAAACTGACTGCTTTTGGGAGTAGAGTATTCTTTTGATATCTCCATATACTCATTCAAAGTAACGATATTAGGAATTTCAGAAAAATATTTAAATTCTACGATAGACATATTGATTATAACTCTGTCAATAAGGGCAATCCGTTCAATGTCCCAATTCAAAACTCTTTTTTGAATTTCTTGATTTATACTTTCGGAGTTTTCAATAACTTTTTCAAACAATTTTAATCCAAAATCAGTATCGTTTTTATTGTGTGTAAAACTATTTTTTAAAAAATTAAATTCTTTTTCAGTATTTAAATTTTTTATTAGTCTAAGGAAAAAAGTATTAATTAATGGAACATCATCAATCCAATATATATTATGATCTTCTATATATGCAATGAACTTCTTGTCATGAACTAATATTTCTTTAAAAATGTAAATGAATAATTTTAATTGGATTTTATAATCTTTTTCTTTGACAATTAAATACTCTTTAAAACCCACAGAATTAACTATTTTTAAAAAAAACTCATTTAAAAATTCATGTTTACTATCCCAAAAAATATATTTACCCGATGATAACTTAGTAATTAGATTTTTATTTTTTGCAATAGATTTTAATGGAATTAGTTTGCTAATAAGAAAGTAATTTTCGTCTATTGGTTTTAGGCTTTTTTTAATTTTTTTTTGAAAATTATCCCTTTGATTTAAAAACTCCCAAAAACTTTTAAAAAAATTTAGATAGGACAGATATAATGAATTTGTTTGTATAAAACTATTTATTAGGTTTTTTTGACCTTCTACTAATGAGTTTTCATTTCCAGATAGAAAACTGTATAATTCTTGAAGGACTTTTATTCTTATTTGTCTACGATTAATAATTTTCAAAGAACAAAATTTTAATTAGATGATTTCTAATGTTAAATTAGCTTTTAAATGAATGAGCTAAAATACCTAAATAAATATTTATTAAAGTATAAATGGAAATTATTATTAGGAATTTTCATAACAATAATATCAAGAATTTTTTCGCTATTTACTCCAAAACTAATTGGAAATTCTATGACTTTAATTGAAAATTCAATTCTAGACATTAAACAAACTAATGATAACTTGGAAATTCTTTTGGTAAGAAATATATTAATCATACTGTTCGCATCTATGGTATCAGGTTTTTTTACTTTTCTAATGCGCCAAACAATAATCAATGTTTCAAGATATATAGAATTCGATTTAAAAAATGATATTTATAATCATTACCAATCTTTATGTCCTTTTTTTTATAAAAAAAATCGTACAGGTGATTTAATGAGCAGAATAACAGAAGACGTAAGTAAAGTAAGAATGTATGTTGGTCCAGCAATAATGTACAGTATAAATACAGTAACTTTATTTATAATTGTAATTGTGTTTATGTTTAGTATTTCTCCCTCCCTGACGTTTTATTCATTATTACCTCTTCCGATATTATCATTCACAATCTATACATTAAGTAAAAAAATTCATTCAAAAAGTACTTTTGTGCAAGAAACGTTAGCGAAACTTTCTACATTTTCTCAAGAAGTATTTAGCGGAATTAAGATTATTAAGACATATAATATGCAAGAAATAGTGACTGAGAACTTTGATGGTTTATCTAAATCAAGTAAAAGGTCGAGTATTAGTTTGTCTAAGGTTCAAGCCTTATTTTTTCCACTAATGATACTACTTATTGGAATTAGCAATATAATTGTAATTTATGTTGGAGGAAATCAATATATAGATGGAAAAATTGAAATAGGAGTTATTGCAGAATTTATAATTTACATTACAATGCTGACCTGGCCAGTTGCTGTTGTTGGTTGGGTAACGTCAATAACCCAACAAGCCGAAGCATCACAAAAGAGAATTAATGCTTTTCTTAAAACTGAACCTTCTATAAAAAATTATGGTAAATCCTCAAATTCAGAAAGCAGTAAGATTACATTCAAAAATGTTTCATTTAAATACCCAAAAACAAAATCATATGCGTTAGAAGGAATCGATTTTACTATTGATTCTGGTAAAACGTTAGGAATTATTGGTAAAACAGGATCCGGCAAGAGTACTATTCTTGAGCTAATATCGAGATCATACGATGTTACTTCAGGTAAGATTTACTTAGGGAGTGCGGAACTAAGTTCATACGATCTTAAATCACTTAGTTCATTTATAAGCTATATACCCCAAAACCCTTTTTTATTTTCAGATACAATACAGGAGAATATTAAGTTTGGAAATTTTAAAGCCAATAAAAAACAAATAATTAAAGTCGCAAAAAACTCCTCAATTCATTCAGACATATCCTCTTTTAAAGACAAATATGAAACTCTACTGGGAGAGAGAGGTGTGAATTTATCTGGTGGTCAAATTCAAAGACTTACAATAGCTAGAGCTTTATTAAAAAAGTCAAAAATATTGCTTCTAGATGACTGTTTATCGTCTGTTGATGCAAAGACAGAAAAGATTGTTCTTAGTGAGATAATAAAAACTAAAATAGATGAAACAGTAATAATTGTTAGTAATAAAATATCGTCAATTATGCACGCTGACTTAATCATAGTAATAGATAATGGAGTTATTGTTGAAAAAGGAACTCACAAAAAACTTTTATCCAATAATGGATTCTACAAAAAATTAGTTCAAAAACAACTAGAGAATGTTAATCCCGTTAAAATGTAACTTTTTTTTAGTTCTATAATTGGTTTTTTATTAATTTTAAGTAACAAATTGAATTAAAATGGAAACAACACAAGAAGAAATTCATTCTAGAGTCCTTCGTGCTGGTAGAAGAACGTATTTTTTTGATGTTAGAGAAACTAAAGCTAGTGATTATTATTTGACAATTACCGAAAGCAAAAAATTCTCTAATGATGACGGAACTTTTTTTTACAAAAAACATAAAATATACCTTTACAAAGAGGATTTTTCTGATTTCAAGGAAATACTATCAGAAGCAATGGATTTTATTATTAATGAAAGAGGAATTGAAGTTATTAGTGAAAAGCACCAGAAAGATTTTAACGAGCAAAGAGAAAATAAAATCGCCTAAAGATAAATTATTCATAATTGATAATTTTTGATAAACTTCATTTAATTTATAAAAGAATTTTATTTTTCTTAATTTTCATCAATTCTCAAATTCTTTTTTCACAAGAAGATATAACCTATTTTCTGCCTAAAGACGAAAAATACAATGATAATATTCCCAAACCAAGTGAAATTTTAGGTTTTGATATAGGCGATTGGCATATTAATCATGATAAATTAGTTAATTACTTAACTGAGCTTTCAAAGTCATCAAATAAAATTAAAATTGAAAACAGAGGATATACTTATGAAGACAGACCTCTTGTTTTACTTACAATTACAAGCGAAAAAAACCATTCAAGACTTGAAGAAATAAGAACAAGTCATCTTGAACTATCAAATAAGATTGTATCAGAAGATGATTTAAAAAAAATGCCCGCTGTTGTTTATCAGGGTTTTTCTGTTCATGGGAATGAAGCAAGCGGTTCAAATGCCGCTGTATTATTAGCATATTATCTAGCTGCATCACAAAACGAAAAAGTTTTAGAAATTTTAGATAATTTAGTCATTTTATTAGATCCAAGTTTAAATCCTGACGGTCTACAAAGATTTTCACAATGGGTAAACTCACAAAGATCTCATGTCAAAATTCCAGATTCGTACGACAGAGAATACAATGAAATTTGGCCAGGGGGGAGAACAAATCACTATTGGTTTGATTTAAATAGGGATTGGTTAACCGTTCAGCTAAATGAATCAAAGGCAAGAATTACTTCTTTTAATAAATGGCTGCCAAACATTTTAACCGATCACCACGAAATGGGAAAAGACCAAAGTTTTTTCTTTCAACCAGGAATCCAATCTAGTGTAAATCCCTTAATATCAAAAAAAAATCAAAATTTAACATTTAAAATATCAGAATATCATGCTAGGGAACTTGACGAAATTGGCTCCTTGTACTATTCTAAGGAAGATTATGATGATTTTTTTTTAAGCAAGGGCTCGGCATATCCAGATATCAACGGTGGAATTGGGATTTTATTTGAACAAGCTAGTTCAAGGGGGTACAATCAATACACAGAAAATGGGTTATTAACGTTTCCTTTCTCAATTAGAAATCAATTAAAAACTGCTATTTCTACTTTAAAAGCAGCAAATGCCTTAAAAGAAGAATTATTGAAATACCAAATTCAATTTTTCAGTAGTTCAAAACTAGAAGCAAAAAAAAATAAAGTCAAAGGCATAGTAATTGGAAATCAAAAAGATATCTCATCAACATTCAAGCTCATAGAAATTCTTAAGTACCATAACATTAAAATCCATAAACTAAAGAAGGATGTAAGATTAAATGAGAAAAAGTTTTCAGCCGATAAAAGCTTCATAGTCCCGCTAGATCAAGAAAAATTTAAGGTGATTCAAGCAATTTTCAATACTCAAAAGAAATTTAAAGACAGTACATTCTATGATGTATCATCATGGACTATTCCGCTTGCTTTCGATGTAAATCATGAAAATACTAGTGACTTAAATTTGATTGGGGATGTGATCGATGGTCAACGAAAAATTGTTACAAAAAAATTAAAAAAAGCTAATTATGCATATATTTTTGAAACCCATGGATATTTTTATCCAAAGGCGCTTTATAAAATATTAGACAAGGGATTAAGAGCTAAAGTTTCAATGAAAAAATTTAAAATTAAAAATAAATCTTTCGATTTTGGAACGATAATTGTTCCAGTACAAAATCAAAATTTGACTTCTGATGAAATTCACAAACTTCTTTCAAAAATTTCCATTGATTCTGAATTAAATTTTTACGAAACAGATACCGGAGCATCTCAAGAAGGTATTGATCTTGGTTCAAGGAATTTTAAAAATATAAAGAAACCTAAAATAGGTTTATTGGTTGGTGACGGTGTAAGAAGTTACGATGCAGGTGAAATTTGGTATATAATGGATACGCATTATAATATTCCAATTTCTAAAATTGATACCAGAATTTTAGAAAGAATCAATTTAGAAAAATATACTCACTTTATCTTTCCAAGTTATAGTGGAATTTTAAGTGAAACAACAATTCATAAAATTAAATCCTGGATAGAAAGAGGAGGTACTCTGATCCTTTATCGAGAAGCAATAAAATGGGCTAAAAAAAATAAATTAATTACTGTTGAGTTTTTAGAAAATGAATTAGTTGCAGAAAATATCAGTTTTGGTGACAGAAATAATTTCAGAAGAGCCCAACGAATATCAGGAGCAATATTTAAAGCTAATCTAGATAGAACTCACCCTATTAATTTTGGAATAGAAAATAACTCAATTGCATTATTTAGAAATACTGATATTTTTTTAAATCCTGACAAGGATAGTTATAAAAACCCCATTATATATGACAAAAATCCATTAATCAGTGGCTATATATCTAAAGAAAATTTAGAATCATTATCTAATACTGTTCCATTCAAAATTGAATCAGTGGGAAATGGAAAAATTGTAATTATGACAGACAATACAAATTTTAGAGGATATTGGATTGGAACACAACAATTTTTAGCAAATATGATTTTTTACTCTCATTTAATGAATTAATTTAAACTAACTTAGTTATTATGGCCTTAACTGCATCTAGCATTAGTAGATATAAAATAAAATTAAAAGATTTCAAATTATTGAATACCACAAATAATTTGCAAGAAAATCTTTCGAATTACTATGGAAGCAAGGGCACTCTTTTAATTTTTATGTGTAACCACTGCCCCTACGTTGTGCATCTTTTGGATCACATAATCGGATTTTGTAGTAAAATTAAAGAAGAAAAAATTTTATCAATAGCAATTTCAAGTAATGATATTGTAAATTATCCTCAAGATTCACCTAATAATATGAATATATTGGCCAAAGAAAAAAAATTTCCTTTCCCATATTTTTTTGACAAAAGCCAGGATGTTGCTCACCATTATCAAGCTTTATGCACTCCAGAGTTTCTATTATTTGATAAAAATCATGAACTGTTTTATCACGGACGATACGACAAATCAAGGCCAAATAATGGGATTGAAGTTACAGGAGAAGATTTAAAAAAAGGTGTAGATATGTTGTATGATGATTCTGGAACAAAATTTCTACAATATCCAAGCATGGGTTGTAATATAAAATGGGTGAAAGGGAACGAACCAGAATACGAATAATCCTTTAAACCAAACCTGATTCAAAAACTTTTACCTCCTCAAACTTTTCAGCATCATCTCCTATTCTTATAATCTCTACTTTTTGAATTTTATCTCCATTGGAAATTGAATCTACAATAGACTGTCCCTCTATTACATTACCAAAGACTGAATGTTTACCGTCTAGCCATGGAGTTGGAAGATGAGTAATAAAAAATTGACTTCCATTGGTATTTGGTCCAGCATTAGCCATTGACAAAACTCCAGGTTTGTCGTGCTTTAAATTTGGGTGAAATTCATCTTTAAAATTATACCCTGGACCTCCCATACCATTACCGTTAGGACAACCTCCCTGAATCATGAAGTCAGGAATGACTCTGTGAAAAAAAAGGTTATCATAAAACCTTGCATTTTTTCGGTTTGAATAATTAGATAAAGTTCCTAAGGATAAACCTATAAAATTTGAAACCGTAATAGGGGTAAGTTTATATTCCAAGTTGACTAAAATATCCCCTTTATCAGTTATTATTTTTGTGTAAATACCATTTTCCATAAGCTTAAATTACAATATTTAAATTAATTAGCCACTTCACTCAAAAATTTTAACCTATACAAACGAATCTCATCCTCATCAAATTCCCCTTGGAACTCATTTAATGCAATATTTACATCATCAGTTTTCGAATCTAAAAAATATTCATAAAGTTCTTCTTGTTGATCCTCATCGAATACTTCATCGAGCCAATAATCAATATTAAGCTTGGTCCCAGAGTAAACTATAGTTTCGGCTTCTGAAATAAGAGCATCCATAGACATGCCTTTTGCAGAAGCAATGTCGGGTAAAGGTAATTTTCTGTCAATTGACTGAATAAGGAAAAGCTTAAGAGTTGAATTTGATCCTGTGGATTTGACTGTATATTCTTCATTCCTCATTATATTATTTTTTTTAACATAATCTTCAATCACTTTAATAAATTCAGTACCATATTTTTTAGCCTTACCCTCACCTACTCCATGTATATTTTTCATTTCTTCATGATTTACAGGATACTTTAATGTCATATCATTAATTGAAGCATCTTGAAAAACTGTGTAGGGTGGGATTTTATTTTTATCAGCTACTTTCTTTCTTAATTCAAGTAAAATGTCTCTTAAATTGTCATCATTAATAATTGAATTTGCAATGTTTTCATCAATATCATCCTTTTTTTTTATCGAGATAAATACTAAAAGGAGTTTGTTTTTTTAAATATTGAATACCTTTTTCATTTAATTTTAACACACCGTAGTTTTCGATATTTTTTTTAATATATCCTGATATCGAAGCTTGACTTATTAGAGAATTCCAAGATGATTTATCGTAATTTGATCCTTTTCCAAAAAAAGAAGAATTTTGTAATCTATGGTTATTAATTATTGAATTATTAACACCAACCATTATCTTTACTATTTCTCTAGTTTTTAAATATTCATTTGTTTTTTTTATGACATTTAGAAGAAGAAATAGGGCTTCGGATGCATCTATCTTGTTTTTTGGAAAACGAAGATTGTCATCCATTTTTTTGAAATCATCCTCTTCATTAAAAGCCTCTCCAAAGTAATGTAAAATAAATTTTCGCCTTGATATTGGAGTTTCTGCATATGAAACCATTTCATTTAACAAAGCAGTACCAAGTTCCCTTTCAGATACTGTTTTTTTTGACAAAAAATTTTCTAATTTTTCAACGTCTTTATATGAATAAAAAGCTAAACAATGACCTTCACCTCCGTCTCTCCCAGCCCTACCGGTTTCTTGATAGTAACTTTCTAAGCTTTTTGGAATATCGTGATGAATAACAAATCTTACGTCTGGTTTATCTATACCCATACCGAAAGCAATTGTTGCAACTACAATATCACAATCCTCTTTTAAAAATAAATCCTGATTAAGAGAACGGGTTTTAGCATCTAAACCTGCATGATAAGGAACAGCTTTTATATCATTAACTTTTAAAGTTTTTGTAAGCTCTTCAACCTTTTTTCTTGATAAACAGTAAATGATACCAGACTTTGATTTATTTTTTTTTATAAATTTTACTATTTCAACTATTACATCTTTTGATTTTTTTCTTACTTCATAATATAAGTTTGGTCTATTAAAAGAAGCCTTAAAAATTTTAGCATCTTTGATTTTTAAATTTTTAAGAATGTCTTCTTGAACTTTTGGGGTAGCTGTTGCGGTTAGTGCTATAATTGGTATATTATGATTTGTTTTATCTATAACCTTTCTAATATTTCTGTAATCAGGTCTAAAATCATGTCCCCACTCGGAAATACAGTGAGCTTCATCAATAGCTAAAAAAGAAATTTTAACAGATTTTAAAAAATTAATTAAACTTGGCTTAACCAGTGACTCTGGAGCTACGAATAGAATTTTGGTTTCGTTGGTAAGCACATCTTTTTCTACTTTTGTGATTTCTGCTTTTGTTAAAGTTGAGTTAATAACATGTGCAACGCTATCTTTTAAAGAATTTCCACGTAAAAAATCAACTTGATTTTTCATCAAAGCTATAAGTGGTGAAACTACAATTGAGGTACCATCTAATATTAGAGAAGGCAACTGGTAACACATAGATTTACCTGCGCCTGTAGGCATTATTACAAATGAGTTTTTACCTTTTAAAAGATTTTTTATTATGTTTTCTTGTTGACCTTTGAAGGAGGTAAACCCAAAATACCTCTTTAACTCTAAATTTAAATGTTCAAAATGCATTAAATTTTATAAATCAAATTTTAAATTTGTATTTATTAAATATAATATTTAGTGTTTAAATTTCTTATAAAACTTTAATAATTGAATAAACAAAGTAAAATTTTAAATATTGCTAAAAGAGTTTTAATTCAAGAATCAAATTCTATAAAAGGAATCATGAGTCAACTTAATAAGCAATTTGAAGAAGTTGTTAACCTAATTTTAAAATCTGATGGAAAAGTTATAATTACTGGTATTGGAAAAAGTGCCATTATTTCTATGAAGATTTCATCCACACTAAATTCAACAGGAACTTCATCGGTTTTTCTTCATGCCGCAGATGCTATGCATGGTGATTTAGGTTTAGTAAAACCAGATGACTTGGTAATTATAATATCAAATAGTGGTTCATCAAGTGAAATTAAAGATTTAGTACCTCATTTAAAAAAAAGAGGAAATGTTGTTATTTCTATAACTGGAAAAACGGAAAGCTATTTGGCCAAAGAGTCTGATTATGTTTTACCATGTTATGTAGAAAAAGAAGCCTGCCCAAATAATCTTGCTCCAACCTCTAGCACCACATCTCAAATGGCATTAGGGGACGCGTTAGCAGTTTCCTTACTTGAACTAAGAGGCTTTAAAACAGAGGATTTTGCTAGTCATCACCCAGGTGGGTCCTTGGGAAAAAAATTAAACTTGACATTGAAAGATCTAGCCTCTAAAAACCCAATTCCAAAAGTGAAAGAAAAAACCAAAATAAATGATGTTATTAAAGAAATCACCTCAAATAGGTTGGGAATAACCTTAGTTATAAAAAAAGATAAATTATTAGGAATTATAACTGATGGTGATATCAGAAGAATGCTTGACGAGAAAATGGATATTTTAAATTTGAGAGCTAAAGATATTATGAGGAAAAATCCTATCTTGTTTGATGAAGACATGTTAGTTGAAAATGCTTCAAAGGAAATCAAGAATAAATCAATAAATCACATGGTGTTGATCGATAAAAGTAATAATTGCAGCGGAGTTGTACATGTGCTGGATATCATAAAAAATTTTGATTAGAAGTGTCAGAAGAAAATGAAATGTCATTTTTAGGACATCTTGAGATTTTAAGGTGGCACATTATTAGATCTTTTTTCGCAATTCTTTGTACGGGGTTAATTGCATTTTTAGCAAAGGATTTTATATTTGAATATATAATATTTGGCCCTAAGAAATCAAATTTCGCGACTTATAGATTTTTTTGTGAAATATCTGAAATTCTCTGTATACAAGAGCTTCCTTTCAGGGTTCAAAGTAGAACTGTTTCAGGTCAATTTTCAGCTCATATATGGACCTCTATTACAGCTGGATTTATTTTATCTTTTCCTTATGTTTTATTTGAATTATGGAGATTTATTAAACCTGGATTACATGATTATGAGAAAAAAAATGCAAGAGGTTTTATTTTTGTAGCTTCATTTCTGTTTTTTATAGGAGTACTTTTCGGATATTATGTTGTTACTCCACTTTCCGTAAACTTTTTAAGCAACTATACAATAAGCAAAGAAGTTTTTAATGATTTCGACTTAAATAGCTATATTGGTTTACTAAGGGCCTCCGTATTGTCCTCTGGTTTTATTTTCGAACTACCTATTTTAATTTTTTTCCTAACTCGTATAGGTCTAGTAACCCCCAATTTTCTTCAAAGAAATAGAAAATTTGCAATTGTTATTGTGTTAAGTATTTCTGCAATAATTACACCCCCCGACATAACAAGTCAAATAATTGTAACAATCCCAGTACTTATTTTATATGAAATAAGTATTTTAATCTCTAAATTGATAGTAAAAAAACAAACCCAAAATCATAATGATTTTAAAGGCACAAAACATAGTTAAATCGTTTAGAGCTAAAAAAGCTGTCGATAATGTTTCTTTGGAAGTTAAACAAGGGGAAATAATAGGTCTTTTAGGTCCGAATGGAGCTGGTAAATCAACTTCATTTTATATAATAGTTGGTTTGATAAGACCTGACTTTGGAAAAATTATTCTTGAAGACAAAGAGATAACCAAATTTCCAATGTATAAAAGATCACAAAATGGAATTGGCTATCTTTCACAAGATCCATCAGTTTTTAGGAAATTGAGTGTTGAAGATAATATTTTAAGTATTTTAGAGTTATCGAACTTATCCAAAAAAGATCAAATAAAAAAAATGGAAAGTTTGCTTGAAGAGTTTGGATTAACTAGTATACGAAAAAACCGGGGAGACCTTCTCTCGGGTGGTGAAAGAAGAAGAACTGAAATAGCTCGAGCATTAGCATCTAATCCAAAATTCATTCTCTTGGATGAACCTTTCGCAGGCGTAGATCCTATTGCAGTTGAAGATATCCAAAAAATTGTATCTCACTTAAAGGACAGAAATATAGGTGTTTTAATTACTGATCACAATGTTCAGGAAACACTAGCCATAACTGATAAAACTTATCTTATGTTTGAAGGTAAAATTTTAAAAGAAGGAACACCAGAAGAACTGGCAAAAGATGAAATGGTTAGAAAAGTATATCTAGGAAAAAATTTTGAACTTAGAAAGAAATCTACCTCCTAAGTTGAAAATAGGATATACTAAACAATATATATACCAAAATAATTATAGTTAAAACTGCAAAATTGGTAAAAACTGTTAAAGCGCTGATTATGAATAGCAGTGTTACTACAATTAATATGTTTATGTTTTTTAATGAAATTAGTTTTATTTTAGAATTTAACATGTAAATAGAAAAAAGGGTTAATGGGTATAACACATTGTAACTTAAATATTTTTCTCCCAAATAATCAAAAATAAATGGAAGACCTAATATCATCATACAATTAGCTGGAGCTGGAAGACCTACAAAGTATTTAAATTCATTTTTCATCAGGTTATATTTAGATAACCTAAAAGCAGTTGCAATTGTTATAAAAAATCCCACCAAAGACAAAGTTGAAATATAAAAACTGATGTTAAATATATCTAATGATATATGTTTTTCTGTGAATCCCGACCTGGCAAGTAGTTTATACATTATTATACCGGGGACTACACCGCTTGTTACAAAGTCAGAAAATGAGTCCAATTCTCTCCCGATTGCACTCTCAGAATTAAGTAATCGAGCAAAGTAACCATCCGCAAAATCAAATAAAAAAGCTAAAAGGCAAAAAATAACTGATGCGTTATAATTATCTTTTGATAAGAGCAAAATAGCAATGCATCCACAGATTAAATTTAGAGAGGTGAAAAAGTTAGGGATGTATTTTTTCATTGATTTAACAATGTACAATTTTTCATTATTAAAATTTTAAAATAAACCTTTCTATTTATTTCCATATTTTTGAATAAATATATAATGTATTATTGAAAAAAAATCTAATACTTTCAATTTTAACTGGTCTTTTATTAGGATTTTCATGGCCTACAAAAGGTCAATCACTATTAATTTTTTTTAGTCTTGTTCCTTTACTAATATTAATCAAAAGAGTTAACGATAGTAACAAGAAGTATAAAAACACAATTACCTTTTTTCTTTCTTACTTGAGNTTTTTTTTGTGGAATTTAATTACCACTTGGTGGATATATAATTCTACAGAATTTGGGGCTTCATTTGCAATTTTAGTTAATAGTTCTTTCTATTCATTAATGATGGTGATTTATAGAATTTCTTTAAATATAATTCCTAAAATAACAAGTCAAATTTTACTTTTAAGTATGTGGATATCATTCGAAAAATTTCACCTCAACTGGGATTTTTCTTGGCCTTGGCTCAACTTAGGTAATGTTTTTTCAGAAAGTATTTATTTCATTCAGTGGTATGAGTATACAGGAGTTTTTGGGGGAACCTTGTGGATTATAGCTGTTAACTTCTTAATTATGAATTTAATTGAAAAGTGGAGAGAGATTTTTAGTAGAAAAGAAATTATCTTAAAGACACTAACAATAGTTTTACTAGTTATTACACCAATTATTTTTTCTATCATAATATACAATTCTGATACTCTTACAGAAAATGAAATACANATAGCAATATTACAACCTAACATTGACCCATACGATAAAAAATATAAAAGAAGTAACGAAGAACTTTTTGAATCAATAAAAAAACAAATTAATAACAATATAAATCAAGACATAAAATATTTAATTGCCCCTGAGGGTTATTTTGACGAAGGATTAGGATTTAATTTAAAGAGCTTTAATTATTCTGAATTAAAATCCAATATTGATGAATTCTTAAAAAGATATAAAAATTTAAATCTGATCTTAGGAGCTCAATCCTACAATATTTACCTAGAAAGTAAAAGTCCTCCAACACATACATCGAATAGAATTTCGGATGGTCGATGGATAGACTTTTACAACTCTGCTTTTCACTTCAGCAATAATAAAGATCCACAATTTTATCATAAATCTAAACTTGTAGTGGGTGTTGAATTTATGCCTTATAAAAAATTTTTGGAACCAATCATAGGGTCAATTTTGTTGGATTTTGGTGGAACTGTTGCAACAAGGGGAGTCCAAGATAATAGAACTAATTTCAAATCAAATGAAAATGTTATCGTAGCACCAATTATATGTTATGAATCCATATATGGCTCTTTTATTACAGAATATGTTAGAAATGGTGCACAATTTCTAGCTGTAATTTCAAATGACGCTTGGTGGGGCAATACAGAAGGGCATCGTCAATTATTGAGTTATTCAAGGCTAAGAGCTATTGAAAATAGAAGGGCTATTGCTAGAAGTGCAAATACTGGAGTATCTGCATTTATCAATAAGAATGGAGAGATTGNAAAAAAAATTAATTATAATGAGAAGGGAATTTTAATCGGGAATGTGGAGTTAGAAACTAAGCTTACTTTTTATGCAAAATACGGTGATTATATAGCAAGGATAGCACTATTAATGTTTATATTGACAACACTTTTCTTATTCAAGAACTTTTTAATAAAGAAATAAATGAGAATATACACTAGAACTGGAGACAATGGAAAAACCAGCCTTTTGTCAGGTAAAAGGGTAAATAAACACAACAAGAGAATAATTGCATATGGATCAATAGACGAATTAAACTCTTTTATGGGAGTTGTAAGAGACTATTCACCAGAAGATTATAAAGATGAAATTTTTCTNATTCAAAACAAACTCATGATTATTGCTAGCCAATTATCAAATGATAAAAATTATAATGATATTCCCAATATTAATAAAAAAGATACCGAGTTTTTAGAAAATGCTATTGATAGAATGACAGATAAGTTAAAC
Organism: Flavobacteriales bacterium TMED96; assembly: GCA_002171475.2. GTDB lineage: Bacteria > Bacteroidota > Bacteroidia > Flavobacteriales > Flavobacteriaceae > TMED96. The sequence continues at coordinate 64,346 of NHEX02000066.1, forward strand.
CCACTTGAAAATTTTATAATTCCAGGAGGGAATAAACTAATTTCTTTTACACACGTTGCAAGATGCGTCTGTAGAAGGGCGGAAACAAACATTTCTATTTTGAAAGAAAAAGAAGATTTAAACAAAGAAATATTGTTATATATAAACAGATTATCAGATTACTTATTTACACTAGCAAGGTTTTTTTCTAAAACACTTAAAATCAATGAATTAAAATGGAATACACAATGAAAAGTAATATTTTTCTTGTTTATTTTAAACTAACAATTATTTTTGCAAAAAAATAATACATGTATTGGACATTAGAATTAGCTTCTTATTTAAGCGACGCACCTTGGCCTGCTACTAAAGATGAGTTAATTGATTTTTCGATAAGGACGGGAGCGCCCTTGGAGGTNGTTGAGAATCTTCAGTCCATGGAAGATGAAGGAGATGTTTATGAATCTATTGAAGAAATATGGCCAGACTTTCCTTCTGATGAAGACTATTTATGGAACGAGGACGAATATTAGTTTCTTATCATCCACATCAAGTAAAGATTTTATTTATTTAAATTTGTTTTATACAAAATAGTAATATGGGCTTATTCAATAGTATTTTAAAAACTTTTGTAGGTGATAAAGCTAAAAAAGATTTGAGATTAATTTTACCCATAGTAGATGAAATTAGAAAAATAGGTGTTGATTTAGAAAAATTAACAAATGACGAATTAAGGCAAAAAACTAATTATTTTAAAGAGAAAATTATATCCGAAAGGAAGGAATTAGATAAAGAAATTAAAAAAACTGAAGATGTCATATCAAATTCTCAAGATATAGTTGAAACACAAAATTTGTATACTAAGATTGATGAACTCGAAAAACTTGGTTTTGAAAAAACAAATGATATATTAAATCAAATACTGCCAGAAGCATTTGCAGTCGTTAAAGAAACTTGCAGGAGATTTTACAACTTTCCGAAAATTGAAGTATCAACTACAGAATACGACAGGATTCTCTCACAAGAAAAGAGTTATGTAGATATTACTGATAACAAGACAATTTGGATTAATGAATGGGATGCGGCGGGTAAACCAATAAAGTGGGATATGATTCATTACGACGTACAATTAATTGGAGGAATTGCATTACATCAAGGAAAAATCTCTGAAATGCAAACTGGAGAAGGAAAGACACTTGCTGCAACGCTTCCAATATATTTGAATGCACTACCAGGGAAAGGTGTTCANTTGGTTACAGTTAACGATTATCTAGCTAAAAGAGATAGTGCTTGGATGGCTCCAATCTTCGAGTTTCATGGTTTGTCAGTTGATTGCATTGATAAATACAAACCAAATAGTAATGAAAGAAAAAATGCTTACAGAGCTGACGTGACTTATGGTACTAATAATGAATTTGGATTTGATTATTTAAGAGATAATATGTCTCATACTCCAGANGATTTAGTTCAAAGGGTTCACAATTATGCTATAGTAGATGAGGTAGATTCTGTATTAATAGATGATGCTAGAACACCTTTAATAATTTCAGGTCCTGTCCCTGAGGGTGAGAGACACGAGTTTGACCAATTAAAACCTAAAGTATACAATTTGTTTACGTATCAAAGAAAAATGCTAACTAATGTGCTTGCCGAAGCCAAAAAAAAGATTTCAAATGGAGATAGGAAAGAAGGAGGAAAATTATTATATAGAGTATTTCGTGGACTCCCGAAAAATAAAGCTTTAATTAAATTTTTAAGTGAAGAGGGAATCAAACAGTTATTACAAAAAACTGAAAATTTCTACATGCAAGACAATAATCGGGAAATGCATATAATTGATTCGGACCTATATTTCGTTATTGACGAAAAAAATAATTCAGTAGAATTAACTGAAAAAGGGCTTGAAAATTTATCAGAGAGCATAGAAGATAAAAACTTTTTTGTACTCCCAGACATTGGAACAGAAATTGCAAAAATTGAAAACCAAAATCTTAAACCAGAAGATGAAGCTGAAAAAAAGAATAAACTATTTCAAGATTTTTCAGTGAAAAGTGAAAGAATTCACACAATGAATCAGCTTTTTAAAGCTTACACTTTATTTGAAAAAGACACTGAGTATGTTGTAATGAACAACAAAGTTTTGATTGTAGATGAACAAACNGGAAGAATTATGGACGGAAGAAGATATTCTGATGGACTACATCAAGCAATTGAAGCTAAAGAAAACGTTAAAATTGAATCAGCCACCCAAACGTTTGCCACTATAACTTTACAGAATTATTTTAGAATGTATAATAAACTTTCAGGAATGACTGGAACAGCTATTACTGAATCTGGTGAATTTTGGGAAATTTATAAGTTAGATGTCATAGAAATACCAACTAACANACCAATTGCAAGGAAAGATGAAAATGATTTAATTTATAAAACAAAGAGGGAAAAGTATAATGCAGTCATAAATGAAGTTAGTGAACTCTCTAAAAATGGACGACCTNTTTTACTAGGAACTACATCAGTTGAAATTTCTGAATTGCTAAGTAAAATGCTTAACATTCGTAAAATTAAACATAACGTGTTAAATGCAAAACTTCATAAAAANGAGGCTGAAATTGTAGCAGAGGCAGGTCAAAGTGGGATAGTAACAATTGCTACTAACATGGCAGGAAGAGGAACGGATATTAAATTGTCAAAAGAAGTCAAAGAAGCTGGTGGTTTAGCAATTATAGGTACTGAAAGGCATGATTCAAGAAGGGTGGATAGGCAGTTAAGAGGAAGNTCTGGACGACAAGGTGACTCAGGTAGTTCCCAATTTTATGTTTCACTTGAAGACAACTTAATGCGATTGTTTGGGTCTGACAGAGTGGCAAAGGTAATGGATAGAATGGGACTTGAAGAAGGAGAAGTAATACAACATTCTATGATGACAAAATCAATAGAAAGAGCCCAAAAAAAAGTTGAGGAAAATAATTTTGGAATAAGAAAGAGACTTTTGGAATATGATGATGTAATGAATTCCCAAAGAGAGGTAATTTACAAAAGAAGAAAAAATGCTTTACAGGGAAATAGATTGAAATTAGATATCGCTAATCTACTATACGATACTTGTGAGGAAATTGTAACTGAGAGCATATCAAATAAAGATTACAAAAATTATGAGTATAAAATAATAAGTACTTTTTCTGTTTCACCACCTATTAGCCTTGAACAATTTGAAAGTATTGATGAAAAAGTATTAATCGAAATAACTTTTAAAGAAATCTATGAAATCTATCAAAAAAAAGGTGAAATAAATGCTTCTCTATCATTCCCAGTCATAAAAAATGTACATGAAAATCCAAGAAATAGATTTGAAAAAATTGTAGTTCCTTTTTCAGATGGGAATAGGACCTTAAATGTTGTAACCAACCTTGAAAAGGCATACAAAACAAATGGCAAGCAACTGATAAATGATTTTGAAAGGAACATAAGCCTAGCCATTATAGATGAATCATGGAAAAACCACTTACGAAAAATGGATGAATTAAAACAGTCTGTACAGTTAGCCGTCCATGAGCAAAAAGATCCTCTCTTAATTTATAAATTTGAGTCTTTTGAATTGTTTAAAAATATGATTAGCTCTCTTAACAGAGATATAATTTCATTCCTCTTAAAAGGAAATATTCCTAGTCAAAATCCATCGATTCAGGAAGCAAAAAAATCTAAAAGTATCGATAAATTAAAAACTTCAAAAGACGATGTTTTGAATTCAGAGGAACTAGCAGCTAAACAAAGAGCAATAGGATCAAACGTAAGCAAAAATCAACAAAGAGTTGAAACAATTGTAAGAGAAATGCCTAAAATAGGTAGAAATGAAAAGGTGAAATTGCGAAATGTTAAAAATGGTGAAGATAAAATTGTTAAATTTAAAATTGCAGTTCCATTAATAAACTCTGGAGAATGGATGTTGATTGAAAAAATAAATTAATTTATAAATGAATACTTACGCAAACGTCTTAACAATTGCCATCCCCATTTTTTTCTCCCTTGTCTTAGTGGAAATTCTTTATGGATTAATTTCAAAAAAACATTACTATAACTTGATGGACACGCTTTCAAGTTTAAGCTCAGGAATAACAAATTTATTGAAGGATCTTCTTGGAATTGGAATTATAATTATTTCCTATCCGTTCATCAAAAAATCAATTTCAATTGTAGAATTAAATGAAAGTATCCTTTTATATTCTATTGCCTTTATATGTTTGGATTTTGCAAGTTACTGGAATCATAGGCTAAATCATTCAATTAATTTTTTTTGGAATCAACATGTAATACATCATAGTAGTCAAGAGTTTAATTTAGCATGTGCATTAAGACAAAGCATATCCAATTTATTAGGATATGGAGCAATTTTTTTAATTCCAGCAGCACTTTTTGGGGTTCCTCATAAAGTAATTGCATTATTAGCACCTCTGCACCTTTTTGGACAATTCTGGTATCACACAAAACATATTGGTAGATTAGGGCTTTTGGAATATATTTTTGTCACTCCCTCTCAACATAGGGTACATCACGCAATTAATCCAGAATACGTAGATAAAAATCTCTCCGCAATTTTTTGTATTTGGGATAGGTTATTTGGAACTTTTCAAGAAGAGCTCGAAAATGTTCCATGCGTATATGGAACCTTAGAACCCGTAAATACATGGAACCCTTTCATTATAAATTTTCAGCACTTATGGTATTTAAGTATCGATGCTTGGTATACTAAAAAATTNATAAATAAAATTNNAATTTGGTTCATGCCTACTGGATGGCGACCAAATGACGTTAAAGAAAGATATAAAAGAGATATAATAATCGATGTATATAATCAACAGAAATACAAAATTGAATATAGAAATATTCATATTTTTTATGCTGTATTTCATTTTACATATATTAATGCTGTATTGTGGCTGTTATTGANTGGATATGATGAATTAGAAAACAACTTAAAAATATTTTATTCAATTTTTATTGTAACCACTATTTTTGGATTTACATCAGTCATGGACAGTTACAAATGGGCCTCGTACATCGAGTTGTTAAGATTGATGTTAAGTTTAATATTAATAAACAACATGTTTGAATTTGAAAGTTTCAACTTCTACTTATTTAACTTTTATTTCATGTTTTCTATTTTTCTGACACTAATGGTTTCAANCTATCTTTCTAAAGAAAATAAAATGGTTTGAATGAAATGCAAGAAAAAAAGCTTGATTACCTTTTTTTAGGACCAGCAAAACCTTTTAGAGGTGGAATTGCAGAAACCCAAAATTATCTAGCCGAAGCAATGTCTTCAAGGGGATTTAAAGTAGAAGTTTGGACGTTCACAAAACTTTATCCAAAATTACTTTTTCCAGGAAAAAGTCAATTTGATAAATTCAAAATTGAAAAAAATAAACTAAAGTCAGAAAGAATTATTCATGCTTATAATTTTTTGAAATGGAAATCTGTTGTAAAAAAAATAAATGCTTTTGAACCACGAATTGTGGTTTTTAGATATTGGACACCACTGATAAGTCCCTGTTGGTGCTATATAAGAAGTAAACTTAATAAATCTATCAAAACAGTTGGATTGATAGATAATTGGGAACATCATGAACCAAAAATATGGGATAAAAAACTTAACACATACTTTGGGAATTCAATGGATAAAATAGTTACATTCTCAGAAGCTGTTGCGGCACAAATAAAAAGAACAATTCAAAAGGAAATTTTAGTAGGGTTCCACCCTATCCCTAGTAGAAGCAAGTTTAAGATTCCAGAGTCAATTAATCATTCTAAAACTGAATCTAATTTTGTTTTATTTTTCGGTTTAGTGAGAAAATATAAAGGTCTAGAAACTTTGATTGATTCTATGAAATATAACAATAATTTTAAATTATTAATAGTTGGTGAGTTTTACGATAATAAAAGGAAATATTTAAACTTGATAGAAAAGTTGAATCTAAANGAAAGAGTAAATATTGTTGATAAATTTGTTGGAAANGAAGAAATCATAAATTANTTTNTNANTTCAAAAGCTGTAATCTTACCATANAAAACAGCCTCACAAAGTGGAGTNATTTCTTTNTCTTATTTNTTTGAAAAACCAATTGTNGTNTCNAATTTNGANGGTTTAACATCATATNTTANNGATGATAANTCAGGNGTNNTATTTAATAANNCTTCNNAAGATTTAGCANATGCAATTNANATTGTTTTANACAAAAAAAATAATTATAATTACNCTAGAAATATTAAGAAAAATAAAAAAAANTATTCCTGGAATAGATTTGCAGAAGATGCTTATNANATTTACATTTAATACTTAAAANTTAATTGATTGAAATTATGANATANNTTNTTCTAGCNATTTTACTNAATTCTTGNATGTCTNTNGGGCAGCTAAAGGATAATAAAAATCCNATNTGGAAACCANCAGCTNGTANTTATAAAAATTTAAAAAAAGCGTATTTTGCTTCAGGATGTTTTTGGTGTGTAGAAGCAGTATTTGAAAGNGTCAAAGGGAGTTTATGAAGTATATTCNGGGTATTCAGGNGGTTANTTAAAAAATCCGACATATNATCAAATAGGAACTGGAAGAACTGGNCATGCAGAAGCNNTAGAAGTTCTTTATAATGNTGAAGAAATTGGNTATGGAACTTTATTACAGGTCTTCTTTGGATCNCACGACCCAACAACATTAAATAGGCAAGGTCCAGATCGAGGTGAACAATACAGGTCAATTGTTTTTTATCAANNAGAGCANGAAAAAAAACTTANTCANGACTATATAAAANTATTAGAAAAGAATAANATTTTNGAAAAGAAAATNGTAACACANNTNTTGCCATTTGANNTNTTTTANTATGCCGAGGAGTATCATCAAAATTATNAAANATTAAATCCNNATGATCCATATGTTAGAAATGTTTCTATTCCAAGGATNAACCGATTTAAAAAATTATATCCAGAGTTATTGAAAGAATCTTTTAAAAATTAAATAATTTATTTTTTAAATGTTTATTTATAAAATAGACATATGTGATTGAAAAAAACACACCAAAGGTAGCTCCAATTATAACATCCATAGGGTAATGCACTCCTACATAAATTCGGCTATATGCTGTTAATAGTGCTAAAAACACAATTCCAATCCTCAAGATTTTTGATTTCTTAAAAATAATAGAAAAAAAAGTTGCGAGAGCAAAGGAGTTTGATGCATGGGCAGAGAAAAAACTATATTTACCTCCACAATTACTGGTAACAAGCCTTGACAACAACGAAATTTGTTCATCATAACAAGGTCTTAGTCTAGCAAAAAAAAATTTTGAGAGGTTTGTTGTTTGATCAACTATAAAAATTAAAATTACAGCTAATAAAAAAACATTTAATGCTCTAGTTCTACCGTATCTTTTAAAGACAGCAAAAAGAAGAAAAAAATATATAATAAAGTTTAAAAATTTATTTGTAATTAATAACCAAAAAAAATCAAAACTCTTGGAGCCTAAAGAGTTTAGATATAAAAAAATAATTTCATCAAAATTTATAATTTCTTTAATCATAAATAAAAATTACTTTTTTACACATAAGATTTAAATCATAACTGAACCTTAAAAGTAAAAAAAATGATGATGTCAGTAAACCGAATAATAAACCAATCCAAATCCCAACAACTCCTAGATGAGTATTAAATTCTAGATAATACGATACAGGTAAACCGACTAACATATATGCAATAAAAATTAAAACTGTTGGAATTAATACATCTTGGATGCCTCTTAATGCACCTAAAACGACTGATTGCAATCCATCAAAAATTTGAAAAACACCCGATATCAAGATAAGTTTTGATGAAATTTCAATTACCTGATATACGTCTGACATTGATTTATCGTCAGTTTTACTTAAATACATCCATGGCAGATATTCACTGAAAAGCAAGAAAATCAAACAAAAAAATATATCAAATATTAGTATGATAAGAAATAAAGAATATGCGATTCTTTTTAAATTTATTAAATCCCTTTTTCCAAACATTTCACCTACCCTTATCATGGCTACAACTGAAAAACCCATAGCAACCATAAATGTCATTGATGAAAGGTTTAATGCAATTTGATTCGAAGCTTGTTCATTTTTCCCCAGTAAACCAGACATCCATATAGCCGCTATAAAGAAAAGGACTTCAAAAAACATTTGAAGTGCAGAAGGGAAACCTAAAAAAATTATTTTTTTAAGTATTTTAAAATTAAAATTTATTCGTGTAATGGTAGATAAGTAACTTTTTAAATTTGCGTGATAATAGAAATAAGAAACAATAAATATCAAAGATGAAAATCTAGCTATTAGAGTTCCTATTGCAGCTCCTTCAATTCCAAATGAGGGGAAACCAAATTTTCCAAAAATTAAAATATAATTTAAAATTATATTTATAAAATTAGAAAAAACTGTGGCGTACATAGCGGGAAGAGTCATGGATAAACCATCGGTGAACTGTTTAAAAGCTTGAAAAATGATAAGTGGAATTAGGGATATTGAAACCCACTTTATGTAAGGATAAGCCAAAAAAACAACATTTGAAGGTTGTCCCATGAAAAAAAGATACTCTTTTAAATTGTATACGCTCAGAAAAGTTAACAATCCTAAAAGTAAACAAATCAGAAATCCGTTACTTAGAAAATCTTTTTCGCGATTGTTTTTCATTCCAATTGACTCAGATACCAGCGGAGTTAATGCAGTAGAAAATCCAATTCCAATAGACATAGCAATCAAAATAAAACTATTACCCAAAGACACCGCCGCTAGTTCGCTGGTTCCTAATCTACCAACCATTATATTGTCAATCAACTGGACAATAGTGTGTCCTAAAAGTCCCACGGTAACAGGATAAGATAATATTAAATTATATTTAAATTCTTTGGTGTAATCGAATAATTTGACCAAAATCAGAGTTTAAAATAATCTACTAGATAAATCAAAGACGCCATACTTGCAGCACCAAGCTCTAGTTCCCTTTTATTAATAGATGAAAAAACATCATTTTCTGAATGGTGATATTCAAAATATCTTTGCGAATCTGGTCTCAAACCTACTAGAACATTATTTTTACTTTTTAAAAAAGAAATATCGGCTCCACTTCCACCCTTCTCAAAGTAATTGATAAGATAAGGTTTAAAATAAATACTCCATTTTTCAATAATTTTAAACTTTTCGTCATTTGAATCAATACTAAAACCCCTAGGAGAAAATCCTCCCGCATCAGATTCTATTGCAAAAACATGATTTTCTTTCTTGGCTTTTGATTCTTCATTATACTTGATAGCCCCTCTTTGCCCATTTTCTTCGTTTATGAAAAGGACAATTCTTAATGTTCTTTTGGGTTTGTAATTTATTTTTTTCAATAATCGAGGAACTTCCATTGATTGTACTACTCCAGCTCCGTCATCGTGGGCTCCATCTCCGAGGTCCCATGAATCAAGATGGGCCCCAACAACCATAATTTCCTCTGGGTACCTAGTTCCCTTGATTTCTCCTATGACATTAAAAGATTTTACGTCAGGTAAATTTTTACAATTTTGTTTTAAATAAAATTTAAGATTTTTGTTTAAAGAAAGCATAGAGCTAAGGAGTTCTGCTCCATTTGTACTAATTGATGCAGCAGGAATTCTTTTAGACAATGGTAAATTTCCGTAGCTCATAGTACCTGTATGAGGTTGATTATCTAGTTTTAAATTTAGTGAGCGAACAATAACTCCAACTGCTCCCAATTTAGCTGCAATTTCGGCTCCTTGTGTTCGTTGATTAACTGCTTCAGAATAAGCATCGAAGGTATTTACAAAATCTGCACGCATTGGTCTGTTAAAAAAAACAATTTTTCCATTTACTTCGTTTTTCCTCCTTGAAAGTTCATCAAATGACTTAACTTCAATTACACTGGCTCTAAGGCCGCCTAATGGGGTTGAAATAGAACCTCCTAGAGCACAAACAGGAACATTAATTGTGTTGCCAGGACTTGTTTCGATATTCGCATATTCAAATGTCCCACGAATCCATTTCGGTACCATTACCGGTTGAAGATATATCTTGTCTAAACCTAAGTTACTAAGCTCGTTTTTTGACCATTCAATTGCTCTTTCTGAATTTAAGGAACCCGACAGCCTCCCTCCAATTTTGTTTGATAAATGATCTAGCCACTCATAACTTTTACCCTCAGTCAATGATTTTTGAAATAAATTCTGTATGTTACTTTCAACTTCAGATTGTGCTGCTAAAATTTTCGAAAAAATTAGAAAAAAAAGGGTGAGGAAATTTGTTTTATTTAGAAGCATACATATTTATATTTTCGACAGATATTGGATTTTCTCCTAGAATCATTAACCTCTCAATAACATTTCTTAATTCACGTATATTTCCACTCCATGGGTAATTTTCTAAAGCGTTTATTGCTTCTTTAGTAATTTTCTTTAACGGTAAGCCTTGCTCATTTGATATTTGTTCAATAAAATAAGTACTTAAAATTTTTATATCAGACTTCCTTTCAGATAGAGTTGGAATTTTTATTTCGATTACTGCCAATCTATGAAAAAGATCTTCTCTAAAATTATTTGATTCAATTAATTTCTTTAAATTTTTGTTGGTAGCAGCAATTATCCTCACATCTACCTCAATTTCTTTTTCACTACCTACTTTCTGAATTTTGCCTTCTTGTAAAGCTCTTAAAACTTTAGCTTGAGCTTTGAGACTTAAATCACCAATTTCATCCAAAAAAAGTGTGCCACCATTAGCCAATTCAAATTTTCCAACCCTGTCTTTAATTGCTGATGTAAAGGATCCTTTTACATGACCAAACAATTCACTTTCAATTAATTCAGATGGTATAGCAGCACAATTTACCTCTATCAGGGGATTTGCGCATCTAAGACTCTTAAAATGAATTTGCTGAGCAACCATTTCTTTTCCAGTTCCATTTTCTCCTGTAATTAAAACTCTTGCATTGGTTGGAGCAACTTTATTAATTAGTTTTAAAACATTATTAAATTTGGTAGAATTACCAATCATCTCGTGCTTTTTGATAAGTCTTTTTTTAAGTCTATTGTTCTCGGTTTGAAGATTTTTTATTTTAAATGCATTTTTTATAGAAATCAACAATCTATTTAAATCTGGTGGTTTTTCAATGAAATCATAAGCACCAATTCTCATTGCCTCAACAGCGGTTTCAATATTCCCATGACCTGTCAACATTATAAAAGGTGTAATTATATCTTTATTATTGACAAATTTGAGAACATCTAGCCCATCTTTTTTGGGCATTTTTATGTCACAAACTACTAGGTCAAATTTATCTCTAGATAATTTTTCAATTGCCTCGTTTCCATCAAACGCCTCAGAAATTTTAAACTCTGGGTTCTCATCAGCTAGGATTCTTTTTAAAACCCTCCTGATAGGCTCCTCATCTTCAACAATCAAAATCTTTTTCATCAAATAAATTTAGGAAAACATATCCTTAACTTTTTCAAAAAATGATTTGTCAGACTTTTCAGGTCTTGGTTCAAAATTTTCATCACCTTTCATTCTTTGAAAAAATTGTTTTTGTTCTCTATTTAAAACCTGTGGTGTCCACACATTTATGTGAACCAAAAGATCTCCCTTGCTATAAGAATTTAAGTCTGGCAAACCTTTGCCTCTTAGTCGTAAAGTCTTCCCAGATTGAATGCCTGATTCTAATTTAATTCTCACCTTACCTTCCACTAGCTGAACTTCTTTTGAACAACCTAGTGCTGCTTCAGAAACAGAAATATATAGGTCAAAATGTAAATGACCCCCGTCTCGAGTAAATTTATCATGTTCTAATTCTTCAATTAATACAATTAAATCTCCAGCTATCCCACTACCAAAGGCCTCATTTCCCTTGCCAGATACTTTTAATTGCATACCCTCCTCAACTCCAGCTGGAATTTTTATACTTACCGTTTCTTCCTGAAATATCATCCCATTTGAATCACTTCCTTTAGGTCTTTCCTTAATTACCTGGCCTGTACCGCTACAACCTGAACAAGTTGTGGTGGTTTGCATTCTGCCCAAAATTGTATTAGCTATTCTAACGCTTTGACCACTTCCTCCGCAATCAGAACAACTTGTAAAATTTACCCCCTCAGCTTTAACCTTTCTTTTAACCTTTACTTTTTTATCAACTCCATTAAAAATTTCTTGGAGTGATAATTTTACTCTGATTCTTAAATTTGCACCTTTAGACACTCCTCTGCCACTCCCGCCGAAACCTTCAAAACCACCACCAAAAGCGCTTCCAAAAATATCACCAAACTGACTGAAAATATCGTCCATACTCATTCCCGAAGAACTAAAGCCTTGACCACCTTCGAAGGCCTGATGGCCAAATTGATCATACCTGGCTTTTTTGTCTGGGTTTCCTAAAACCTCGTAAGCCTCAGCTGCTTTTTTAAAGTTCAACTCAGCCTCACTATCACCAGGGTTTTTATCTGGGTGATACTGAATGGCTTTTTTTCTATATGCCTTTTTTATTTCGGCGTCGGAAGCAGTTTTAGAAATACCCAAAATGTCATAATAATCTTCTTTCATAATTTATTTATTGACCAACTACAACCTTAGGAAAACGAATAATTTTATCTCCCATCTTATAACCTTTCTCAATTACATCAATTATTTTGCCTGAATTTTTTTTGTCAGTTTTTATTTGAGATATTGCCTCGTGCAAATCCGGATCAAAAGAATCGCCTTTATTGACTCCTAAATCCAAAAGACCATTAGCCTTAAGGATATCATTGAATTTATTATAAATTAATTCTAGACCAACGAAATCAGCAGAATTTTTCATTTTTTTTGATTCTTTTATCGCTCTTGTAAAATCATCTAAAACAGGGAGGAGACTTCCAATTACTTCTTGCCCAGCTGTTTTATACAAATCAATTCTTTCCTTGGTTGTCCTTTTTTTATAATTTTCAAACTCAGCAAAAAGTCTCAAATATTTATCCTCTTCTTCCTTAAGTTCAGTCTTTAGATCATTAATTTGGTTTTCAACCTTTTTTGTATTTGTTTTTGATTTTTGTTGTTTTTTACCAGGGATTTTTTTTGCCACTTTAAATAGTTTATTTGACAAATATCAAATTTTCTGCCAAATTGTGAAAATTGTCAAATTGTCATTCATGTTATCTAGCTAAATTAAAGAAGGCATCTTCTATCTTTGAAAATCTGAAAACAAAACCGGAGTTAATAATTTTTGCAGAACTAACATATTGACTATTAAATATTAATATACTCATTTCTCCAAAAAGTATTCTAATTATAAATTTTGGTATAGATATTGGTAATGATATTTTATTTAATGATTTAGCGTAAAGCTTTATGAATTTTTTTTGTTTGACTGGATTTGGGCTCACTGCATTATAAATCCCGACCCATTTATTAAACATTGATTGCATGATCATGTTTGATAAATCATATTCGTGTATCCATGACTGATATTGATTACCACTCCCAATTGGAGCTACAATATTTAGTTTTGTAGGTATTTGAAGTGTTTTTAAAATTCCTCCATTTTTACTCAAAACAAGACCGATTCTAAAAATTGTAGTATTTATGTTAAGTTTTTTAAACTTATTAATTTCATTTTCCCATTTTAATACAACTTGCTGAAGATAAGTCTCCCCTTTACAATTTGTTTTTTCTTTATATACTTTATCGTACGAAGATTTATAAATTCCTATAGCAGATGCGCAAACTATCTGCTCTATTTTAGACAAACTGTCAAATTTTGATAATGAATTAAACAAAAGTCTGGTAGTCAATAACCTACTAGATAGAATATTTTTTTTTCTTTTTTTGGTCCATCTTCTTGATATACTCTCTCCAGATAAATGAACAATATGAGTAACACCGTCAAAACATTTTTGATCAATTATCTGTTTAAAAGGATCCCAAAAAAATCCGTTAAGGTTTGATGATTTTTTAATTTTTTTTTGACTACGGGTTAGATAGTTTATTGAATAACCTTTAGATAAAATTCTATCTATAAGAAATGAACCAATATTTCCAGTACCTCCCGTTATTAAAAATTTCATGTTTAATTTATAAAAATTTAGAATTTAATAAGTTTTGATAGCTCTAATCATTTTTTTCTTTTTATTTGGTCCAGGTATTTTTTCAACATCTAATTTTAGATCTTTTAATAAATCAAACAAAATATTCATTGACGAGAAGGTAACAAAAACAGAGTTTTTATTCATTGAATTAACTATGGGATTTATTATTTTTTTTGACCACATTTCAGGTTGAACTCTATAACAAAAAGGATCAAAATAAATAATATCTGGGTTAATTTTTATATTAAAATTTTGTATAGTCGATTTGTTTTTAATCAATGTGAAATTATCTGATAATTGAACTGGAGAGTCCCAATCCGAGTGGTGTATGAAATTAAAAGTTTCGAAACTTTCGTTCAAATTTTTACCGTAATTCAATTTTTTGATTTCTGAAAATTTAAGTGGATGTGCTTCTACAGATGAATAAGTAAGTTTTGTGTTAGATTTAAATTTAGATTCTTTGTAAGTTAAAAAAGCATTCAAACCTGTTCCAAATCCAACTTCAAATATATTACAGGATTTCTTGTTTATATTTTTTTTCTTCCAAAAAGAAAATCCATTATTAATAAAAACGTGTTCCGATTCGCTAACAGCACCATATTTAGAATGATAATACTCATTAAATTGAGGTAAAAATATTGTTGAACTTCCGTCATCTGTTGTACAAATCAATTTTTTAAAATTTTTCATTAATTAACTTTCAAAATGTAAATTTATTTGAGGTAAATTTTAAATTTAGTACTAATTTAGTTTTTTATAAGTTTTACATGCGAATAGAAAAAACATCTATATCAAGATTAAAAGATACCGATTTTGATAATTTAAAATTTGGAGAGACATTTACTGATCATATGTTTATTTGTGATTATGAAGATGGGAGATGGATTGATTCTAGGATTGTGCCATACAAACCAATAGAAATAGAACCTTCTGCAAACGTATTTCATTACGGACAAGCTGTTTTTGAGGGGATGAAAGCTTACAAAGACGACTCAGGAAAAATCTGGCTTTTTAGACCGACTGAAAATTACAAAAGAATATCTATTTCCTCTGAAAGATTAGCTATGCCCGAACTTGGAGAAAGTGTTTTTTTATCAGCTCTAAATAAGTTATTGACTCTTGATAGTGATTGGGTAAAACCTGGAATTGGAAATTCTGTCTATGTAAGACCATTTATTTTTGGAAGTGAATATTGTATTGCAGCTTCACCTTCTAGGAAATATAAGTTTATGATTATTTTATCTCCCGTTCAAAGTTATTATAGTGGTTATATAAAAGTCCTTGTGGCAGAAAAATATTCTAGAGCGGCTAATGGTGGCGTTGGATATGCAAAAGCTGCAGGTAATTATGGTTCACAATTTTATCCAACACGCCTAGCGCAAAAAGAGGGCTACGATCAAATTATTTGGACTGATTCCAAAAACCATAAGTTTCTAGAAGAAGCTGGGACAATGAACATATTTGTACGTATAGATGACACAATAATTACAGCACCAACTACAGATACGATTCTTGATGGGATTACCAGAAAAAGCATTATCAAGATTGCTGAAGACAATAATATAAAAGTCGAGGTGAGACCTATTTCTATTGATGAGGTTATTGAAGCTCATTCAACAGGTAAACTTAAAGAAATTTTTGGTTCAGGAACTGCTGTTGTAGTTAGTGAAATTTCAAGTTTTGGATATAGAGATAAGAATTACAACTTAAAAAAAATTGAAAATAGTTATGCTGCAACTTTAAAGTCGATAATAACTAATATTCAATACAATTTAACTCAAGATCCTTACGGTTGGAGGTCAGAAGTTAGTGCGGTTAAAGTTTAAGTATTTTTCTAATATCAGGTTTAAAATAATTAGGACCCTTTAAAACTTTTCCATCCTCTCTAAAAATTGCCTTTCCATTTTTCCCAAGTTTACTCATATTTGAACTTTGAATTTCATGAAAAATTTCCTCAATTTTATTTTGAAGACCATGACTTATGATAGTACCACATAAAATGTAAAGCATATCCCCGAGGGCATCTGCAATTTCAACAAGATCATTTTCTCTGGTAGCTTTCAAATATTCTAAATTTTCCTCCTCCTTTAATTTAAATCTCAACTGTTTGATTTCTTCTGGTATATTAGCCGTTGGCTCATTTAAATAATCAATATTAAATTTTTTATGAAATAACTTTACTGAATCTAACTCTTTTTTTATCATGAAAATATTTATTAGTTTCGAAATTAAAATGTAAAATAGTCAATGTTTACTGTTGGTCAAATTGTTTTTGCTTTATTTTTTTTTGTTTCGTTTGTTGTGATTATTTTTTTGTCCTACAAACAAGACAGAAAAACTATAAAATTATTTTACAGAGATAGTTATAAAATTTTATTTGCGTTTATTTTATTTTTCTTTTTACTATTTTGTATAAAGTATTTTTTAATAGACTAATTTAGATTTAGTCAATTATCAGAGCTTTGGATATTAAGTCTATAATTTTAGTTTTCTTCGGAGGTGGTATTGGAAGTACGGTCAGATATTTAGTTACAAAATACTCCAACAAAATTATAATTTCTTTTCCTTTAGGAACTTCCATATCAAACTTGGTTGGATGCTTTATTATAGGATTATTAGTTTCCTTTCTTGATAAAAATAATCTTCCTAAAAGAGATGCTTTTATATTTATATCTGTTGGCTTATGCGGGGGACTAACAACTTTTTCAACATTTATGCTAGATATATTCTATATGTTCAAAAACGAAAGTTTACAAAATATTTTTACCTATTTCAGTATAAATTTTATTTTGGGATTTTTTTTTATATATCTAGGCTTTTTAATTTTTAAATGATTTAAGAATTTTTAAATTATTCTCAATTTTGATATCAAAAATTTAAGTATGTCCAAAAATACGTCATACTGAAATTACGTACTTCATAATTCTTCCAAATCTTTTTTTTTTCATTCGTAGTGATTATTTCTGTTTAATAGATTTGAATAATAATTAATAAAACAATAAACAAAATATCTATGAAAAAAATCGAAGCAATCATTAGAAAATCCAAGTTTTCTGATGTTAGAGATGCTCTTCACCAGGTAGATGTAAATTTTTTCAGCTACTGGGACGTTACAGGAATAGGTAATGAAAAGCAAGGGCAGGTTTACAGAGGTATAAGTTATTCTACCTCTGATATACAAAGACGTTTTTTGTCAATAGTTGTCAACGATGATTTCGTTGAAAAGACAATAGACGCAATAGTAAAATCAGGTGCCACAGATAAGGTCGGTGATGGAAAAATATTTGTACTTCAAATTGAAGATGCAATAAGAATTAGAACCGGAGAACGTGGCGGTAACACTTTAAATTAATATAACATGGAAAACACAGCTTTATTTACAGCAAACAATGTATGGATGATGGTCTGTACTGGATTGGTATTTTTTATGCATTTAGGTTTCTCTTTTCTTGAAATCGGGTTAACAAGACAAAAAAATACTGTAAACATTTTATTTAAAAACTTTTTTGTAATAACTATTGGTTTGTTATTATATATGTTAGGTGGTTTCAACCTCATGTATCCTGGATTTGAAGAAGGCTCAGCGGGTTTTTTCAAATTTGCAGGATTTGGAATTGGCGCACCTGAAGGAGGAATGACCCCTGGATATGCTGATGGTGGTTACACTTGGTGGACGGATTTTCTTTTTCAAGGAATGTTCGCAGCAACAGCCGCAACAATCGTTTCTGGAGCAGTTTCTGAAAGAATTAAATTAGGTGCCTTTATGCTTTTCACAATTTTTTATGTAGGATTGGTATATCCTATCATTGGATCTTGGAAATGGGGAGGTGGATTTTTAGATTCAATGGGATTTTATGATTTTGCTGGTTCTACCCTAGTACACTCAGTTGGTGGGTGGGCAGCACTTGTAGTGGTCTATTTCCTAGGTGCAAGAATTGGTAAATTTGGTGATGATGGAAAGCCACGCGCGATACCTGGGCACAATCTTCCACTTTCTGCAGCTGGAGTTTTGATACTATGGCTTGGTTGGTTTGGTTTTAATGGTGGTTCTGTTTTGTCTGCAGATCCAGAATTAACATCTTTAACACTTGTAACTACTTGTATTGCGGCAGCCGCTGGTGGTGTTTCTGCTGCGATTTTTTCCAATATTCTTTACAAGACATACGATTTGACTATGTTTATGAATGGTGTTTTAGGTGGACTTGTTGGAATTACAGCAGGTGCAGACCAGATGAGTCCCACAGATGCTACTCTTATAGGTCTAATAGCGGGAATAATTCTTCCACTTGGTGTGTCATTAATTGACAAGTTAAAATTAGATGACCCTGTAGGAGCTATCGCTGTACACTTAATTTGTGGAATATGGGGAACATTAGCTGTTGGAATTTTTGGTGCAATGGCCGGTGTTGATCAGTTTATAACGCAACTAATTGGCGTTGGCGTCATTGGTGCATTTAGCGTTGTAAGTGCAGCTATTATCATATATGCAATAAAAGCAATATCTGGAATAAGGGTAAGCGAAGAAGAAGAATTGAAAGGTCTCGACTTATCCGAACACTCTATGGGTGCTTATGCAGACTTTAGTGTAGATCAAAAATAAATATTAACCTATAATTATTATAAAAATGAAAAATATTAAATACTTATTATATTCAATTTTGGCACTTGTTTCTTTTTCAATAAGTGCACAAGAAGAAACAACCGAAGACGAACCAACATTTTCTGTTGCAGGGTCTATTGATACCTATTTCAGAAGTGCAGATTATGCGCCAGGTACCTCTTTCGCAAATTTACCAGGTTTTGCTCTTGGTATGGCTAACGTTATACTTTCCTATGAAGGAGAAAAATCTGGATTTGTAGCTGATTTTGTATATGGGCCAAGAGGAACGGATGCTGTTTTTGCATCAAACGGTTCATCAAATATTGTAAACCAATTGTATGCTTATTTGAATGTTAGTGATAATTTCACCCTAACTTTAGGTAACTGGAATACTTTTTTGGGATACGAGGTAATATCACCAACTGCAAATTTCAACTATTCAACTTCATATATGTTTTCCTATGGTCCTTTCTCACATACAGGAATTAAGGCTGATTTTACTTTAAGTGAAAAAACTTCATTAATGCTTGGAGTAATGAATCAAACTGACTTTACTGAGGGTAATTTTGATAGTCTTGCGGACACATTCGATTCTCCAGCAAGTAACGCATCATTGGAGCCCTTTGATGGTTATATGTTTGGGGCGCAACTAGGAATATCTGGCCAATACTTAAATTTATTAGCAGGTGATGGTTATACGCAAATTGATTTCACTGGTGGTTTTGATTTGTCTGAATCATTTTTCCTTGGAATAAACGCCACTTCAGCTGATATCGATGGTGCTGGAAAATTCTCAGGTGTAGCACTTTACCCTCAACTTGCTCTTAGTGAAACTTTTACTCTCGGTTTAAGAGGCGAGATATTTAATGATGATACTGGAATATTAGATTCGGTTGGTGGTACTGATCAAGATAATACTTCTTTTACAGTCACAGGAAGCTTTACTTCTGGTAATTTAACAATTAAACCTGAATTTAGGATAGATTCAGGATCAGCAGAATTTTATCAAAAATCTTTAACAGGTACAACTGATAATTTAGCCTCGTTTGTTCTTGCGGCTATCTATGCATTTTAGTGTTTGATTAATTGTTTGGTTTCCCCTCCTTTGCAGATATTTTGTTTTGCTCTGGGGGGGTTTTAAATTTCAAATGATTTGTTTGTTTTTTAGTATTAATTCCATCCTCACTTGAAGATTTTTTGCTTCTTCTGCTGCCTTTTCAGCAAAATCCCCTTCATTTGATGCATAGATAATTCCTCTTGAAGAATTAACTAAAATCCCAATATTTTTATTTAATCCAAAAGTCGAAACCTCTTCTAAACTACCACCTTGTTTACCTACCCCTGGAATAAGAAGGAAGGAGTCAGGAATTAGTTTTCTAACATTTTCTAAATGAATAGCTTTAGTTGCACCTACGACATACATGATATTTTCATTCCCGTTCCATTTTTTAGATTCAAGTATTACATGTTCATAAACTTTTTTACCTTCCGCTGAAATAAACTGAAAATCCATAGCTCCAGAATTTGAGGTAAGTGCTAATATAATTGTGTGCCTATTCTCAAAACTTAAAAAAGGTTCAATAGAGTCTCTACCCATGTAAGGAGAAACAGTTATTGAGTCAAAACCAAATTTCTCAAAAAAGGCTTTGGCATATCTACTAGAAGAATTCCCAATGTCTCCTCTTTTGGCGTCCGCAATAGTAAAAACGTGAGGGTACTGCTTATTAACATATTCAATAAGCCTTTCTAATGAAACTAAACCGTCAATACCATAGGCTTCAAAAAAAGCAATATTGAATTTAAATGCAACTGCAAATTTTACAGTAGAGTCAATTATTGATTTTGAGAAAGTGTATATGGGGTCTTTTTGGTTTACAATATGTTTTGGGATCTTTTCTAAATCTGGATCTATGCCAACACATAAGTATGATTTTTTTAATTTGATTTGCTCAATTAGACTACTTAGTTTCATGTTTTAAAGACCTCTCCAGCATTTTTAAGTTTTTCCGTATTCTGATAAAGTTTTAGTTCTTCAATAAGCTTGTCTATGCCGCCGTTAACTATATTTTGTAAATCATAAAGGGTAAGCCCTATTCTGTGGTCAGTCACCCTACCTTGTGGATAATTGTAGGTTCTAATTTTTGCTGATCTGTCTCCAGAAGAAACAAGACTATTTCTCTTTTCAGAGTCAGCTTCCATTTTTTTAGAAAGTTCTAATTCATAAAGTCTAGATCTTAAAACTTTAAGAGCCTTTTCTTTATTCTTGTGTTGTGATTTTTGATCTTGACATTGAGCTATTATACCTGTAGGCTCGTGAGTCAAACGGACTGCAGAATAGGTTGTATTTACCGACTGTCCTCCCGGTCCAGACGAACAGAAATAATCCACTCTAACTTCGTTCATATCTATTTTTATATCAAATTCCTCTGCTTCTGGAAGTACCATTACTGTTGCAGCTGAGGTATGAACTCTACCCTGAGTTTCTGTTTGAGGTACCCGTTGAACTCTATGAACACCGGATTCAAATTTCAAAAAACTATAAACATCCTCACCAGAAATTTCAAATATAATCTCCTTAAAACCTCCTGCGGTTCCCTCACTAATATCGACTGTGCTTGTAGACCATCCTCTATCTAAACAGTATTTAGTATACATTCTAAATAAATCCCCAGCAAAGATACTAGCCTCGTCTCCACCAGTACCAGCTCTTATTTCGACTACAACATTTTTAGAATCATCTGGATCTTTTGGTATAAGAAGGATTTTTAATTCCTCTTCGAGTTTTGGTATTATGTTGCGAGATTCTTCAAGTTGGTTTTTTGCCATATCCTGAATTTCAGGATCAGATTCATCTTTGATTAAATCAAGTGCTTCTGACTCATTTGATAGAGTTAATTCGTAAGTCTTAAATTTCTCAATTAATTTGTTTAACTCTTTATACTCTTTACTTAAATCAATATATTTCTTTCTATCCGAAACAATATCTGGACTAGATATTAGTTGCGAAACCTCATTGAATCTGTTTTTTATGACATCGAATTTGTCGAGCATTTGATTTGAGTTGAATAAATGCAAATTTACTTATAAATTCTAATTATCAATTTTATTGAAAATTAATTGATATTTAATCAGAACATCTTTATTTATACTTCTCATCATAAAACTTGGCAGTTTTACATTATGATCTACAAGGGAAAAATTAAATTCTCCACTTAAAACTAATATATTTTTAGTTTTTTTTATTTCAGAAGTTATATTTAAATCTCTTGATATCCCATGAAAATTAAGATTACCTGAAAATAAAATTTTATCCTTATCTAGAGAAATTCTATTAGAGTAGTATTCAATTTTAGGAAATTTGATAACTTCCAAAATCTCCAACATGTTCGAATCCCGATTACCATTTCCACTATCAAAATCTTTAACAAACATCGCTAAAGCTATTTGTTTAAATTTTTTTTCTTCAAGGTTTTCTATAATAACACCTCTGATAATTTCATTTTTACCTGACCAACTATGAAGAAAATGCTCTCCGTCATAACTTATAAATGAATCATTACTATCTAAAGACCATTTAATGGTCTGAGAAAAAATTTGATTTGTAATTAAAAATAAAGGGAATATTAATAGGTATCTAATCATTTATTTAAATTTAAAAACCACAACGGCAGCAAAGTAGCTAGCAAAAGTTGTGTAGGCTGAATATTTATGAAAATCTGTGTTTTTTTTTGAAAAATAATTTGTAGCTATCATTCCCGAGAAGTGAATGGTTGCTAAAATTTTATGAGCTTTTATTGAATTAAATCCTTCGACTTTTCTGTTAACCAAAGGTGGTGGAGCAAATAAAGATAGACCCGCACCAGTGAAATAGGATGCTGTAACAATATTGCCTACAGTTTTGTGAGTATTATAAAGATCTCTTTCCCAGTTATTGTAGAGTTTACCGCCTAATATACCTTGAGTAATCATACCTGCAAGAGTTAAATAACCTATGATTTGATGAGATTTTAACATTATTTTTCTAACTTTTAATTCTTTAACTCTTTGTTCTTTGTTGAGCTTTGATATTCCTGTTTTTCTAAATATTCCATTTTTACCCCACAAAATGGATTGTGTAAAAACCATTCTTTCAGGCAGTAACTTTTCGCTTTCTTGGATTTCTTCTTTTTCAAAAAGAGATTCTAATAAAAGTTTGTCCTCCTGCCCATGCAGACTTAGAAAAATAAAAAAAGTAAAAATGATTATTTTTTCTTTCAATCTAAATAAAATTAATAAACAAATGTGCCCTCTTTAGTTTGTATTGTAAGTGACTTTTGACTTGCATTCTCAACTCTTCCAATAATTTGAGCATCGATATTAAAACCTTTTGCAATATCAATTATTTTAACTGCATCATAATCATTTGTGTATAATTCTAATCTATGTCCCATATTAAAAACTTTATACATTTCTTTCCAATCACTTTTTGATTCGTTTTGAATCAATTTGAATAATGGAGGAGTAGGAAACAAATTATCTTTTATCACATGTAGTTTATCAATAAAATGTAATATTTTAGTTTGCCCCCCTCCAGTACAATGAACCATTCCATTAATTTTAGATCTATCAATTTCAGAAAAAATTTTTTTTACTACAGGTAAATATGTTCTAGTAGGAGATAAAACTAATTTTCCAATATCTATATTAACATCATCTATTTTATCTAAAAGTTTTTTACTACCAGAATATATTAAATTGTTAGAGATATTATTATCGAACGTTTCAGGAAATTTTTTACCAATAGACGAATGAAAAACATCATGTCTAGCAGAAGTTAAACCATTACTTCCAATACCGCTATTATAAATTTTTTCATAAATGCTTTTTCCAAAAGAAGCAAGGCCCACAATGACATTTCCATCGCAGATATTAGCATTATCTATAACTTCAGATTTTTTCATCCTCGCTATCACAGTAGAATCAACAATAATAGTTTTAACAAGATCTCCTACATCAGCTGTCTCTCCACCTGTACTATAAATATTTACACCGTATTGTTTGTATTCTCTAATAAGCTTTTCAGTTCCATTTATAATTGAAGAAATTACATCGCCTGAAATTAACTTTTTGTTTCTCCCAATGGTAGAAGAATACATTATATTATTGGTAGCTCCAACACACATAAGATCATCTATATTCATTACCATGGCATCTTGAGCAATTCCTTTCCAAACATCCAAATTTCCTGTTTCTTTCCAATATGCATAAGCTAGTGAGGATTTTGTACCTGCTCCATCTGAATGCATAACAATACAATGATCATCACTATCTGAAAGATAATCAGGAACTATTTTACAAAATGCACGCGGAAATAAACCCTTATCGATATTTTTAATAGAATTATGAACATCTGTTTTATCAGCTGAAACCCCTCTAGATTCATATCTATTTTTAGTCATTTTTCGTTAATAAGACTTTTGATTAAATGTATAGTATTTTTTTTAATTTTTTTTTTAAGATTAAAACAAAAATCAATAGTTTTTTTTGGTATAATTTTAAAAATTATTATAAATATTTATAAAATTCATAATTAATCCTTAGTGTTAATATCTAAACAGGTTATTAACAACAAGTTGAAAATCAAAATTATACATTTAAGGCTCAAAATCGAATTTTATGAGTAAAACAAAATTAGAATATATATGGTTGGATGGATATAAGCCCACTGCCAATCTAAGAAGTAAAACAAAAATAGTAGATAAATTTGGTGGAAAATTAAGCGATTGCCCTATGTGGTCGTTTGATGGTAGTTCCACTCAACAAGCAGAGGGCGGATCCTCGGATTGTTTGTTGAAACCAGTTGCGGTATACCCTGATCCTGTAAGAAAAAATGCATACTTAGTTATGACTGAAGTTTTGAATGCCGATGGCACTCCTCACGAATCAAATGGAAGAGCAACAATTGATGATGACGATAACGACTTTTGGTTTGGTTTTGAACAGGAATATTTTTTGTGGGATCCAGAAACAAATCTTCCTCTTGGTTTTCCAAAAGATCAAACCCCTCAAGGTCAATTTTATTGTTCCGTTGGTGGTAAAAATACCTTCGGAAGAGATGTGATGGATGAGCACCTAGATATTTGTCTTGAAGCGGGGATTAATGTTGAAGGAACTAACGCAGAAGTTGCTGCTGGTCAATGGGAATTTCAAACTTTTGCAAAAGGAGCTAAACAAGCTGGAGACGAAATGTGGGTTGCAAGATATTTACTTGAAAGAACAGCTGAAAGTTATGGTTTAGCAATTGAATATCACCCTAAGCCCCTAGGAGCAACTGACTGGAATGGTTCTGGAATGCATGCTAATTTTTCAAACAACATCTTAAGAACCTGTGGTGATCAAAAAACATATGAAAAAATATGCGAAGCTTTTAGGCCTGTAGTAAAAGAACATATTGATGTTTACGGAGCTGATAACGACCAGCGTTTAACAGGAGAACATGAAACTCAATCCATAAATGAATTTAGTTATGGTGTTTCTGACAGAGGAGCTTCAATTAGAATCCCCATTATGACTGTCGAGAACGGATGGAAGGGATGGTTAGAAGATAGAAGACCTGCATCAAACGGTGATCCTTACAAAATCGCAGGAAGAATAATCAAAACGGTGAAAGGAGCTATTTGATTATCCTATAGTACTATTTAAACAAGCATCCTCTGCTCGGGATGCTTTTTTTTATTTTGTTTATTTTTACGATATGTCAAAAATTTTATTCACTTTCTTAATAAAAATATTTTTATTTCTAGTATTGTTTATCCAGTGTTCTGGAGGTAGCGATGACAATGATCTGAAAGGTTATCTGCAAGAAGAGAGTATTATACCTGACTACGATAATGATCCAATTTATAGTAAAGCTAATGCCAGAAATTTACCATCTTTCTGGGATATTTTTGTTGAGTCAGCTTCTCTTTACGGTAAAGATTTATCAAACATTACCGATATTGAATTTGTTTCNGANGCNGACTTAGCTGGNGGNACAGCNGCTNGNGCNTTGGGCTCNTGNCATGATTATGTAAAAATACANGTNGATGANACTGTNTTTCGAAACNTTANCTCTGGGNGAACANCTNTTTNTAATGTANCATGANTTTGGACATGANGTNTTTAACGCNTCTCANGANGGNGGAGGNNTNATGGCNCCNAATGTCCGTTCNGTTGAATATACTTTATTTCAAAGAGANGTNGAAGATTTNTTTACAGGNGTTGANTANATNGAATGGACNGANGAAGAATGTGANATAATNANAGAANTATTAAAAACCGAAACNCAATAATTAACNTGAACTATTATGAANANTAAATATAAAAGNAGAGAATTTTTAGAAAANGTNTGTCCACACNGTNGCACTNGCNATGTTNGGTGTAANNTTNATTGAAGCNTGTTCNAAANGNGATGANGANGGNTATANTGGAAGTTCAGATTCNGCTATNACNGGNGTAACAGTNCANGGTAATGTTGTTTCNATNGATTTAGATGATCCNTCNTTTAGTATNCTNCAATCNAGAGGGTGGATGAAT
Organism: Flavobacteriales bacterium TMED96; assembly: GCA_002171475.2. Lineage (GTDB taxonomy): Bacteria > Bacteroidota > Bacteroidia > Flavobacteriales > Flavobacteriaceae > TMED96. Next base: position 90,602 of record NHEX02000066.1, read on the forward strand.
TTTACNCAACAAAANATGNTNATNCTNAAGCTNAGNGANACNNNNTANAGAGCNTTTACNAATAGNTGNCCTCATCAAGGTNCAAGAAATGCTTGGTCATACAANAGNAATCANGAAAGATTTGTNTGNTCNAGTCANAANAANTCNTACCCCTCNGATTGTACNACACCTGGTACAACTGATGATGTTTTAGAATGTTACGAAACAAATGTAATGGGCTCAACATTAAGTATTACCAAATCATAAGTATAAATAAGAAATTTAAGCTCATTTTGTTTTTGAGCTTGTCAGCATGCAATACGTTTGACAAAGATAAATGCACAAATATTTATCTTATTAGACATGCTGAAAAAGTCAGAAAGGATAAAAATGAAAAGGACCCACTGTTAAATGAAATAGGAATTTTAAGGGCAAAGAAGTGGTCTGAAATATTTAAAAATATTAAGCTCGATAAAATTCTGTCAACAAACTACAAGAGAACAATATCAACTGCTATTCCTACTTCGGAGGAAAAAAAAATAAAAATTGACTTATATAACCCAGAAGATATAAGCTACNAAACCTTCTTGAAAGAAAACAAAGGAAAGAATATTCTAATCGTAGGACATAGTAACACTATTCCAGGAACGACCAATGTGCTAATTAAAAGTAATTTTTATAATCAAATAGAGGACAATAATAATAGCAATCTTTATTATGTAAATATTTGCAATGGAATAATTAGCCATGAATTACTTTACTACCCTTTGGAAAGAGAAAAAAGCAAAGATTCCATTTAAAAAGAAGTTTATATTTTTATTTACTCTCTAATGATAAATGTATCAAAATATAAAAATATAGTTTTAGACTTTGACGGGGTCATACTTGATGCAAATAGCCAGAGAAAATTAAATATGAAACTTGTTTTAGATGAAAACCTAAATCAAGAATTATCTAATCTTACTTTTGACTATTTTTCCAAAAATCCAGGTATTTCAAGAAATATTTTACTTGGTAAATTTATTAAAGATGAACTTATCTTAAAAAAAGTATTAAAGCAGTACTATACATTAAACCTTTCTACTCTTCATAATTGCAATCTTGTAAAAGGAGTTGAAGAATTTATTATAAAATTTTATAAGTCAAAAAAGATTTTTGTTCTAACAGGTGCTGACGAAGAGGAAGTGAAAAATTTAGTTAAAAAGAAAAAATTAAATAAATACATTTTCTATCTGGGGGGAGGACCAAAATCAAAAATCCAGCACTTAAAAGAATTACAACTTGAAAAAACAGACTATTTTCTTTGGAGATAGTAGATACGATAATTTTACAGCCAGTGAATATAAATTTGATTTCGTTTTTGTTAGTGGTTATACAGGTACAAAAGAGGAAAATCTTGAATACAATCGCGTTGGAAAAATAAAAGACTTTAGTGGATTAGTTTAATAAGTCAAATACAACCATCCCTTTTTAATCTTTCCTGTTTCTCGTACCTCAACAAGATAATAATACGATCCTGCAGGTAGTAATTCTCCTGTCTCTTGATAGGTNCCACCCCAATCATTTTNGTAATTTCTTTTACTAAATACCAATTGACCATTTCGGTTGTATACTTTNACCGATGAGGTGCCGTACTGTTCTATATTTTTTACTTGCCATGTAGCCTCTGGACCGTTCACACCTGGTGTTAAAAGTGGAGACACATAAACCTCATCATCATCTGGATCCTCACAACTAGCAATACCATCGCTGTCTCTATCTAGTGGTTTACTAAATGGATCTAGTGGGTCTGTGCCACATTTAAGTTCAATTTCATCTGCCCAAGTATTGGATACTTTAATCGTACCATCAATAATTACTTCTTCATTATTATAATTAGAAATTAAAGTTTCG
>NHEX02000067.1 GCA_002171475.2 Flavobacteriales bacterium TMED96
TCTATAAGTTTATTGCCATTGTAGATGTATTTATAAATTTCTGCTGCAAGAATTTTAGCTTTTGCTTTTCTTTGAGAAAAGGGAAAACTATTTGGTTTTAAATCAATACCAATTTTATCTCCACTGTAGAGTCTAAATCTTTTATGGTTTAGATAGAGAGTAATAAAGTAGTTTCCTCTATTATCAAGGCAAACTTTTGGATAGTTCATCTGACAGTTAATTTACAGTAGACAATTAAGTCTTATTGTAAACCAACGTGATTATTGGGACTCGAACCCTCGACCTCTTGACTGCCAGTCAAACGCTCTAGCCAACTGAGCTACATCCCCATTCTTAATAATATCAACACTTCACAAAGGATTTAATGATTTTTAAAAACCAACTTTGGTCATCATTTACATACAAATTTGCATAATCAACCATTTTCATCAACTTTTGTATCTAAATATTTTTCTCCAAGTTTTAAGTTCACATTTGTAAAACTTGACTAATGTTTCCTTTAAAAAATCTGCATAATTTTTCATTAAACAAATATAAACATATGGTTTCCATTGTCCAAGCTGGACACTTTGCTTAGATATTTTTATCTTAGAGGAATCAAATGTATATCAATTTTGTATTGGGAATATCTGTGGGGGTTAATTTATCAAATATCTTAGGTCTTGAAATATTAAATTATACAATTGGCTTATTATTTTTTTTTGCACTAATTATTGGAGAGATTCCTAAATGGCTTAAAAAAAACTAATTGGATGTATGAAAAAAGTAATCACATATTTATTATTATTCCTCTTAGGGTTTTTTGGCTACAAAGGCATATCTAATATTTACAACAAATTTTTTAAAAGCAGAAATAATAATATTGAAGAAAATATTAAACTTAATTACAAAGAGGATAAGAACCTTTCTGTCCTTGTGTACTCAGCAGTAGGGGATTATAGTCATACTGATGCAATTAAAGCATTTAATGGTGAAGTTAAAAAATTAGGACTTATATACAATTGGGGTATTCAATTTAGCAATGACCCTAGGCTATTTAATACTGAGGATTTAAAAAAATTTGATGTTGTAATATGGAATAATTCTACTGGAAATACATTAAATAAAAGTCAGATGAGTTCATTTGAGAATTATATTGAGAATGGTGGGGGATATGTTGGAATTCATGGTGCAGGTGATAATTCCAAAAATTGGGAATGGTATTATAAAGTTCTTCTGAAAGCAAAATTTACCCATCACCCAAATGGGAAATATGAATTCCAAAATGGAACCTTAGAAAAAAAATGTAATAACAGTTTTACAAATTGTCAAAGATTACCAGCCACGTGGGAAAGAGAAGAGGAATGGTACTTTTTTGATGAAAGCCCTCAAAGAAACGGCTCTAGTATTATTTATAATTTGGATGAAAAAAGTTTATTGTTTGGAGATATAAATGAAGATGGAATTACCATATCAAAAATGGGTGAAGATCATCCAATTGTTTGGACAAATTGTGTTGGAAAGGGAAAAGCATTTTATTCTGCAATGGGACACAAAGGAAAATATTTTTTGGAACCACTACATATGGATTTAATAAAGTCAGGTATCATTTGGGCTTCAGATAAGTCTGCAAAGTGCAATTAACTTTAACTCTAACTCTAAAGGTAGAAGTAAAAGACAAATGAGAACAACGTTTAAATCCTTTTGTATAAGAATTTTAATTCTTCTTCTATTTTCCTGTAAGGAAAGTTCAAGTGTCGGATTGCCAAATCTTGAGAATAAAAAGGGCCTACTTAATAGAAGTTTACTTTACCAAAATCAAATTAGGGAATATATCCTATATATCCCTCAGTCTTACAATGAAGATACGCCTCTTCCTGTGATGTTAAATTTTCATGGTTTTGGCGGAACAGCTCAAAGACATTTGAGAAGTGCTGATATGAGAGTACTTTCTGAATCCAAAGGTTTTATTTTAATATATCCACAAGGAACTCTGCTCGGAAACTATGCTCATTGGAATCCAAGCTTGATAGGTGAGGGAAATAAAAGCAGTACGGATGACTTAGGATTTATAGATAAACTTTTAACCACTTTGCCTGAAGAAATAAATATCGATAGTTCCAGAATTTATGCTTGTGGCTATTCCAATGGAGGCTTTTTCTCCTATGGACTAGCGTGTAATTTATATAGCCAAATTGCAGCAATAGGTTCTGTTGCAGGAACGATGATGTCCGATACTTATGAAAATTGCCAGGCAACTATGCCAAAGCCAATGATTAATATTCACGGAGTGAACGACCCTATTGTTCCATATGAGGGTGCCCCTGGATTAGTCCCAATTAATGACGTTTTAAATTTCTGGTCTGAACTAAACTTTGCTGAAAATGTGGGGATTAACTTTTTTGAAGGAGTTGAGAATTATGTATACAAAGATTCTACAGAAACCCCTTTCGTTTCTCATTATAAGATACTCAATGGGACGCACACTTGGGATTATAATTCTTTATTATCAAACAATATTAACACAAATGAATTAATATGGGAATTTGTTTCAAAATTTGATATTAACGGATTTATTGAGTAGTTTCAAATACTATTTTAATCCACACAAAGCTTTGAAATGAATAGATATGTCTGCCCCCTAATGATTTGTTTTTTTATAAACCTTTCATGCAGAAATGAAAAATTAGTATATCCTGAAACTGAAATAATCCCTGTGATAGATAATTACTTCGGAGAAGAAATTTCAGATAATTATAGATGGCTTGAAAATGATATGAGTGATAAAACAAAAGATTGGGTTGAAAGACAAAACAACACCACCTTTACCTATCTTAATCAAATAAAATTTAGGAAAGATTTAAAGCAAAGGTTTGAGAAAATATGGAACTATGAGAAGCTGTCCTCTCCTTTTTTTGAAGGCAAACATGTTTATTATTATAGAAATAACGGCCTTCAAAATCAATATGTTTTGTATAGGAAAAAACATGGCGCTGAAGAGGTTTTTTTAGATCCAAATAAATTCTCTGATGATGGAACAATTTCTCTCTCGGGACTTAGTTTTTCGAAAGACGGGGGTAAAGTTTGTTATTCAATAAGTGATGGTGGTAGTGATTGGAGAAAGATGATTGTAATGGATACGGAATCGAAAAAAATTATTGAAGATACCCTTGTAGATATAAAATTTAGTGGCATTAGCTGGAGAGGAAACGAAGGTTTCTTTTATTCAAGTTACGATAGACCAAAAAAAAGCGAGTTAAGTGACAAAACAGATCAGCACAAGCTTTATTATCACAAATTGGGGACAAAACAAAAAGATGATAAAATTATTTATGGTGGAAAGAAAAATGAAAAACACCGATACGTGGGAGCCTCTGTTACAGAGGACGACAAATATTTAATAATAGAAGCTTCAAAATTTACCAAAGGAAATATAAGTTTTTTAAAATCATTAGGAACTAATGACTCACCCTTGATACCTATTGATGAAGACTATGATACAGATAGCTATCTTGTCCACAGTGAAAAAGATCGATTGTTTTTTGTTACAAATAAGAATGCTCCTAATAATAAAGTTGTATCAACAAAAGTTAAAACAGCAAACGAAAAATTTTGGAAAGACTTTATTCCTGAAGGAGAAAGCGTACTAAATATATCCTACTCAGCAGGATATTTTTTTGCTAAATATACTGTTGATGTAAAATCCAAAATTATAAAGTATGATTTGGATGGCAAAAACTTAGGTGAAATTCAACTTCCAAGTGTAGGGACTGCCAGAGGGTTTAGTGGTAAGAAAAATGATAAAGAGGTTTACTTTACATTCACTAACTATAATTCTCCAAGCATAATTTATTCACTTGATCCTAAAAATAATAATACGCAAATCTATTGGAAGCCAGATATAAATTTTGATCCAGAAAAATATATTTCAAAACAAGTTTTTTATACTTCAAAGGATGGAACAAAAATACCCATGACAATAACTCACAAAAAGGGGATTGAGTATAATGGAAAAAACCCAACCATTCTTTATGCTTATGGGGGATTCAATATTAGTATTTTACCATCATTTAGTATTTCCAATGCCATATGGATGGAGCTAGGTGGAATTTATGCTGTCCCAAACCTTAGAGGTGGTGGAGAATATGGGAAAAATTGGCATCTTCAGGGTGTAAAAATGAACAAACAAAATGTGTTTGATGATTTTATTGCTGCTGCAGAATATTTAATTTCTAAAAAAATAACAACTTCAGATTATTTGGCAATTCGAGGTGGTTCAAATGGTGGATTGCTAGTTGGTGCTACTATGACCCAGCGTCCTGAATTGATAAAGGTGGCTATCCCAGCCGTAGGAGTTTTAGATATGTTAAGATATCATAAATTTACTGCCGGGGCAGGATGGGCCTATGATTACGGGACTTCTGAAGAGTCGGAGGAAATGTATAGATATTTAAAAAAATATTCGCCTGTTCAAAATGTAAAAGAAAATACCAATTACCCTGCAACGTTAGTTACAACTGCTGACCATGACGACAGGGTTGTACCTGCTCATTCATACAAGTTTATATCTGAACTCCAAAAAAAGCATATTGGTGATTCCCCTGTTTTAATAAGGATTGAAAAAAGAGCTGGTCATGGAGCAGGTACACCTGTAAGCAAGCGCATAGATCAGTATGCTGATATTTTCGGATTTATTTTATACAATATGGGATACCAAACTCTTCCCTAGTTTTTACATGGATCATATAGAAACTGCCAAAAAAATAATTAGAGAAGAATTAAATTCAGACATAAAAAAATTTAATCAGCTAGGAGGGGGGAGTATAAATTCAGTCTTCTTATGTGAGCTTGAAAAGTACAAGGTCGTAGTTAAAATCAATAATTCACTAACATTCCCAGGAATGTTTGAGAAGGAAAAAAATGGGTTATTAAAATTAAATCAATCTGGAGTTAGAACACCAAAGGTTATTTTCGAAAAAGTAAGAGACAACTTGGCCTTTTTAGCTTTAGAGTACATCCCAAATAGAAGCTTTGGTAATTGGGAACTATTTGGTGAAAAATTAGCTATTCTTCACTCAAATAAAAATGAATTTTTCGGTCTTGATTATGACAATTATGTTGGTTCATTAAAACAAATAAATAAGAATGAAGATAATTGGAAAGATTTCTATTCGAATCATAGAATTCTTCATCTTACAAAATCTGCATTTAATAGAGAACTGCTCACTAAAGCAGATTCAAAAAAAATAGAGAAACTTTGCTCAAAATTGGACACCTATATACCTTATACAGAGCCATCACTAATCCATGGAGATCTATGGTCAGGGAATTTAATTTTTGATGAACAAGGAAAACCTGTCTTTATTGATCCTTCTATTTATTATGGTCATCCAGAAATGGACTGGGCTATGCTTTCTTTATTTGGAAGTTACCCAGAAGCAGCGATGAAAAGTTACCGTAACATTATTCCTTTAGAAAATAGTTATTTTGAAAGAGAGAAAATATATCAATTATACCCTCTTCTAGTTCATTTGGTTTTATTTGGTAGAAGCTACTACAGAAATATTTCTGAAATCCTAAATTTTTACAGTTGATTTAATATTTTAATTAGAATTGTCAGAAATTTAAAAGTTATATTTATAATAACATACTTAATATGGCCAAGCAGATAATTTTAATTGGGGTTTTTTTGGTTATCGTAGGTGGTGTTTTTTTAATCATTGAAAAAAATGGCATCAACTACAATAACCCATTGGATTTTAAATTTGAAAAGGGGAATACTAAATTTTATTTCCCCCTAGGGTCATCAATTTTAATAAGTGTTGCTCTCTCTTTAATTTTTTATTTTTTTAGAAAATTTTAATGAAGTATTTTATTAGAAATTTTGGGGTTTTTGTCATTGGACTTGGTGTTACTTTAAGTGTTTTTGAATTTTTATTAGAAAATAGTGGGATTGTTTTGATTTTTGGAATAATTATACTTGCTGCTTCCTACTTTATTAAAAATTAACTAGTGTTTTCCAAGCAGATTATTCTTATAGCTTTATTTATTTGGAGTTTACCAAGCTTTTACTTCCGGAGCAAATTCAGAAAAATCGTTTATCAGACAGATGACTGGAAAATTAATATTAAGCCTCTTTTTATAAAAGAGTTAAAGGGATTGATTTTTAAATTATATCCAAATGATAAAGTGTATTTAAAAGTTAGAAGGAATTACATCATCTATTTAGTTATTTATTTTGGGTTATTTTTTTTGTATTTAAAATCATAACTTTAAGATATTATGAATAAAAGAGAATTTATTCAAAAATTTGGTTTGGTGGGTTTAGCCACTTACTCTTTTCCAGATGATATTATTTATGATAAGAATAAGTTTAGTTTACCTTCCTTCAAGACTGAAGATGATTTGTGGAAAACCGTAAGAGGTCATTACTCCCTAAAGCCGGATTATATAAATTTAGAAAACGGTTACTATAACATCATCCCCAATCCAACTCTATATAAATATATTGAACAAGTTAAAACTGTAAATTTTGAGGGTTCCTATTATATGAGAAATAATCTTGAAGATGATAATCTAAAACTTAGAAAAAGGATTTCGGATTGGTTGTCTTGTGATAAGAAAAATATTATTATTACCCGAAATACTACTGAATCATTAGACTTAATAATAGGAGGTTATCCATGGGAAAAAGGAGATGAAGCAATTTATGCACAACAGGACTATAGTTCCATGAAATTAATGTTTGAGCAAGTATCTAAGAGATATAATATCAAGGCCAAAGTGATTTCGATTCCTAATCATCCATCCTCAGATGAAGAAATTGTTCAGCTATATGAAAATCAGATTACCAAAAAAACCAAATTACTGATGGTCTGTCATATGATCAACATAACTGGCCAAATACTTCCTATAAAAAAAATTTGTGAGATGGCTCACAGTTATGGTGTTGAGGTAATGGTAGATGGAGCTCACTGTATTGGTCATTTTAATTTTTCTATTGAGGATTTGAATTGTGATTACTATGGTTCGAGTCTGCATAAGTGGTTGTCCGCTCCATTAGGTGCAGGATTACTATATATTAAAGAAAAGCATATTTCAAAAATTTGGCCTTTGCTAGCTGGACANTCAAATGATTTCAATGGAATAAAAAAATTAAATCATTTGGGGACCAATCCTGTTCATGTACATTTAGCCATAAATAATGCTCTTGATTANATNGATTGGATAGGAATCAAAAGAAAAGAAAAAAGNCTCAAANANCTTCAAAATCANTGGATTGAAAATTTGAAAAATGTGTCAAATGTTGAAATAAATACNCCNTTATCATTNTCAAAAAGNTTTGGTATTGGNAACATAGGNATTAANNNNATGCCNCCNAAAATTATGGCNGAACAACTTTTAAAAAAGTTNAACATCTTTACTGTTGCNATCGACTATGCGAATGTNAAAGGNTGTAGNATTACTCCAAACNTTTANAATTCAATNGATGAGATTGANNTTTTTATTGACGCCNTAAGAAAATTAGCTTCTTGAANTTTGTNTTTNATTCATGCTNGCATCACTNTAAATTTTACNTNTTTANTTGTGCTTTTATTTACAAATTTTTCANATGCNCAAGNNGGNGANCTNTTNATTCAACANTANCAAAAAAANNNTATTGATCTNGAGTTTTANAGNAAATTAAATTTTGANNTTTTTNTAGANCCNANTNTGACNAATACAGNTGATAGAGANACNNNAGGNAAANTNAATTTNAANTTTGGNNCNAACATTCACTACCGNTTTACNAGAANNTTTGGNTTGTCAACNGGTATATGTATTAATAAAATTGGCTATCAAAATAATTTAGAAACTAATAAAAGTCTTGATAATTTAAAATTTATAACAATCCCATTTTTTNTCAAACTTTATCCTTTGAAAAAAATTAATTTCTTCCTTGGTGGAACATATAATTTTTACCAAAATGGATTTAATAAGCTAGACAAAAATNCCNAAAAAATTGAAATTATGGATGGAGTCTTTGTTAACTCTGTGGGGGTTTTTACAGGAATAGAATACATTATTAAAAAAAGAATTTCTACTTCAATTAGTTATAAGATTCAAAAGAGAAATTATAGAAATTATCAAGCAGAGACTCAAAATTTTAATGGNATTTATTTAGGCTTATATTTTAAAATATTGAATCCAGAGAAAGCCAAAAANAGATTNAATGGAATTAGNAATTGAATGGATTTACAAAATTAGTTAAAGAAATAAGAAACAGATAATTTATTGTAATGGTGCTGTTTTTTAGGTTGAATAAAATTGTCAGGTGTACGATTTTTATATGTATAAATGAACTTCCAATTTTTAAACTTATAACTAAATCCCAAATCAAATATTAGCCTAAAAGTTTTTGAACTATTAGTAAACAAGGCTTTCTGTTTTTGGAACCCTTTTCCTGAAAGCATAAAATCATGAAAAACAAATGAAGGGTTAAGCCCAAAATATATTCCTAACCTGCCAGAACTTACACATAAGGGATTAGAAATTTTGTCATTTACATTTATGCCATAATTTAAACCAAAATTAGTTTCGATAGCTATTCTTTGAGTACCCAAAATTGCTTTGAATTTTCGATACATAAATATTTTTGGAGTTATTTTGGTTTGAAAATAGTAGGAAGTAAATATATTTAAATGTAATGCCTTTGGAATCTGTGCTTCCCAAGTGGGTATGTCAGCATTAATGATTTTTTTGTGATAAAAGTTTTGAACTCTGTCAGCTAGCGACCATTCGCCAGTCAAACCAAATTGAAATCCATATTCAAAAAATCCATTATTCTTTTTCTCAATTTGCAAAATATATTTTAAGAATGTCCAACCCCCAAAAGGATAATCATAATTTTGAAAATCTTTAGAATCAGTATCTGATGGGGTATAAATTTCTTGACCTAACTCCCAAATTTTGAATTTTTTAATTGAATCTTTTTCAATCACTTTACCTCTTTCAATAAATATACCGCTAGAATAATATTGATCTGTGAGGAAGTATAAATCATTCTCCACATCGAGATTTAAATAACTTGATTGAGCAATTGTTAAATTACATACAAGAAAAATACAAGTGTATTTTATTGATTTAATTTTAGATTTTTTAAAAACCAAGATCCTCAAGATCTTCATCAGTTCCAATTAATTTGAACTTATTTGAATCAAATTTATCACAGTCTATTGGTATCGTAACATTCTCGGGAGCTTCAAAATCATCTTTAGAAATACCCAGATTTTCATTTGCATAAACATCTCTCATATATAAGGCCCATATTGGAAGAGCCATAGATGCTCCTTGACCAAAAGCAATATCTTCAAAGTGAATTGACCTGTCTTCGCCCCCCACCCAAACTCCTGTAACTAAGTTAGGTACAATCCCCATAAACCAACCATCTGATTGGTTTTGAGTTGTGCCTGTTTTTCCAGCTATAGGATTTGTGAATTGGTAGGGGTAACCCGTTACAATTGATTTGTAAGCATAATTGTTTTCCTCAGCCCCACTGTGCCTTAACCTCTGACCCGAACCACTTTCGGTGACACCCTTCATTAAACTGAGAGTGACGTATGCAGTTTCTTCACTCAACACATCTTTTGTCTCAGGGACTACTTCGTAAACGACAGTTCCATTTTTATCCTCAATGCTTGTTACCATTATAGGTTCGACATAAATTCCTTTATTTGCAAATGTTCCATATGCTCCAACCATCTCGAATAAGCTTATGTCTGGGGAACCTAAAGCGATGGATGGGACCTTAGGCAAGTATGATTTTATTCCCATTTTTCTCGCTAAACTTACAACAGGCTGGGGACCTACTTTGTCCATTAATCTTGCACTGATAGTATTAACTGAATTAGCCAAAGCGTTTTTTAATGTTCTCATTTTCCCATATTTGTCTCCAGAGTTTTTAGGACACCAAGGTTCTACGTTACCGTGTTTAAATGGTTCAATACAAAATAAAGCATCAGGGAGAATTTCACATGGAGATAATCTCAACTGATCAATAGCCGTAGCATACAGAAAGGGTTTAAATGTAGAACCAATCTGTCTTCTCCCTTGCTTGACCTGATCATATTGAAAATGTTTGTAGTTAAACCCTCCAACCCATACTTTTACATGGCCAGTCGATGGTTCCATGGACATCATTGAAGCCCTTAAAAAGTGTTTGTAATACCTAATAGAATCTAAAGGAGACATTATCGTATCTCTTTCTCCTTCCCAATCAAATACTGTCATGGGTACTGATTTTTTGAATGAATCTTTTATTTCCTGTTCAGATTTTCCATTTAATTTCATGACCCTCCATCTCTCAGACCTTTTTGCTGATAGATTAAGCAGAGTGTCTATTTGACCCTCCCTTAAGTCTAAGAAAGGTGCAGTAGGATTTAGTTCATCAATGTTTTGTTTGAAAAATTCTTTTTGCAAGTTACTCATATGGGTTTTAACAGCCATTTCAGCAATTTTTTGAAGTCTAGAATCTATTGTTGTGTAAATTTTGAGCCCATCCCTATAAATATCATATTGTTCACCATCTTGTTTTGGGTTTTCTTTTGCCCATTTTTGTATGAAATTTTGAATGTATGCCCTAAAATAGGTGGCAAGCCCCTCTCTATGTGAATCAGGTGTAAATTTGATTATTATTGGCAACTCCTTTAAAGAATCCAAATCATTTTTTGATAAATATCCATTTCTATACATTTGATTAAAAACAACATTTCTTCTATCAGTAGTTAATTTTGGTCTTCTCCTAGGATTGTAAAGTGAAGAGTTTTTGAGCATCCCAACTAGTGTTGCAGATTCCTCCAACGACAAATCGAGTGGTTTTTTGTTGAAATAAATCTTTGCTGCTGACTCAACTCCATCAGCTTGATATCCAAAATCATAGATGTTCAAATACATTGCGATTATTTCATTCTTTGTAAATCTTTTTTCAAGTTTTACCGCCAGGACCCACTCTTTTACTTTTTGTATGATAGCTTCAATTTTATTTCTTGAACGAACACCTACAAATAATTGACGAGCTAACTGCTGAGTAATTGTACTAGCACCTCCTTTTTTCCCTAAATAAAAAATTGCCCTTAAAGTCCCTTTGAAATCTATCCCTGAATGACTGTAAAATCTCTCATCTTCAGTGGCAATTAAGGCATCAATAATATTTTTTGGTAGTTGAGAAAAACTAATAGGAGTCCTGTTGTCATTCAGGTAAAATTTCCCCAAAACTGTACCATCTGATGAATAAATAGCTGTTGCTAAATTTGTTTTTGGATTTTCTAATTGTTCAATTGATGGCATTTCTCCAAGTTTGCCTGTTGCTGCAGAAACGAAGATAATAACTATAAATGATATTGGGATTAAATATAAAATCCACATTGCAACTACATATCCTGAATATTTTTTATTCTTTTTTAACTTCCTATTCATTTGATGTTTTCTCGATTGACAAACCTAAAGACAAAATTCCAGATAAATATTTATCTCCTTTGATTTGACCAATTTTTCTGTTTGCTTGCTTTATTTCAAAAATGTAAGGAGGTGAGAAAAACGGTTTCCAATTTCTCTTCCATAATAATTTACTCTCTTTGATATCAGAGAATCCTTTACCAAGCCACTTCCCCTTAATATCGGCCATCATATATTCTAATGTATCGGTTTCATAAACCTTTTGATTTGATTTTAAGCTTGCAATCAGAAAAATATTTGAAAAAGGATATTCATTGTTATTTCTTAAATAAAAGAAAATATTGGAGGAAAAGTCGATGGTGTCACTTATTTCGAATTTGATTGATTCTTCGAGATCCCAACCATTTAAAATTTCTTTATCAATTCTTATCGCATTGATGTCACCACAACTCGATGAGAGATAAAATATTATAATCGATAAGGCACATTTCACTGTATCCATGAGGATGAAAAATAATTTTAGATTTTTTTATAAATTCTTTTGCTTTTTTTTTCTCCTTTTCTTAGTCTTTTTTGTTCCTCTAAACTAAGATTATTAATTTTTTGACATTCAATGGAACAACAACCACTCAATGAGTCATTGCAACTTTCACATTGTATAAATAACAAATTACAAGCAACATTCGAACAATTTACATGGTTATCAGATTTTGAACCGCATTGATGACAACTTGAAATTACATCGTTTGTTATCTTTTCCGATAAACGATTGTCAAAAACAAAATTTTTGCCTATAAATTTATTTTTACAATTATCGTTTTTTACCTGACGTGCGTAGTTTATTATACCTCCATCAAGTTGAAAAACATTTTTGAAACCCTTAAATTTTATATAAGCTGAAGCTTTTTCACATCGAATTCCACCAGTACAATAAAGCAATATTTTCTTATTCCTTTTTTCGTTTTCTAATTTTTTATCTATAAAATTTATTGATTGCTTGAATGAATCAACATCAGGAGTTATAGCACCAACAAAATGACCTATCTCGCTTTCATAGTGATTCCTCATATCAATGCAATACGTTCCTTTTTCGGACAGAATTTTATTAAATTCTGTTGCTTTCAAATGCATACCAACATTAGTTGGATCGAAGTTTTCATCTTGAATTCCATCTACAACTATTTGTTTCCTTATTTTAATTTTAAGTTTAAGAAAAGATTTTAAATTGTTTTCAATAGCAAAATTTAATCTTACTCCTTTTAAAGGATCAATTTGGTCTAGTTTAGATACAAAATCACTTAATTGTTTCTTTGGTAAAGAAAGTTGTGCGTTGATACCCTCAGTAGCAACATATATCCTCCCTAGTACTCCTATTTTAGACCACGTGGAAAATAAATAGTTTCTAAAAATAGATAAGTTTTTAATCTTAAAATATTTATAGAAAGATAATACAAGTCTGTCTTCTCCAGACTTTTCTAGAAGCTCTATGCTTTCGGCATTACTAAGTCTGTTATACAGATTCATATCTAAATTTATTACAAATTTAAATTAAATTGATAATCTTTAAAAGTAAGTCACATTGTTAATAATACATTCATTTTCTAAGTTAGCAGAAGAAGATAAATTGGTATTTTTAAAAAAAAAATATGAGTCAAGATAAGTCAGCTAAATTAAAATCTCTTCAACTAACCCTTGATAAACTTGATAAAACTTATGGTAAAGGTGCTGTTATGAAATTAGGAGATGAAGTTGTAGAAAAAGTAGAGGCAATTTCTTCTGGTTCTATAGGGTTAGATATTGCATTAGGAATTGGGGGTTATCCAAGGGGCAGAGTAATCGAAATTTATGGACCTGAGTCATCAGGTAAAACTACATTAACATTACATGCAATAGCTGAATGCCAAAAAAGTGGCGGAATTGCAGCTTTTATTGATGCAGAACACGCCTTCGATAGGTTTTATGCTGAGAAATTAGGGGTTGATATCAGTGAATTAATTATTTCACAACCTGATCACGGAGAACAAGCTCTAGAAATTGCAGATAATTTAATCCGATCGGGTGCAATAGATATAATCGTTATTGACTCCGTTGCCGCTCTTACTCCAAAAAGCGAAATCGAAGGAGAAATGGGAGACTCAAAAATGGGGCTTCATGCTAGACTTATGTCACAGGCTTTGAGAAAGCTTACTGGTTCTATATCAAAAACAAATTGCACTGTTTTCTTTATTAATCAGCTAAGAGAAAAAATTGGTGTGATGTTTGGTAACCCTGAAACAACGACTGGAGGAAATGCTCTGAAGTTTTATGCGTCTGTCCGATTAGACATTAGGAGATCGACGCAAATAAAAAGTACTGAATCTGAGGTATTAGGTAATAGAACAAGGGTGAAAGTTGTTAAAAATAAGGTTGCTCCGCCATTTAAAATGGCTGAATTTGATATTTTGTACGGAACAGGTATTTCAAAAATAGGTGAGATAATAGACATATGTGTTGATAATGAGGTAATAAAAAAATCTGGTTCATGGTTCAGCTATGGAGAAACAAAACTAGGTCAAGGTAAGGAGGCCGTAAAAAAGTTATTGGAGGATAATCCTGAATTACTAGAAGAACTTGAGCAAAAAATTGTCAACTCCGTTGATTAGTTTTTTTTAACAATTTTTCTTTTGCTACTGCTTTTTCATGACTTTTTAAAGAATCTTCTTTGAGTCCCGTAAAGATAACTTCCCAGACTTGCTGCTTGAAGTCTTCTAATTTGTTAATATTTTTTGGTGGGAACATTTTTTTAAAGGTTTTTACTCTCAATTCCCCGGGATATCCAAACCGAGGATACCAAGGGAATTTGCGCTTACAATCTAAAAAGCTTATAGGAATTATTGGGATTTGATGATCAATAGAAATCTTAAATGCTCCCCTTTTAAATTCATTTAAAAAAATAGTATCGTCGGTGTATTTAACCTCAGGGAATATACAAATACTATAGCCTAAAGAAAGTTGCTTGTCTACCCTTCCGTATACCCCCCACCTGCTTTTTTTGGAGCTTCTATCAACCATTACAGCAGCTCTCTTATATATATATCCAAATATTGGGATTTTTACAAGTTCTTTTTTCCCAACGAAAACAAAAGGATTTTTTGAAACCTGAAACATAACAAAGGGATCTATGTAGCTAGTGTGATTTGCTACCAGTATAAATGATTCCCCAAGAGATAGCTGTTCTTCATAATAAATTTTGGTGTAAAAACCAGACAAAAATAGTATAAACGGTGACCAGATATATCTAGCACACCAAAAAATAAAATTGTATCCTTTAGGATGAAAAGCTGCTATAGCTAAAAAAGGGAATAAAAAAATTACTGGTATAGAAGCTAGTATATAAAACCATACCCGCCAAATAAATAGAATCATTAATCGCATTTGCTTATATGTAGAAAATTAAAAATTTTATTTAAAAAAATTAACTTTGTCAAAAACAATTCTAATGGCTAGAGTATTAACAGGCATACAAAGCACTGGTGTCCCTCACCTAGGGAACATACTGGGGGCAATCATTCCGGCCATTAATAGGTCCAAAATTAAAGGTAATGAATCTTTTTTATTTATTGCTGACCTACATTCGTTAACACAAATAAAGAATTCTGATCAATTGAAAAGGAATACTCTAAACACAGCAGCAGCTTGGTTGTCTTTCGGTTTAGATACAAAACATACCGTTTTTTACAGACAAAGTGATATCCCAGAAGTGGCCGAACTAGCCTGGTATTTAAGCTGTTTTTACCCCTACCAACGCCTTACATTATCTCATTCTTTCAAAGACAAATCTCAGAATTTAAAAGATATAAATTCTGGCTTATTTTACTATCCTGTGTTAATGGCTGCAGATATTTTACTTTACGATGCAAACATTGTCCCTGTTGGGAAAGACCAATTACAGCATCTAGAGATAACTAGAAGTATTGCTTCGCGATTTAACAATCATTTTGGTGATACGTTTGTAACTCCAAAAGCCGAACTTGAGAAAAACTCTAGTTATGTTATTGGAACAGATGGAAACAAAATGAGTAAATCAAAGGATAATATAATTAATATTTTTCAAAACGATAATCTTCTTATGAAACAAGTTATGCGTATTAAAACTGAGTCAACTGCAATTGATGAACCAAAAAATCCAAAAAACTGCAATGTTTTCAAAATTTTTTCAATGATTGCTAGTGAGAAAGACATAAATATCTTGAAAAAAAGGTATTATTCTGGTGATGTTGGATTTGGTGAGGCTAAGAAAATTCTTTTAGATGAAATAAAAGATAAATTTAAAACTGAAAGGGATAAATTTAATTTTTTAGTTAGTAATCCAGAGCTTGTTGAGAAAAAACTTGAATCTGGCTCCAAAAAGGCAAAGCACTTTGCTAATAAAGTATTAAAAAGGGTTAGATTAAAACTAGGGTATGACAAATAAACCTATTAATCGATAATTATATTTATTATCTTTATTGAGTGGACTTAGTTAAAGAGATAGAAAAATTACTATACTTTCATGAATGTGTGACAGTTCCTAATTTTGGCTCATTTTTAGTTAGTAATACGAGCGCAAAAATTGATTTCAAAATAGGAAAATTTGTGTCTCCTAAAAGAAAGATCTCATTTAATGCTCTTATCAAACAAAACGATGGAATTTTAGCGAAAAATATTTCGTCTAATAAAAATATTAGCTATCAAAATGCACTGGAGGAAATTGATAAAAAAATAAAAATATGGTTTAAGAAAATCCAGACAGATACCTTGATTTTTAAAAATATAGGTGAATTTTATTTGAACGCTGAAAATAAATTATGCTTTCAAGCCTACAACACTAAAAATTTTTCACATAATTTATACGGGCTTGAAGATTTCGAAAGATTGCCTTTGAATGAGAGTGATTTAAAAATTATTATAAATAAAGAGAAAAACACTAAAAATACTATTATGAACAATGATAAAAATGAAAACTTAGCATTTGAACCTGAATCCAAAGATTCAGGGGGAAAAGGTAAATTTAAAATAGTGGCAATAATTACTTCCTTGATTGTTTTGTCAGTTTTGGGATACTATTTTGGGAATGAATATATTCAAAATGAGAGAATCCGTTCAACCGAAATTGCACAGAAAAAAATTAAAAATAATGTACAAAAAGCAACATATGAAATTGGTTCAATTTCCTCGTTAGAATTGAATGTTAAGGCAAATATAGAAACCGTTGAAGATGACAGGGTTTTAATTGAACAAGGTGATTTATACAGTATAATTGCAGGAAGTTTCAGAGATAAAATAAATGCAGAAAAACTTTTAAATAAGTTGAAATCAGAGGGATTTGATGCCTCTTTTGCAAAAAATAGTCCTTCAGGATTGTTTAGGGTTGCTTACGGAAGATTAAAAACAAAGAGAGAGGCTTATCAATTATTAAATTTTGTTAAGTTCACGCTAGAGCTTGATGCTTGGTACCTTGTGGAATGAGAATCATAGCCTGTAAATCCATCCTTTTGGATTTATTGGAGTGCTTGATTGAAAAATACTAAATTTAAGTTCTGTTTTACCCGTTGTGGGATTTGTAAAGACTTTACCGATTTTTTCTTTAGGTCTTAAAGATTGTCCTTTCTTAACATAAACGACCTCTAAATTTGTATAAGCTGTAATATAACTGCCGTGCTGAACTAGTACAGTAGGATTACTACCTTTATAGCTTAAAACTGTCATTACAATTCCTTTAAATATAGCTCTTGCATCAGCAGTTTGATTTGTAGCTATTGTAATTCCATTACTTCTTATTTTTGTAGTCCTAACTACAGGGTGGAGTTGGGTCCCAAAATTTTGAATTACAATTCCTTCTTCTACAGGCCATGGGAGTTTACCTTTGTTAGCATAAAAACTTTTACCAACTAATTTTGCTTCTGGTGTAATGCTAAAATTTAAAGTACTAGGAGATGAAGTTTTTCTGTTAGCGTTATCGATAGCAACTTTAATTAAGCGCTCTATTTCTTTATCAAATGCTGCAATTTTTTTCTCATTTTTTCTAATTCTGTATTCTAAATCTTTTTGTTTTTTAATTAGTTCTCCAATCATTAATTTTTGGCTTTCTATTTCTTTTTGGTAAATCAATTGTGATACTTGATTTTCTCTAATCAAAGATTCTTTATTTACTTTTTTTGAAAGCAATTCTATATTTAATTTATTCAACAAATTCGTTTTTTTAAAAATAATTTCACCCTGTTTTTTTCTATGTTTAGCGTACTGACTAAGATATTTAAATCTATTATATGCTTGATAAAAAGATTCTGATGAAAATAAAAACATCAATCTGCTTTGGCGACTTTTACTATAGTATGACTTTCTAATCATATTTGCATAATCGTCTTTTAATTTGACGAGTTGAACTCTTTGAATTTCAATATCTCTTTGATTTATATTTATCTGTTTAGAAATTAAATTAATTTCTTGATTAGTAACCTTTATTAACTTATTGCGCACTCTAATCTTTACATCCAGGTCTTGAATTTCATCAAGTGCTGATTTTTTTATATTGTTATTAGAGAATAAAATTGAATTAATCTGTTTTATTTCTTTTACTAGAATTGCTTTTTCTTTTTCTAGTCTTTTTTGGGTCTCTTGCTGGGATTGGCAATAATTTATATTTAAACATTGTAAAAAAAATAGAAAAAAATATTTCTTCATATTTCTATTTTACTATATCCTTGAGGTAGTTTAAATGGAATTGTAAGCTGATCGGGGTAATCCACTCTTGTAAATTCAAGAATTATTGAAACAAATTCGTTATTAACAAAGGAGCTGATTTCAATTCTTTTAGGTATAATTTTCCCATCTATTTTTTGATACAGAGGATACTTTACACTCAAAATATTATTTTTATTGTCTAATAAAAGAAATCTTTGCTCTCTAATTCTAAAATTTTCGGTATCAAAAAAGTATGTGGTCCTAAACTTTTCAGAATTTGTGTTAATAAAAACGTAATAATCGGGATTGTCAATTCTCTTTACTTTTGATTTATCAAAGTTACCAATTGGATTGCCAATAAATATATTTTGAACGTCCCGAAGTCTAAAATTAGTTCCTAATAAGGAATTTAAAAACTCGTAATTCCCTTCATAATATTTTTTTTGAAATTTTTCATAAAATAATACTTTTTCATTTGTCAATAAGAGTTTTGCCACTGGGACAAGAATGTTTGCACTCATCCATAAAAATTTGTCGTTTTTAAGTCTAAGATTAATGTTCAGAGATTGTTTAATCTTCTTACTTGTGAAGGTTGCCTTAATTCGAGCTCTAAATGAATTTATTTTTAACTCTGATTTTTCCAGATTTTCAATCAGTCTTTTGACTTTTATAGATTCTACAGGTCTTTTACTTGGTAAAACCGTAAGGGATTTACATCCGCTCACAATTAAAAAAATAAATAAACATTGAAAATATTTAATCATGTGATTTAATTTGATCCAGTACTCCCAAATCCTGAATTACCTCTTTTACTTTGGCCAATGTCATCGACTAATTTCCATTTAACATTTGAAAAACTTGAGATAATCATTTGGGCTATTCTATCACCCGGTTTGATTTTATATTTTTCATCTGATAAATTAATTAAAATTATGCCTACTTCACCTTTAAAATCAGAATCTATTGTTCCTGGTGAATTTAAAACAGTTATACCATGTTTTAGTGCTAGTCCTGATCTCGGGCGGATTTGCCCTTCAAGTTTTTCTGGTAGAGATATTTTTAAACCAGTTGGGATAAGAATTCTTTGAAAAGGTTTTAAATATAGTGGTTTCTTTATATTGGCTCTTAAATCTAGTCCTGCTGAACTCGAAGTTGCGTAATCAGGGAGTTTGTACGGGGACATGTTTATAACTGGTAAATCAATCATTTTTTATCTAAAAATAATGAGATTTTTTTTATTAAATTAAGATTTGCCGTTAATTACTTCTTGAGTGCTTCTGCACCCCCAACTATCTCTAATATCTCATTAGTAATTGATGCTTGACGAGCTTTATTATAGGTTAATTTTAGTTGATCAGCGAGTTCAGCTGCATTATCTGTTGCTTTATGCATAGCGGTCATCCTTGCGCCATGTTCGCTTGCAAAAGATTCTCTTAAAGCCTTATAAAACATAATTTTTATTCCTTTTGGGATAATATCTTCAAGTATATTAGACTTATTTGGTTCATAGATATAATCACTTAAGGTTTGTGTGTTTTCTGAGTAATTTATTTTATAAGGTAATAATGTCTCTGTTGAAATAATTTGAGTGGCAGCATTTTTAAATTTGTTATAAATTAACTCTATTTTATCGTATTCACCAGATATAAACTTTGAGATATATTTGTCGGCAATTTCACTAGTGGCTTGATAATCTAAGTTTTCAAATAAACTACTATGGTCATTAACGACCCTAAAGCTTTTGGACAATACATCATTACCTTTTTTACCAATGGTTACTATATCAACTTCTTTATGATCGTTGCCATATAAATAACTTTTAGTTGCCTTAATTATATTGGCATTAAACCCCCCACAAAGTCCACGATTTGAAGTAATTGAAATTATAAGCCGTTTAGAATGTGTTTTTTCTCCCACCAAAGGACTCGAAAAAGAGGGCATTGACTTCAAAATGTCTGTGATAACACTTAATAAGTTTTCTGAATATGGTCGCATAGAAGTAATAGCTGTTTGAGCTTTTTTTAACTTTGCAGCTGATACCATTTTCATGGCTTGAGTAATTTGCATCGTAGATGAAACAGATGAAATTCTACTCCTAATTTCTTTTAAATTTGCCAAGACACTACTTAAATTGAGTTGATAACTTCGAACACACGTCCTCTAGAGTTTTAAAAATACTATCATTTAAAACACCTTTTTTAAGAGAGTCTAAGACTTTTTGGTGGCTTTTATTCAACTCTTCTATGTAGGCTGCCTCAAAATCTTTAATCCTATCAACAGGAACTTCTTTTAATAAATTTTTAGTCCCAGCATAAATGATAGCTATTTGATCTTCTACCTTAAATGGATCATTTTGAGATTGTTTTAAAATTTCAACATTCCTTTGACCTTTTTCTATTACATTAAGTGTAGCCGAGTCCAAATCAGAACCAAATTTCGCAAAAGCCTCTAGCTCTCTAAATTGAGCTTGATCTAATTTTAAAGTTCCAGCAACTTTTTTCATTGATTTAATTTGAGCTGAGCCACCAACTCTAGAAACAGATATCCCAACATTTATAGCGGGTCTAACTCCGGAATTAAACAGGTCTGATTCTAAAAAAATTTGCCCATCAGTAATTGAAATTACATTGGTNGGAATGTAAGCTGANACATCTCCTGCTTGNGTTTCAATTATTGGAAGNGCTGTTANCGANCCCCCTCCTTTAACTTTAGATTTTAACATATTGGGTAGGTCATTCATTTGTTCGGCTATTTTATCATCCGAAATAATTTTTGCGGCTCTTTCCAAAAGTCTAGAATGCAGATAAAAAACATCACCTGGGAATGCTTCTCTTCCTGGTGGTCTTCTCAATAAAAGAGAAACCTCTCTGTATGCCACTGCTTGCTTTGATAAATCATCAAAAATAATTAAAGCTGGTCTTCCAGTGTCTCTAAAAAACTCACCAATGGCAGCTCCAGCCATTGGAGCATAGACTTGCATAGGTGAAGGGTCTGAAGCGTTAGCAGCAACGATTGTAGTATATTCCAAAGCGCCTTTGTCTTCTAGAACTTTTGATATAGCTGCTACAGTAGAAGCCTTTTGGCCAATAGCTACATATATACAATAAACAGGAACACCAGCATCGTAAAACTCTTTTTGATTAAGTATCGTATCTATACAAACGGTCGTTTTACCTGTTTGCCTATCACCAATAACAAGTTCTCTTTGCCCTCTACCAACTGGAATCATGGCGTCGATTGCTTTAATTCCTGTTTGGAGCGGTTCACTCACTGGTTGTCTAAATATTACCCCTGGAGCCTTTCTTTCAAGTGGCATTTCAATCAATTCTCCTTTTATGGGCCCCTTGCCATCTATAGGATTTCCTAGCGTGTCTACGACTCTACCAATAATTTTTTCTCCTACTTTAATTGAAGCAATTTTTTTTGTTCTTTTTAATCTATCTCCTTCTTTAATTTTTTCTGAAGAACCAAATAAAACAACTCCAACATTGTCTTCTTCCAAATTTAGAACCATTCCTTCAAGACCTGAATCAAAACTGACAAGCTCGCCATACTGTGCATTGGAAAGACCGTATACTCTTGCTATACCGTCTCCTACTTCCAAAACAGTGCCTATTTCTTCTAAGGATCCGGATAGGTTTGCATTAGATAGTTCTTCTTTAATTATAGATGATATTTCTGATGGTTTAATTGATGTCATATTTTAATATTAAATGAATGTGTTTTCTTTTTTCAGAGTTGTCTTTAATTTACTAAGTGTTGAACTTACAGAATTATCAAACTGAACATCTCCGATTTTGATAATGAAACCTCCAATTAAATCTTTGTCGACAATATTGATAATCTTGATTTTATTTTTTGTTATTTTCTTAATAAGAAATCTTAAGTTTTCTTCTATATTACTTGTCATCTTATGCGCTGATGTTAAATAACATGTCTCAATTCCACTACTCGTTTTATAAAGCTCTATAAATTGATCTATGATATCATCAAAAAGGTATAGCCTATTTTTTCTCACTAGCATTTCTATGAAACTTTCTAAATTTTCACTAACATTACCACATATGGAGAGCANAATCTTTTTTTTCGTTTGATTGGGTACAATTTTATTTTTTGTTANNNTCTTATATAAATTGGAGTTATTTGATAAAATTTCTATTAGGTTTTCGCTTTCGATTACAACTTCGTCTATGGAATTTGTATATTGGCAATATGCGAAATACGCTTTTGCGTATCGAATAGCAGCAACTTGTTTGATCATTTTATTTCAATCTCATCGATTAATTTTTGGGTATAATCGACTTGCTTCTGATTTTCGTTCAATTCTTTTTTGAGAATTTTTGATGCGATTTCAACAGATAAATCAACTACTTGAGATTTTAAATCTTTCAATATTAAATCTTTTTCCTGTATTATTGACTCTCTTGCATTTTCGATTATTTTTTCTGATTCAAGCTTTGAAACGTTTTTTGCATCTTCAATAATTTCTCTGCCTGTTTTCTTTGCATCTGAAATTATAAGATCCCTCTCTTTTTTAGCATCACTTAATATCTTTTCATTGTCAGCCTTAATTTTAGAAAATTCATCTTTGGCTTTTTGAGCTGATTCTAGTGATTCTTTAATGGATTTTTCTCTTTCATTGAGTGTGTCTAAAATAGGTTTCCATGCAAACTTCTTAAGAGTTAAGATAAGGCCAATAAAAATTAAAAGTTGCCAGAAGAATAAGCCAAAAGAAAACTCGTTAATTAATTTTTCCATTTACTTCTATATTTTACAAGTTTTAAAATATTACTACAAAACAAACATAGCTGCAAAACCAATTCCTTCAACTAGAGCTGCTGCAATTAGCATTGCTGTCTGAATTTTTCCATAAGCATCTGGTTGTCTGCCTATTGCTTCTACAGCGCCCCTACCGATACCTCCTATTCCAATTCCTACTCCAATGACTATTAAACCTCCTCCTACTATTGCTGGGATTTCCATAATTTATAATAATTTAATTAAACATTCATTTTAAATATAACCTAGTGGTCATGTTCTT
>NHEX02000013.1 GCA_002171475.2 Flavobacteriales bacterium TMED96
TCCAACAGCATTCATGGAAAGTGCAGAGAACACAAATGGTAGCATGGCACCAATTAAAAGACCAACCATAACTACGGGGTTAGAAATATCAATAGTTTTAATTTTTGCAGTTTGCATAAATGCAGCAAAGAGTGCAAGTGCGGTTAGGGCAGCTGAGGCAATAGCAAAACCCTTGCCAATTGCTGCTGTTGTATTTCCGACGGCATCTAATTTATCTGTTCTTTCCCTAACCTCAGGTGGTAAATCAGCCATTTCAGCTATTCCGCCTGCATTATCTGATATTGGACCATAGGCGTCAACAGCCAGTTGAATTCCAGTATTTGCGAGCATGCCTACTGCAGATATTGCAATGCCATATAAACCTGCAAAGTAATAAGACGCAAGAATTGCAATTGAAATCAAAAGGATTGGTATAGCAGTTGATATCATTCCAACCCCTAAACCTGCTATAATTGTTGTTGCCGGACCTGTTTCAGATTGTCTAACTATCGAAAGTACTGGCGATTTTCCAGTTGCAGTGTAGTATTCAGTCACTTTTCCAACACAAAGGCCAACGATTAGTCCAGAGATAGTTGCAAAAAAAACACCATTTGATGTGTACTCTTTCCCTTCAAACATCCATAAAGATGGTAAGAAAAAATCAATTAAAAAATATGTTGCTACTAAAACAAAAAAAGCAGATAAAAACTCACCAGTATTAAGAGCTTTATGTGGACTTCCACCCTCTTTTACTCGAACAAAAAAAGTTCCAATTATCGACATAATTATTCCCGTTGCAGCAATAAATAATGGTAAAATTACAGCATTGGTTTCTTTTCCCTGAAACTCATTAAGATTCATAAACGCAGCTCCAAGAACCATTGTTCCAATTATAGAACCTACAAAAGATTCAAATAAGTCTGCTCCCATTCCTGCAACATCACCAACATTATCGCCTACATTATCAGCAATTGTTGCTGGATTTAATGGGTGGTCTTCTGGAATACCTGCTTCAACTTTACCAACCAAATCTGCTCCAACATCTGCAGCTTTTGTATAAATCCCTCCACCAACTCTAGCAAATAATGCTATTGAAGAGGCACCCAATGAAAATCCTGATATTAATTTAATAACAGTATCTGTACTTTCGAAAAGCTCTGAATATACAATAAAAAGTGAACCAATTCCAAGAACTCCTAATCCTACTACTCCTAACCCCATAACTGCTCCGCCTGAAAAAGCAATTTCAAGTGCTTTTCCAAGAGAATGCTTAGCCGCTTCGGTTGTCCTAACATTTGCTCTAGTGGCTACTTTCATACCAATGAAACCTGCTAGAGCAGAGCAAACTGCTCCAAGTATAAAGGAAATAGATACTAACCAACTAGTCCCTTCATTTTCTCCCTTTAGAGCTAATAAAATAGAAGTAAAGAAGACAAAAACGGATAAAATTTTATATTCAGCCTTGAGAAAAGCCATTGCTCCATCAGAAATATTTTTTGCAATTCTTTCCATTTTTTCAGAACCGACATCATTTGATGATACCCATCTGTTTTTTACATAAACAAAAACTAGAGCTATTATACCAGAGAGGGGGACTAAAGAGATTGGATTCATATCATAAATTTTGAGGCAAATATAGTATTTAATATAATTAGAATTTTAGTTTGATACTACTAATTATTAGAATTAGAACAAACCATTGATCTCCTTATCAATAAGGTTTATAACACTACCAAATGCCTTTGGATCTCCTACAAAATTTACTTTATCTACATCAATTGAAATAATTTTACCTTTATCGTAATTATGGACCCACGCTTCATAACGCTCATTCAATCTACTTAAATAATCAATGCTTATTGAGTTTTCGAATTCCCTCCCTCTTAGATGAATATTTTCAACAAGTTTTGAAATACTGCTCCTTAAATAAATCATTATATCAGGGCCTTTTACCAGTTTTTCCATTAGAGAAAACATATTTTTATAGTTTTCGAAATCTCTTTTTGTTAGCAATCCCATTGAATGTAAATTCGGAGCGAATATGTAAGCATCTTCATAAATAGTCCTGTCTTGTATAATCTTCTTTCCACTTTTTTGAATATCAAGAATTTGACTAAATCTATTATATAAAAAATAAATTTGTAGATTGAACGACCATCTTTCCATTTCATGATAAAAGTCATCTAAATATGGGTTTTCTAAAACTTCTTCATAGTGTGCCTGCCACCTGTAATGTTTTGCTAATAATTTTGTAAGTGTGGTTTTTCCAGCCCCAATATTTCCGGCGATAGCTATGTGCATGAATATNGNATTAAANTATGTTNTAGCAAGTTCACTAAAATAATACCAATTTTTNTAAATAAAAATTAAGCATGTATTTTTTTAGACTAATTTGTAATAAAATTTATTATATTTGNNGAAGTAACGAGGAAGGATTTGTCTGATTGCAAACCTCGAAAAAAAAATGCTAAAGCAGAATTGCTTTCAAAGAGTAATCTTCAAATCCTTCCCGAAAGCAATTAAAATGAGTANATTTTTTACATCTGAGTCGGTTAGTGAANGTCACCCAGATAAAGTTTCAGATCAAATTAGTGATGCAATTCTTGATAATTATTTAGCTTTAGACCCTGAAAGCAAAGTAGCTTGTGAAACATTGGTCACGACCAATAAGGTAATAGTTGCAGGAGAGATCAAATCAAAAGCCACAATAAATATTGAAAAAATTNTTAGAGAAACCATTAAAAAAATTGGATATACAGACTCTAAAATTAAATTTAGCGCTGATGAATGTGAAGTTTCTTGTTTAATTCATTCTCAATCAGAGGATATAAATCGAGGTGTTGAAAAAAGTGATAAGATAAACCAAGGCGCTGGTGATCAAGGAATAATGTTTGGTTATGCAACTGATGAAACAACAAATTTGATTCCTTTAACGTTGGATTTATCTCACAAGATTCTCAAAGAATTATCTATTTTAAGAAGACAAGGAAATCAAATTAACTATTTACGNCCTGACTCTAAATCACAGGTTACAGTAGAATATGACAAAAATGGAATTCCAGTTTCTATTGACACAATTCTAGTCTCAACGCAGCATGATCCCTTCTCAAAAGACGATAAAGAAATGGTTGACAAGATTAAAAAAGATATTGTCGAAATTTTATTACCTCGAGTTTTTGATAATGAGCATCAAAAAATAAGGTCTATGTATAATGAAAATACCAAAATAATTGTTAACCCAACTGGCAAATTTGTTNTAGGTGGACCTCANGGAGATACCGGTCTTACTGGAAGAAAAATAATCGTTGACACTTATGGTGGATGGGGAGCACACGGAGGTGGAGCTTTTAGTGGTAAAGATCCTAGTAAAGTAGATAGAAGTGCAGCCTATGCAGCAAGGCATATAGCAAAGAATTTAGTTGCTTCAGGAGTTGCAAGTAAAATACTAGTTCAATTGAGCTACGCAATTGGAATAGCAGAGCCCACTTCAATTAATGTAANTACTTTTGGGACCTCGAAGNCTAATTTAACAAATTCAGAAATTACTGAGATGATTTATAAATTATTTGATTTGAGGCCCTACTCAATTGAAAAAAATCTATTTCTTAGAAATCCCATTTACTTTGAAACTTCATCTTATGGTCATATGGGAAGAGAACATAAAAAAATTAATAAAATTTTTCTAAACAAAAATAATCAAGAAGTAAATCACAAAGTGGATTTATTTACTTGGGAAAATTTGAATTACGTTCAAAAAATAAATAATTACTTAAATAAATAAATATTTGAAAAATGAGTTTAAAATTAGCAACTAAGGCACTTCATGCGGGGCATGATGTCAAACAAACACAAGGCACCAGAGCGGTACCAATTTATCAATCAACATCTTATGTTTTTAATGACTCTGAGCATGCGGCAAATTTATTTTCGCTATCAGAGTCCGGTTATATATACACTAGACTTAATAACCCTACTAATGATGTTTTAGAACAAAGATTAGCAGCCGTAGAAGGAGGTGTTGCCGCAGTAGCAACTGCTTCTGGGACCTCTGCGATTGCAACCACCTTTATGACTTTATTAAAATCAGGTGACCATATTATTGCGTCAAATAGTCTATATGGTGGAACGTACAACATGCTTAACAATACACTTCCAAGGTTTGGCATAACTACCACTTTTGTTGATCCAGACAATGTTGATAATTTTAGAGCTGCTCTTAAGCCAAACACCAAAGTTTTTTTTGCTGAGTCTTTAGGAAATCCAAAACTAGATGTAATTGATTTGGAAGGAATTAGTAAACACGCAAGAGATGCTAAAGTCCCTTTTATAGTTGACAATACNATAGCTACGCCTTCACTTTTAAATCCCATAGAACACGGAGCTAATATAGTAATCCACTCTCTCACAAAATATATTACTGGAAATGGAACTACTCTTGGGGGGATAATAATTGATGCTGGAACATTTGATTATTCCAGTGGGAAGTTCCCTGAATTCACTGAACCATCACCTTCTTATCACGGTCTAAAATATCATGAAGCTCTCGGATCATTAGCGTTTATTGCTAAAACTCGAGTTGAAGGTTTAAGAGATTTAGGTAGTGCACCAAGTCCGTTAAACAGTTTTCAAGTAATTCAAGGTTTAGAAACTTTAGAAGTTAGAATGCAAAAGCATTCTGAAAATGCATTAAATATTGCTAAATGGTTGGAAGAGCAGAGTGAAATAAGTTGGGTAAATTATCCCGGACTTAAGTCATCAAAATATAATCAACTAGCTGAAAAATATCTTAAAAAAGGTTCAAGTGGTATTGTTACATTTGGTCTAAAAAAAGGTTTTGAAGGTGCAAAAAAAAGTTGCNGAAAGCACAAAAATATTTGCGCTACTAGCCAATATTGGGGATACAAAATCTTTAATAATTCATCCTTCAAGTACAACGCATTCACAATTAAACGTCGATGAACAAAAAANTACTGGTGTTACACCTGATCTGGTAAGAATATCTGTTGGAATTGAAAACTTAGGTGATTTGAAAGAAGATTTAAAACAATCATTTGNAAAAATATAATTTTTAATATGCCAAAATTGGATAGCATTGATATAAAAAATTTTAAATCAAATACTGGCTTTATATTNGATAGTATTTCTCTATCCTATCAACTATATGGTAAAGAGATTGGCGATTCACCAATTATACTTGTGAATCATTCTTTAACAGGTAATTCAAGTTTAACTGGAGACAAAGGTTGGTGGACAGAAATTGTGGGGATCGATAAAGCTATTGATCTGAATTATTTCACTGTTATTGCTTTTGACATACCTGGCAACGGATATTATCATCCAACAATTGAAAATTATAAGGAATTGAGCTGTAANGATATAGCCAAGATATTTTATTTAGGTCTTGAAAAAATTGGTGTTTCTAGTTTATTCGCAATTGTTGGTGGATCTATTGGAGGAGGTATAACATGGGAAATGGCTTCGTTAAAAAATAAATTTGCTGAAAACATTATTCCTATAGCTTGTGATTGGCAAACATCGGATTGGATTTTAGCTAACACTTATTTACAAAAAAGAATTTTAAAAAACTCTCAAAATCCAGTCGAAGACGCCAGAATACATGCTATGTTAAGTTATAGAACTCCCATTTCCTTAAATAATAGATTTTCAAATAAAAAAAACGAAAAGGGCAGCTATTTAGTTGAGGAATGGCTTTCATTTCATGGTGAAAGTCTGTTAAAAAGATTTAATCTTAAGGCTTATATCGCGATGAATCACTTNTTGTCAACTGTAGATATTACTAAAGACTANAAAGAACCAAAGGAAGTGTTATCTAAAATTGAATCTAACATACATATTGTAAGTATTGATAGTGACTATTATTTTACACTTGATAGAGATATTTATACCTACAACTTGATCAAGTCAGTTAAACNAAATGTTTATCACCATATCATACAATCTGTACATGGGCACGATGGTTTTTTAATAGAAAATGAAAAAATGTCGAAAATTTTAAGTAAAATATTAATTGAATCTAAAAATGGAAATAACANTAGAAAGAGTAAACAGCGATTATCTATTTGAAGCAAAAAACACACNTGGGCACAGAGTTTTTTTAGACAATAGGTCAAAAAAATCTGGAGTTGTAAGAGGGGTCAGTCCAATGGAAGTTTTACTTATGGGTCTGGCCGGGTGCAGTAGTATTGATATAATTGACATTTTGAATAAACAAAAAATCAATCCAACGTCACTAAAAATGAAAGTTTTAGGTAATAGAGATAAATATAAAGTTCCTTCAACATTTGATTCAATTGATATTGAAATTTTCATAGACGGAGAAAATATTTCTAGTGAAAAGGCCAAAAGAGCTGCAGAATTATCTTACCAAAAGTACTGTTCCGTTTCTAAAATGATAGACAGTGTTGCAACTATAAATTTTAACATTATTCTTAACGGTAAAAGAATATAGAATTTTTAATAAAAATTCATTTTTAAACATTTGCAACCATATTGAACAAAGATGATAGAAAAAATCCTTAAGGAAAGAATAATGNTATTAGACGGAGCAATGGGCACCATGATCCAAAATCACACTCTTGATGAAAATGACTTTAGAGGAAAAAGTTTTATTAATCATAAAAAGCCTTTAAAAGGAAATAACGACCTTCTTAATATAACTAAGCCTGAGTTAATCAAATCTATACATNNGGATTATTTAGANGCTGGGGCTGATATAATAGAGACAAATACTTTCAATTCTACATCNATAAGTCTTGCAGATTATGGAATGGAAAAATATGCTTANGATTTTAATCATGCTGGCGCTAAAATCGCCAANGAAGCAAAAGAAGAGTTTTGTTATAAAAGAAAAAAATCCGAAGTCTTTGTTGCAGGTTCAATTGGACCAACTAACAGAACAGCGAGTTTATCTCCAGATGTAAATGATCCTGCCTACAGAGCTGTATCATTTGACAATTTAGTAGACTGTTATNCTGAGCAGATTCTTGGCTTAATCGANGGTGGTGTTGATATTTTGTTTGTAGAAACAATTTTTGACACTTTGAATGCTAAAGCGGCATTATTTGCAATTGATAAAATAAAAAGCGAAAAAAAACTAGATATTCCAGTCATGGTTAGTGGAACAATTACGGATGCAAGTGGGAGAACCTTGTCGGGCCAAACTGTAGAAGCATTTGTTATTGCAATTTCTCATATTCCACTTTTAAGCATCGGTTTTAATTGTGCTTTAGGAGCNGANCAACTTTTACCTTACGTAAAAAGATTGTCAAAAATTACTGCNAGNTATACATCTGTTCACCCAAACGCAGGTCTTCCTAATGAATTTGGTGCATATGACCAAACACCAATTGAAATGTCAGAACTNATTGAAAATTATTTAAAAGAAAATATAATTAATATAGTNGGAGGTTGTTGTGGAACAAAGCCCGAACACATCAGATTAATAGCNGAAGTTGCTAGAAATTACAAACCTAGAAAAATTTGAATTTGACGATGGATAAGTATTTAAAGTTATCTGGTTTAGAACCACTGATTATAACCCCAGAAACTAATTTTGTAAATATTGGAGAAAGGACTAATGTTACTGGATCTAAAAAATTTTTAAAATACATAAAGGAAGAAAATTTTAAATCTGCTGTTGAAGTGGCAAGGAATCAAGTTGAAGGTGGAGCACAGATTTTGGATGTAAACATGGATGAAGGTATGATTGATGGAGTTCAGGCAATGACAAAATTTTTAAATTTAATTGTTTCCGAACCAGATATTTCTAGGATTCCAATCATGATTGATTCTTCTAAATGGGAAGTTCTAGAAGCCGGGCTAAAACTAGTTCAAGGTAAGTGCGTAGTGAACTCTATAAGTTTAAAAGAGGGTGAAAAGAAATTTATTGAAAATGCTATCAAGATTAGAAGGTATGGTGCTGCAGTAGTTATTATGGCATTTGATGAAAATGGGCAAGCGGATAATTATTTGAGGAGAATTCAAATATGTGAAAGGGCATACAAAATTTTAACAAAAAAAGTTCATTTTCCTCCTGAGGACATCATCTTTGATCCAAATATTTTCCCTGTTGCAACAGGTATGGAAGAGCATAAGAAAAATGCTGTAGATTTTTTTAATTCAGCCAAATGGATAAGAAAAAATTTACCTTATGCAAGTGTCAGTGGAGGAGTAAGCAATGTTTCTTTTTCTTTTCGAGGTAACAATAAAGTCAGAGAAGCAATGCATTCTGCTTTTTTATATCATGGAATTAAAAATGGGATGAACATGGGCATTGTAAATCCTGAAATGCTTGAAGTTTATGATGAAATACCTAAGGATTTACTTCTACACATTGAGGATGTTTTATTAAATCGAAGGGATGATGCAACCCAAAGATTGTTAGAATTTGCTGAAGACCTTTCTGATGAAAATAAAACAATTAAACACAAAGAAAAGTCCTGGAGAAAATTAGATTTACAAGATAGAATTACTCATTCTTTAGTAAAAGGTATAGATAAATTTATACATAATGATGTTGAAGAGGCAAGAAAAATAGTTGATAAGCCGATAGAGGTCATTGAAGTCTTTTTAATGAATGGAATGAATGTGGTTGGAGATTTGTTTGGTTCTGGTAAAATGTTTTTACCACAAGTCGTTAAATCTGCTAGAGTGATGAAAAACGCAGTTTCATACCTGTTACCCTACATCGAGTCAGAAAAAGAAGGTGGAAAACAAAAAGTTGCTGGTAAAATTCTAATGGCAACCGTTAAAGGAGATGTACATGATATTGGAAAAAATATTGTTAGTGTTGTTCTAGGCTGTAATAACTTTGAAATAATAGATTTGGGAGTCATGGTACCACCGGAAAAAATTTTAAAAACAGCAAAAGATAAAAATGTTGATCTCATCGGATTATCTGGATTAATCACACCGTCTTTGGATGAAATGATTTTTATAGCTCAGGAGCTAAAAAGACAGAAAATAAATATTCCCCTATTAATAGGAGGAGCTACAACTTCCAAAGCACATACAGCTGTGAAAATAGCCCCAGAATTAAACACTCCAGTTGTACACGTGAATGATGCATCCAGAGCAGTAACTGTGGCAGGAAGTCTTTTAAATAAAAAAACTTCAATAGTCTATAAACAAACAATAAGGAAAGAATATGAAGATTTTCGAAATAAATTTTTACAAAGGCAAGTTAAAAAAGAACTTATAACGATAGAATCAGCCAGGAAAAATAAATTAAAATTAAATTGGGAAGAGTTTGAACCCACCAAACCTAACAACTGCGGAATCTCAATTACAAAAAATCAAAATTTAGAGGATTTAATTGAATATATTGATTGGAGTCCCTTTTTTAGATCTTGGGACTTACATGGTCGATATCCCGAAATATTGGATGATGAAATTGTTGGTAAACAAGCTAAAGAATTATTTTCNGATGCTAATCAGTTNCTTCAAAAAATTNTAAAAAATAAATCTCTTCAAGCAAAATCTATTTTTGGGTTATTNCCCGCTAACAGCGTAGGTGACGATATTGAGGTATATTNTCCAAAGGATAAAAAAAANCTTNTGGGAACTTTTTATACATTAAGNCAACAGCTNATGAAAAGAAATGATAAACCNAACNTNNCTCTNTCTGATTATATTGCTCCNAAAAATACTGGACATTNCGATTATNTNGGTGTTTTTTGTGTTACTACNGGTATTGGAGCAGACAANNTATCCAAATACTATGAAAATAAAAACGATGATTATAACTCAATAATGGTAAAAGCTTTAGCCGATAGATTGGCTGAAGCATATGCAGAATATTTACACAAAAAGGTGAGAACNNAANANTGGGGNTATTCACCANANGANAAATTTAANAATNATGATTTAATTAAAGAAAANTACTCTGGNATTAGACCTGCTCCAGGATATCCTGCATGTCCAGATCATTTAGAGAAAAAAACAATTTGGAATATTCTTAATGTTGAAAAAAATATTGGTGTTTCATTGACAGAAAGTCTAGCGATGTGGCCTGCGTCCTCTGTTTCAGGATATTATTTTGCAAATCCNAGTGCAAAATATTTTGGATTGGGGAAAATTTCTAAAGANCAAGTAGAGGATTATGCANNTAGAAAAAAAATAACTCTTGAAAATGCNATTAAGTGGTTAAAACCAAATTTAAACTTTTAAAATATGAAAATTATAGATCATCTTAAAAATAAGAACGATTCATCTCAATTTACTTTTGAGATTTTACCGCCTTTAAAAGGACAAAATCTTGAATCGATTTTTAATGCAATTGATCCACTTATGGAGTTTAAACCACCCTTTATAGATGTAACCTATCATAGAGAGGAGTGTGTTTACAAAGAGCTAGATAACGGTTTGTTGCAAAAACATGTCATAAGAAANAGACCAGGAACAGTAGGAATATGTGCTGCCCTGCAAAATAAATATAATATAGATGCTGTTCCACATGTTCTTTGTGGAGGGTTTTCAAAAGAAGAAACTGAAAACCTGCTCATAGATTTAGATTTTTTAGGAATTGAAAATGTTGTAGCTCTTAGAGGGGACTCATTAAAATCTGAGGTATATTTCAAACCAAGTGTTGATGGAAATTCTTTTGCAAGTGATCTTGTTAAACAAATTGTTGACCTTAATAAAGGAAAATATTTAGACGAAGAAATTCA
>NHEX02000012.1 GCA_002171475.2 Flavobacteriales bacterium TMED96
CTTCAGCTGGATGTACAAATCCCTCTATCACATATATGGCGATGACAGCTAGAGCTGTAAATCACGCTGTGAATGAGCTTAAGAAAATGAATATATAATTATGAATAGGAGAAAAGCACTTAAAAACATTGGGTTTTCCTTAGGAGCAGTTTCCGCAACCCCTACTTTAGTAAGTTTACTTAGTAGTTGCCAAAATGAATTAAATTGGACCCCTAAACTTTTGTCAAATTCCCAAATTGATTTCATATCAAATTTCATTGAACTTATAATTCCCAAAACAAAAGATATTCCAGGGGGATTGGAGCTTGGATTGCACAAATGGATTGATATTTG
Source organism: Flavobacteriales bacterium TMED96 (assembly GCA_002171475.2). Taxonomy (GTDB): domain Bacteria; phylum Bacteroidota; class Bacteroidia; order Flavobacteriales; family Flavobacteriaceae; genus TMED96. The sequence goes on from NHEX02000012.1 coordinate 334, forward strand.
TGCCAAACTTATATTGAATAAAGAATCTCAAAGAAGCTATTTGTTTAGCTTAGAGTGCCTAATTAATGATACTCTTAACTCAGCCTCAAAAGATAAAATAGGTGAATTAAAAATCAATGATTACGAAAATCAGTTAAAGAAGTTCTTACTGGCTGAAAATTCTACAAATAAAAAGTGGAGCATGTCAGCAAAAAATTATTGGTCAAAAAACCCGAAGGAATTAAATTTCGCTGATGCCCCACAAGAGGCTCTTGCATTCTCTTCATTAATAACCCTTAGACAGTGGACTGCTAGGGGGTATAGATTTAATGAATATATAGGGGAAAAGGTACTAGATTACAGACCTGTTCCAGGAGAACAAAAAGGATGTGTTGATTTAGAAGAAACTACTGGAGGTTTAATTTGGGCAATTTAAACTAGTTTACTATTAGAATACCTTTCATCAGACCGTAATGTCCAGGAAATGTGCATATATATGTATAAGAGCCCTTTTCTGGAGCAGTAAAAGTAATTGTATCACTTTCGCCACCACCAATTAGATTGGTGTAAATAATGGTTTCGTCTCCATTGGGAATATATTCATTTTCTCTAGCAAGCATGGCTCTCTGTGCAAAATCATTCAGATCAGTATCTTTCTTTAAAAGAACAAAATTGTGACCCATGATTTCCTTGCTCATTTTACCAGTATGGTTAAGAGTTAAAGTGATTTTCTGTCCTTCAAAAACTCTCAATTCATTTTTATCAAATTTCATTAGATCATTTGAATTTAGTATGATGACGGTTTCTTTAGATTTTTTATCTAAAAAATCATCCTTTTTTTCTATTTTTTTGTATTCAAATTTGTTTTTGTTATTGTCTGGGTTCCCTCCGCATGAGATGAGAATAGTTAGTAATATGAGAATTTTTATTTTTTTCATAGAAATTATAATCTGCAATTTATGAATTATTAGCTGTAAATTTTTTCTTTCCCCCCCTTTTTGTTACTAAATAGACACCACAAAAAACCATCAAACATGACAAAAATTTTATCCAGTCTAGTTTATCATTACCAGTAATGGAAGCATAGGTAACTGCAATGATTGGTTGAAAGTAAGTAAATGAACTGATGGTAGTTGGTTTAAGGTATTGAAGGGCAAACATATTAAAGAGATAGGCTAGAAAAGTAGTACAGATTACAACAAAACCCATTCTCCAAATTGCATGAAAAGGGAGATTTAACCAATCAACCAAAATAAATTCATTTAAAGTAAAGGGGAGATTATATAAAACACCTAGAGGAAACATCCACTTCATTAAAGTAATAGTAGAATATTTTTTAACAAGAGGTTTAGATATAACTAAGTAAGTTCCAAAGCTCAATGCGTTGCAAACCATCAACATATTTCCTAACGGAATATTTGGAGCATTTAATGTGAAAGAGTTTCCATATGCAATTAGAGTTACAGCACCGGAAAATCCTAATATGATTCCTCCAAATTTTGTAAATGTTATTTTCTCTTTAATTAAGATTGTAGAAATAATTAATACAAAAAGAGGGGTTAAAGTAACTATAACAGCCCCATTAATAGGAGTGGATAAACTAAGCCCTTTAATAAACGCTAGCATATTAACACACATTCCGAAGATAGAAGCTGTTAAAAGTCTTGGGTAATCGCTAAATTCTATTTTTTCACTTTTTATAAATAAACTTGCAATCCAAAATAGAATGGTAGCTCCAATTACGCGAAGCAAAACCAGTCCAAAAGCTCCAATGTAATTTGGCATGATAACTTTTGCAATAGTGTGGTTTAGCGCGTAAATGGTAGTTGCTCCAATTGCAGCTAAAAAAGCAACCCCCCTCATATCCATTAAAAAATATTTTTAATTTCCTCTATATTTTTTTTACTATTGCCAATAAAAAGTTGACCATTGAAATAAAGAATAGGTCTTTTTAAATAAGTGTAATGTTCATTTAATAATGAAAAAATTTTTTCTTCACTTAAAACTGATTTATCAATATTTTTAAGTTTTTGTGCTCGATTATTTAAAAGTGAACGAAAAGTTCCAGTAATGTTCTTAAATGATTTTAGCTCATTTGGTTTAAGAGGGGTTTTCTTTATATCTCTAAGTGTTATATCTTTTGGGAGATTAACTTCTTTTAAAATGCTCTTGCAAGTGTCACAAGTACTTAGATATATGAATTGATTCATTCTTTTTTTTGAACCAGCAAATTAAATCAATTTTATTTAAATCAAATAATAATTAAGGTATTGTATTAACTTTGTATAATAATTTAATGGTGAAAAAAAAGCTAAAGTTTAATTCAAAAACGATTCACGGCGGGCAGATATTTGAAAAAGGGTATGGAGCTGTTATGCCACCAATTTATCAAACCTCAACATATAAACAAGAATCACCAGGGGTTCACAAGGGGTTTGAGTATAGTAGAACTCATAACCCAACTAGAGAAGCACTACAAAACTCATTAGCTTCTATTGAAAACGGCAAGTATGGACTTGCGTTTGCTTCAGGGTTGGCTGCAATTGATGTAATAATGAAACTTCTTAAACCAGGTGATGAAATTGTATCTACTTATGATTTATACGGTGGTTCATACAGGCTATTTCAAAAAATATTTTCTGGATTTGGATTAAAATTTCATTTCGAAGATTTAAGCAGGGTAGAAAATTTAAAAAATAAAATCAATTCTAAGACCAAGTTAATTTGGATTGAAACCCCAACAAATCCAATGATGAATATAATTGATATTCAAACAGTTTGTAAACTAGCCAAAAGTAAAAATATTTTAACTGCCGTTGATAATACTTTTGCCTCACCATATATTCAACAGCCTCTTGATTTGGGAGCGGATATAGTAATGCATTCAGCCACTAAATATCTTGCAGGACACAGTGATCTAATTTTGGGATCAATCGTTACAAGCAATGATGAAATAGCGGAAAAACTTGCCTTTATTCAAAATGCCTCTGGTGCTGTTCCAGGACCTATGGATTGTTTTTTGACTCTAAGAGGAATAAAAACTCTCCATGTTAGAATGCAAAGACATTGTGAAAATTGTAGAGAAATTGCAGAATTTTTACAGAAACATAAAAAAATTGATAAGGTTTATTGGCCAGGTTTTAAAAACAGCAGGTTCTTTGATGTTGCGAAAAAGCAAATGAAAGATTTTGGAGGAATGCTTTCATTTATTCCTAAAGGAGCAAATTATCAAACGGCTGAAAAAATCATTAAGAAAATGAATGTTTTCACCTTAGCAGAATCCTTAGGAGGTGTTGAAAGTTTAGTTGGTCATCCCGCAAGCATGACTCATGCTTCTATTCCAAAAAAAGAGAGAGAAAGAAGTGGATTATTAGATTCTTTAATAAGGCTCAGTGTTGGAATTGAAGACATTGATGATCTTATTGATGATCTATATGGCGCATTAAATTAATTTTCTAGAAAAACAATGGAAAATAAAATTGCAATACCAAAAGGAAAGAAAGTTTTTTTCGCCTCTGATAACCACTTGGGAGCTCCAAATATAAATGAAAGTAAAATTAGGGAATCACATTTTTTAAAATGGTTAAATTATGTTGATAAAGAAGTTGGGGCTCTTTTTTTACTTGGTGACTTATTTGACTTTTGGTATGAATACAAGACAGTTGTTCCAAAAGGTTTTGTAAGAGTACTTGGTAAAATTGCTGAGATTTCTGATAGAGGAATCCCTGTATATTTTTTTGTTGGGAATCATGATCAATGGATGATCAATTACTTTGAAGAAGAATTAGGAATCAAAGTATATTATCAAACTAAAGAATTTCAAATTGAAGGAAAGACTTTTTTCATTGGTCATGGAGATGGGTTAGGTCCTAACGATATTGGTTACAAAATCATGAAAAAAATTTTTAGGAATTCGTTTTTTCAAACAATATTTAGATGGATACATCCAGATATAGGCATGAAATTGGGACATTATTTTTCGGTTAAAAATAAAATCATATCGGGGAAGAGAAATGAAAAACTTCAAAAGCAAGAGAACAATTGGTTAATTGATTATGCAAAAATGAAAAATAAAGTAAAGAAAAGAGATTTTTTTCTTTTTGGACATCAGCACTATCCATGTGATATAAAAATTGATAAAGAGTCTAGGTACATTAATTTAGGAGATTGGATTGATCACTATTCTTATGCTGAATTTGATGGTGATGAATTAAAATTAAAATACTGGGATATCTAAGATGCTTGACATCAATAAAAAATCACTAGAAAAAGTCATTATAGTCGGATTAATTAAAAAAGCAGATGACTTTAATCAATCAATTGAATACCTTGATGAACTTGAATTTTTAGTTAGGACAGCTGGAGGAATAGTTGTAAAAAGAATAACACAAAAAATGATAGTTCCTAATCCAAAAACATTTATTGGAAGTGGTAAATTGCATCACATCAAAAGTTTAGTTAAACTAAATGAGGTTTCAAGTGTTGTTTTTGATGACGAGCTATCGGCTACTCAACAATTTAATTTGGAAAAATTATTAAAATCTAAAATTATGGATAGAACTGCTCTAATTTTAGACATTTTTGCACAAAGAGCTAAAACAAGTTATGCAAGAACTCAGGTAGAGCTTGCTCAATACGAATATTTTTTACCTAGATTAAAGGGGCTTTGGACTCACCTTGAAAGGCAAAGAGGAGGAATTGGTATGCGAGGTCCTGGAGAAACTGAAATAGAGACTGATAGAAGAATAGTTAGAGATAAAATTTCTCTACTTAAAAAAAAACTAATCAGTATTGACAAGCAAATGAAGACTCAGAGGAATAATCGAGGAAGCATAGTTAGGGTTGCATTGGTTGGCTACACGAATGTTGGAAAATCAACTTTAATGAACATATTATCAAAAAGTAATGTATTTGCTGAAAATAAATTGTTTGCCACTCTTGACACCACGGTTAGAAAAGTTGTTATAGAAGATATACCTTTTTTATTAAGTGATACCGTCGGATTTATCCGTAAACTACCTACTCAACTAATCGAGTCTTTTAAAAGTACTTTAGATGAAATACATGAAGCGGATTTGTTATTACACATTGTGGATATTTCTCATGATTGTTTTGAAAATCATATAAACTCAGTTAATTTAATTCTTAAAGAAATTGGATGTAGTGATAAAAAAATTGTTTTAGTTTTTAATAAAATTGATGCATATGTGCCAGAAATAATTGAAGAAGACGATTTAGTCACAAATAAGACCTCAAAGCATTATACAATTAAAGAATGGGAAAAAACGTGGATGTCTAGGATAAATGGTAAAGCCTATTTTATATCTGCATTAAAAAAGGAAAAAATTGATGATTTGAAAAAAAACATTTTCAAAGAGATTAAAAAAATTCATATCACAAGATATCCATTCAATAATCATTTTTTAAATTAAAAAAGTGAATAAAATATATGAATTCTCGAATTCCATGACGAATCCAAAATATCTCTTGGTTTTTATAATAGTAAGCTTTATAAGCTGTACAAATGAGGAAAATAGTTATAATTTAAAAGATTTAGAGTTGAATTTTGGTGTAAAGGCTTCGGTTTCGAGAATTGACGACAATTCTATCTTTTTTGAAAATGTTATATATGGAGAAAAATCAAGGAATAAATTAGATATTCACATACCAGACATTGAAAGTCCTAAAGGTCTTCTAATTTTCTTCCATGGAGGTGCATTTGTAGGAGGAGACAAATCAGATATTTTTGAAGAATATTTATCAAGCATTTTTTTAAAAATTATAAAAGAAGGTATAATTATAGTGAGTGCTAATTATTCTTTTCTGGACTCTGACGGTTCAAAGGGAATACTAACCTCACTTGAAGATGGTGAAAACGTAATTTCATTTTTAGAACAAAAAAGAAAATTATTGAACTTAAAAGACGAAGGTATACTTCTCTCAGGTGTCTCAGCGGGGGCTGGAATATCACTTTGGAATGGTTTTAAAGATAATAAATTTCAAAGAATCTCGGGTATTCTAGCTATAGAAGCTCAGTCCTCCTATAATGTTTACAAATGGGAAAAAGTTTTTAACGGATTCAATATTGACGAAATGAGAAAATTATATTCAGAACTAGATAAAATTTATTTAAATTTTTATAAAGGTGAGCCAGACGGAAAGTTACTCGAAAAACTTGACTATTCATCGATGATGGACAAAATGGACCCACCTTTTTACATTTCAAATAGGGCGGGAAAAGATATTATAAATACGAATAATGAGATAGATTTTGATGTGCTCTATCATAGTTTTTTACATGCTGACTATCTTAGAAAAAACGCAATTGAAGCAAATTTAAAATTCTCAGGGATTTATCAAGAAAGCCCGGAGAGCTTTGCTTTAAGAATGCTTGGTGTTAAGTAAAAGTTATTTTCTATTAATTATTGTTGCATTTGCTTGATCTGTAGCTAAAATTGTAAGATCAGAAATGGTAACTCTTAGAGGAACATTTATCATATAGTTGATAGCATTTGCTACATCAAATGGATTTAATGGGTTAATGTCTTTGTAAACTTTTTTCGATTTTTGCAAATCCCCTTTGAATCTTACCATTGAAAATTCTGTTTCTACGAGTCCAGGATGAATTGCACAAACTCGAATATTAAATTTATTTAAATCAATTCTCAAACCTTTTGTGAATGCATCAACTGCAAATTTGCTCGCACAGTAGACATTTCCCTTTGGATAAACCTCAAATCCAGCGATTGAACCCATATTTATTATCTGGCCTTCATTTCTTTTGGTCATTATAGGGAGTATTGCTTTAGTAACATAAATAAGACCCTTTACATTTGAATCAATCATAGCATCCCAATCGTCAAGATTCGCTTCATGTGACAAATCCATACCATGTGCATTACCAGCATTGTTTATTAAAACATCAATATTTTTTAGTTTATCGGGAATTGAAGATATAGAGTCAAATACTGATTTTTTATCTCTGACATCAAAATTTAAAATGTGGACTTCACCATTAATTTGAGATCTTAATTTTTCAAGACGATCTTTTCTTCTTCCACAAATTATGAGCTTGTTTTTACCATCCCCGAGGACTTCTGCTGTGGCTTTACCAATTCCGCTACTTGCCCCCGTTATTAAAATAATTTTTCCTTCCATTTCTTCTAAGGTACTCTCTGTCCTTTTTGAGCTTCAAAAATACTAAACCAGTCTTCAATATCTAAATTAATTTTTAATGAATCACATGCATTTTCAACCCTCTCATTGATTGTAGTTCCTATTATTGGATGAATTCTTGATGGATGTTTTAAAATCCATGCCAGTAGAAGATTTTCTGAATTAGTGTTATACTTTTTATTTAACTCTTTAAATATTTTTTTTAATCTTTGATTTTCTGGACTATCTATTTTAAAAAAATTACCAAGTGGGCTCCATGCCATAGTACCTATATCATTGACCTGATGAAAGTCAATTGTACCGTTAAGCATTGGAGATGAATTTGAAATTGAAAATTCAATTTGATTCCAAGAAATTTTGACATTTTTTGAAAGTAATTCAATATGTGACGGTTTGAAATTAGAGACTCCAAAATTCTTTATTTTCCCTTTTTTGTTTAATTCATCAACCGCGTCTGAAATCACATCAGTATTCATCAACGGACTTGGACGATGGAGTAATAATAAGTCCAAATAGTCGGTTTTTAAATTAGATAATGAATTGTTCACAGAATTAATTATGTGCTGTTTTGAGTAATTGTAATGTTTAATAACATAATTCTTTGAATCACACGGATATTGTATACCACATTTACTTATAAAAAAAAGATCTTTTCTGTTGATACCTGATAATTTGAAAGATCTGCCAAACTCACTTTCTGTTGTGTAACCACCATATATATCTGCATGATCAAATGTATTTAGCGCGTGATCAAAACAAAATTTAATTTTATCTGACATTTCTTTTATTGAAAAATTTTTCCCCCACTTACCCCAATTCATAGTCCCAATAATTATCCTATTCATGATATTTAATATTATTAATTTTCAATAAAATAAACATTTTTAATTTTTATGTGATCACAACTTTTAACCAATTATTAACAAGATATACTTAAAAAAAACAAGAATTTTGTTTCGCTAAAAATAAATTATGGTTTCAAAGAAAGATATTGATATTAAAAAAATAAATGAAAAAATAGAAAAGGATAGTGCTTTTATCGACTTGTTAGTTCTAGAAATTAATAAATCAATTGTTGGTCAAAATAATATGATAGAGAGATTATTAATTGGTCTGTTGGGGCAGGGTCACATTTTACTTGAAGGGGTTCCAGGACTTGCAAAAACATTGGCTATTAACACACTCAGTAAAGCAGTTAAAGCTGATTTTAGTAGAATTCAATTTACACCTGATCTGTTACCTGCTGATGTTGTCGGCACAATGATTTACAATATTAAAGAGAATGATTTTACAATAAAGAAAGGTCCAATTTTTGCCAACTTTGTTTTAGCAGATGAAATTAATCGTGCTCCAGCAAAAGTTCAGTCTGCTCTTTTAGAGGCAATGCAAGAAAAGCAGGTTACCATTGGTGACACCTCGTTCAAGCTGCAGCAACCATTTTTAGTTATGGCGACTCAAAACCCTGTGGAGCAAGAGGGAACGTATCCACTACCAGAAGCACAAGTAGACAGGTTCATGTTGAAAACTATTATAGATTATCCTGATATTAAAGACGAGCAAGATATAGTAAAACAAAATTTGGATTTAAAACCAATTTCTATCAAGCCTGTAGCTACAACAAAGCAAATAATTACTGCTCAACAAACCGTTAGAGAAGTTTATATGGATGAAAAAATAGAGCGTTATATATTAGACCTAGTTTTTGCTACCAGGTTTCCTGAAAAGTACAATCTAGAAAAATTAAAACCATTAATTAACTTTGGAGCATCTCCTAGAGGAAGTATAAACTTAGCTGTTGCATCAAAATGTTATGCTTTTTTAAAGCACAGAGGGTATGTAATCCCTGAAGATGTAAGATCAGTGGTTTACGATATATTTCGACATAGAATAGGACTTACTTATGAGGCTGAGGCTGAAAACATTTCTTCCGAGGACATAATTTCAGATATAATTAATGAAGTTGAAGTTCCTTAGTAAACATTTTTTTAAAATTTATGGATACCAAAGAACTACTTAAAAAAGTTAGAAAAATTGAAATTAAAACTAGACGTTTAAGTGACAATGTCTTTGGTGGAGAATACCATAGTACTTTCAAAGGAAGAGGTATGACTTTTAGTGAAGTTCGCCAATATCAATACGGCGATGATGTTCGCTCAATAGATTGGAATGTTACAGCTAGATATAATCAACCTTTTGTAAAGGTTTTTGAAGAAGAGAGAGAATTAACATTAATGTTAATGGTTGATA
>NHEX02000004.1 GCA_002171475.2 Flavobacteriales bacterium TMED96
GTTATCATTTATACATCATCTTTATCAAGTGATCTTCCATCAAATGATGGTGATGGGGTCATTGCAACCGTAAACTTCACTCTTAATGGTTCGGTTGATACATTAGTAGATATTAATCTAGATTCATCACTTGGAGGTAGTGGTAGTTTGATGCTTGATGTTGATGGTGAAGATATTACAATTAATGATGCTGTTGGAGCATATATTTTAATTAATGAGTAAAACAATGAAAAAAATTACATATATATTAGTAGCAATTTTAATTTTAACTATCTCTCTTGAGCCGTTAAGTAATATCTACTATGAAAATAAACGTATTAAAAATGAAAAGTATTTAACAGAATATTTAAGTGATAAATCCTTCAAAAGAAGTTATGTAAAAAGCCTTCCAAAAAAACTTAGACCCGATTTAAAAAATTATCATGATTTTCTGATGACAAGAGATCCAAACACAAACTCTGTTCCTTCCGAAAGAGTTTTAGATGCAATTAAATTAAGAGATGCCAAATTAAATTCTCGCTCCTATTTGAACAGACAAACTGAAATCAATTGGACAGAAAGAGGTCCTAGTAAACAAGCTGGAAGAACTAGAGCCTTAATGCTCGATGGAAATTTTAACTCTAATAATAAAGTATGGGCTGCTGGAGTAAGTGGTGGACTTTGGACAATTACAAATATTGAAAATGCAAGTTCTGAATGGATAAAAGTCTCTGATTTTTGGGATACACTAAATATTACCTGCGTAGCTTCAGACCCAACAAATGCTAATATAATTTATCTTGGAACAGGAGAAAAAAGAGGTTCAGGTTTAAAAGGTTTCGGGATTTGGAAAACCTCAGATGGTGGTTCAACTTGGAGCCAACTCCCTTCTTCGACAGACTTAAAATACATTGATACAATTATTGTTAGAGAAGAAGGTGGTGTTGGAGCTGTTTATGCTGGAGGTGGAAGATCTTTATCTGAAGGAGAATATACTGGAGTAAATGGATTACAAAAATCAACGGACGGTGGTGCTACTTGGACTGAAGTTTTAGGAGAAATAGCAGCAGGTTCAAGTCATCATGTTACAGATTTAGAACTAGATTCAAACAACAGATTAATTGTTGGTACTAGAACAAATACTTTTGGAGATGGTGGCGGTCAAATCTTCTATAGTGATGATGGTGCTGTTTTTAGTCCCTACACCATTGGCGCATTAGGTACATTTGATAGAACATTTGTTGATGTTTCTCCAAGCGATCCAAATGTTTTATATGCAATGTTTGAAAATGCAACTACAGGTTACATTACTTGGCTTGGAAAATCTGAAGATGGAGGACTTACTTGGACACAAAAATCTATTGGACAAGATGAAAGTGGAAATCCATTTGGAGATTATCAGGGCTCAATGGATTATTGGGGGTTTTTAGGAATCGATCCAAATGATACTAATACAATTTATGCTGCTGGAGCTTTATCAATACATAAATCAACGGACTCTGGGACTACTTGGACTGAAATTTCAGAATGGCGTGGAACAGGGTTCTCTTTACCTTATGTTCATGCTGATCACCATAACATAGTATTTATCGATAGTGATAAAATCCTGATGTCAAATGATGGTGGTGTATTTTTAACAACAGATGGTGGAAATACATTTACCATGAAAAATGACAACATGGTAACTACACAATTTTATTCCACTGCAATTCATCCAACAGATTCTAATTACGTTCTAGGCGGTACTCAAGATAATGGTACATGGAAACTAAATACTGCTGGTAAACAAGCTGGTGTAGAAGTATATGGTGGAGATGGTGGATATGCTCATATTGACCAAGTTGACCCTGATTATCAATTTGGTGCTACCACTTATGGAAATATTTTTAGAAGTGTTAATGGAGGTCAATCATTTGGTTTGTATTCCAATATAACAAATAGTGATGGTACTGATGCTGGATTTTTTATCAATCCAAGTGTGATTGATGGGGTTAATAAAGCAATGTATGTAACATTTGATACCGTAAGCATTTTAAGACAAAAAAATTATACTGCACTTTCTGCACATGACTTCATCAATATTAATTTAGGGTCAGGTGCTTCAGCCTATAAAGTTTCTCCTCATACTAGCGGAGTGCTTTTTGTAGGTACAGCTAGTGGAAGAGTATTCAAAATTACTGATGCTCATACTGATAATTATGCTGTCACTGAAATTAGTCCATCTCAAACCACTGGTTATATTTCATCTATCGATGTGGGTAAAGATGATAATCAAATTTTAATAACCTTATCGAATTATGGAATCAATTCAGTTTATGAAACTATTTCTGGTGGAGGTTCTAATGCTTGGGTTGATATTGAAGGTGATTTACCAGACATACCTGTAAGATGGGGTTTATATAATAGAGATAATTTTAATCAAGTAGCTATTGCCACAGAAGTTGGAGTATGGGTGTCTGATGACGTAACAAGCTCATCAGTAACATGGAATCCTTCTAATGATGGACTTGCAAACGTAAGAGTTGATATGTTAGCAATAAATTCTGATGGAGAAATGTCTGCAGGTACATTTGGTCGTGGTCAGTTTACCTCACCTGGGTTTACTTCAACAGCACCATTAAATGCAGCTTTCTCTCCAAGCAAAACTTCTGGTGTTTTTCCACTAGATGTTAATTTTGTAGATCGTTCAACCGGAAATGTTTCATCATGGTCTTGGGATTTTGGTGACGGATCTACTAGCAGTGATCAAAATCCTTCACACACTTATAATGATTCTGGACGTTACACTGTTTCATTAACTGTAAGCGATGGTACTAATAATAGTGTAACTACAAAAAATAATTTAATCTGGGCTACTGCAGTTCAAGATACACTTTGGGAAGAAGGATTTGAAACGAATCCTTATGGATGGGCAGATGGACGTAGAGATGTTCATGCATTTGGAAGTATTAATGCAAATAATGATGCTGAATTATTTAGTTGGTGGTATTATACTGCTGGTTATGGTGCTGCATTTAATAGTCATTGGATGGCAGGTCTTGGAATGGCAGGAAGTGGGACTGGAGATGACTACCTTATTAGTCCAATATTATGGCTGAGACCTGGAACTGATAATCTTTTATCATTTTATGTCAATTCTAATGCTGGTGAAGAGTCATACGATGTATTACTTTCTCCAACTGGTGGTACTGCTGTTGAAGATTTTACAGTCACCCTTGATTCAAGAACAGAAACGGTATCAGCTTGGGAACAGAGAACATATGATTTATCATCTTATGCTGGGACAAGTGTTAGAGTTGCTATTCATGTAAAAACAGTTAATCAGGGATATATGTTCTTTGACTCAATGACATTGACTGCTGGACAACTTGATCCAACTGGTGCTCCGTTATCTCCACAGGGCTTAATTGTTGTAAATGAATTAGAATATGATGATGCAAATACACAATGGGTTCCAACTGTTGATGGAATTGATCTTCTTTGGAACAGAAGCTTAGAAAGTGATTTTGCTTCATATAATGTATATGGTAGTCAAAATGAAGGATTTACTGCAGATAGTAATACATTATTAGGAGTAGGAACTTTAGGTAATATAGATTCTGAACATTTTGAACCATCTCCTTCAACTACACCATGGCCAGATACTACATTTGTCTTTAGGCAAACATTTAGTGTAGACTCTTATACTCATGAGGGATTAAATCAAGGCGATACATGGTACTATAGAGTTAGTGCCATAGATTCAGATGGTAATGAAACTATGAGCGATGAGGTAAGTTTCTTGTTAGATAGCCTTGGACCAACTGCTGGAACTATTACGATAGATAATCTTGTTGATACTAGCTATTTAAGAAGTAATAGTGAAGTGAGTATTACAGTAGATGGGTGGTCTGATAATTCTGGTATTGAAGCATTTTTTATGGGAATTGGTTCAAGTGCTGATAACAATAATGCTGATATTGTACAATTTACTGATGTTGGGCTAACAGATCTTCAACTAACAGGTTTAGATTTAAATGATTTCACTGAACATTTCTTAAAAGTAGCCGCTGTTGATGGTGCTGGAAATGTCTCAAGCTTTGTCATTGAAGGATTTACTGTTTATACATCCTTGCTTGGAGACCTTGATAATGACTGGGATGTTGATATAGAAGATTTAAATGCTTTTGTAAACGCATGGCCAAATGCTGGAGTTGAAACAACTGTGGATATTGGACCTGCAACAGGTACTAGTCCATATTTAATGCCGTCACTTGATAATATTAATGATATTAATGATCTAAGTGTTTTCTCAAGAAATTGGTTATGGACAAAGGCACAAGGAAGAACGACTAAAGATATTGAAATCATGCCTACTGAGTTTGAAGCAGAAATACTTGGTAATCAAATAATTATTAAACTACCTGAAGGTATAACGGCAGGAAGATTTGAAATTGGTAACCAAAAAAATATTTATGACTTTAATACAGATCAAAAACAAGGATACATTGTTTTAGAAAATGAAGATGAACAAAATCAGTATTATGAAGTTGAATTTGGAAACCTATCTTCTAATGACAATAAGATTGTAATAAATATTGATGGAGCACCTATTTCAACTGATATAGAATTAAGCTATCAGCTATTCTCAAAAGATGGAATGATAGGAAATGGTATGATGCAACTTAGAAATCCTGATGAGTTTAACTTATATCAGAATTATCCTAATCCATTTAGTAATCAAACAACTATTATGTATGATATTCCTTCACTTATTGTAAACATGGTTGATGTTGAAATACATATTTATAATACACTTGGTAAGCTTGTAAGAACAATCGATGAAGGTGATAAAGGCGCAGGTCAACATACCACCATTCGGGATGGTAAAAATGATGATGGAGAAAATGTAAGTAGTGGAGTATACTTCTATCAATTAAGAGCGAATGTTGACGGACAAAGTGATTACAATAAAACCAAGAAAATGGTTATTGTAAGATAACTTTTTATACTAGTTTGGTTTGATATAAATCGTGAAGTGTAACAAGACCTAAGCATTTCCCATCACTATCTATAACAGGTAAACAAGAAATTTGAGAATGTCTGTCTTCCATTACTTTCATTGCATCTAGTATTGATATTGAAGAGTTGATTGAAATAGGATTGTTATTAATAAAATCTAAAATTGAATTTGATAAATCACTGGTGGAAGCAATTGATTTTCTTAAATCCCCTTCTGTAACTATGCCCTTTAATATATCATTATCCAAATGAAGTGCAGCACCTAGTGGCTTTTTGGTCATCTTAGAGGCACATGAACTAATTGAATCATTTTCATCAATTTGTGCAACGTCGTTTAATGGATGCATAACACTTTCAACTTTCAATGCTAATTGCTTCCCTAATTCTCCACCAGGATGATTTCTTGCAAAATCTTTTTTATCAAAACCTCTTTGAACCATAAGAACAGAAGCTAAAGCATCTCCAATTGCTAGTGCAACAAGTGAACTAGTTGTTGGAACGACTCCGAGCGGATCTATTTCCTTTTCAACTGTCCCATTGAGAATGATATCAGAATTTTTTGCAATGAAAGAATCCATATTACCTATGATAGCAATTAAAGGTGATTGAAATTCTTTCAAAATGGGAATTAGTCTTACTAATTCTTCAGTATTTCCACTTTTAGAAATTAATATAGTGGGATCTCCAGGATTATATATGCCTAAGTCACCATGAATGGCTTCTGCTGCATGCATATAAACACTACGCGTACCAGTACTACACAAAGTAGCGACTATTTTTTGACCAATTAGTCCTGATTTACCTAAACCACAAACTACTACCTTACCCGAATTATTAATAATTAACTCAGCAGCTGACTGAATATCCTGATCAATATTTTTGGATACTTGTAAAAGCTGTGAAGAATAACTCTCAAAAATTGATTGAGATAGCCTGTTTATTTCTTTTTTTGCCATACAATCGATAATATAAATAGTTTTAATGGAATTATGACTGATAAATTTGTAGTATTCCGCATGAATATTTATTTAACAGGTGCAACAAGTGGTTTGGGAGAACATCTTGCATATGAATATGCTAAAAGAGGTGCTTTTCTAGCTCTCAGTGGTAGAAGAAGAGATAAACTGGACTCTGTTGCTAGTAAATGTGAAGAACTCGGTGCAAAAGTTATTACATATTGCCTAGATGTAACTGATCAACATGCTACCAAAGAATCTATTGATGATTTTCTATCTAAAATATCAAATATCGACCTTGTAATTGCAAATGCTGGATATGGGTTTGTTGATAAATTACATAAAGGAGATCCCACAGAACTCAATAAAGTTATTGATACCAATGTTAACGGAGTAATTAATACTGTTGTACCGTTTATGCCATCTATGATTAAAAAAGATATGGGGCACATTGCCATCATTGGTTCAGTTGCAAGTCACTTTGCATGGCCCGGAGCTGGCGCATATGCAGCGTCAAAGCATGCCGTTAAGGCATTAAGTGTAAGCTGGAGAAAAACCCTACCTAGAAATGTGAATATTACTCTTATTTGTCCAGGATTTGTAAAAAGCGAAATGACAGATTCAATGGGAACCTGGGCTCCTTTTATGATAGGGACTGAAGACGGTGTAAAACGAATTGTAAGAGCATTAGATAAAAAGAAAAAAATGTTTATTTTTCCATTAATATGGAGATTAGTGATTGCTTTGGAAGGTCCAATATCTTTTTTAATGTCTAAGTCTTTTAGAGAAAATCATAAAAAGAATAGAAACAAATTATAACGCTTTTAAAGCGAAATAAAAACAAATCATTCCTGGAACAAAGGTTAAAGAATCAATTTGTTCTCCAAAAATAAAGTAAGAATTCAGAATTGCAATTGGAATGATAAGATTGTTCATTACTGCTAACTTGTCGTTAGTTACTTTCAACGAACCTAGATTCCAAAACAAAAAGCCTAGTCCTGTTGAAATTAATCCAAGAAATATTAATGCTAATAGATTTTCAGATGAAAGTTGATTGCCACCAGTCGAACTAAAGAGATAAAAAAGAGACGTAACAAGTGTTGCCCCTAAAAACATTTGTGAAAAATTATGCAGTATATCTGTACCATCATTTTTTATCTTCCATTCTTTAAAAAGTATCTGACCAGAAGCAAAAAATAAGTTTGCGCATTGTATTAATAAAAATCCAATCCAATAATCAAGTGGATTTACAAAATTTATCCTCATTAAAAAAGATCCAATGATGACAAGTGAAATTGCATAAATACCATTTTTTGAAATTGATTGATGTGCAATATATTTTGAAGCAAGACCTATAAAAATTGGTGTAGTAATTGTAAATGTTGCTATTAAATAAGCGGGTAAATATGCATATG
Organism: Flavobacteriales bacterium TMED96; assembly: GCA_002171475.2. Taxonomy (GTDB): domain Bacteria; phylum Bacteroidota; class Bacteroidia; order Flavobacteriales; family Flavobacteriaceae; genus TMED96. Next base: position 7,352 of record NHEX02000004.1, read on the forward strand.
ATTGGATATAAAAAATATACATTAAGCCAAACTGTAAAGCTCCAATCAATATTAGCTTCAAATCAAGAGTGAATTTTTTAATATTATATATTGAGATTGATGAAAAGAAAAGTAAGGCTATTAAACTTCTTATGAAGCTAATGTATGATGAATCTACTCCACTTAAACCATATTTAATTATACCAAACGAAAATGACCAAAGAATGGATACTATTATAAGGTAAATCATTCAAATATTTAAATCATCGATAAGCTTAGCAAGCTTATAATCTTTTTCTGTAAGAGAACCAGCGTCATGAGTTGTTAAGGATATTGTAACTTTACAATACCCTACTGTTATATCAGGATGATGATTTTCTTGTTCTGATAAGTTAGCAACTTCATTTACAAAATCAATTCCGTCTAAATAAGAACTGAATTCAAATGTTTTAGTTAAAGTGTTATCTTTTTCGTTCCACTGCATACTAGAATGGCCATATCATTGGTATCATTATAACTGAAACAATCCATAGAATCAATCCTAAAGGTAATCCTACCTTAATGTAA
>NHEX02000005.1 GCA_002171475.2 Flavobacteriales bacterium TMED96
AGAACGTTTTACAAAAAAGTCTCCATGCTTGGTTCCTATGATTTCATCATCGAACCACTCAGTTTGGGAAACTAGTTCTTGGTCTATTTCGAAAGCTTTTTCAATTCCAATGCTTTCTAAAGAATTATTAAATCTATTTTTTAAAAACTCATTAACTACTGCCTTGGGCAAAAAGTCAATTTCACCGTCTTCAAAAATCCAATCTACTACCTCTTTTTCTGCTTCATAAGCTTGTTTGCATAGCTCGTGTATATTTCTGTTGTAGTCTGAGGTAAACCATTCGGGATTTTCCTTTTGAAGAATTTTGATTAAATCAATTCCGAAATCGCCATGGATTTGTTCTTCTTTAGAGGTCGCCTCTACAACATTTGAAATTCCTTTAAGCATATTTTTATGTTTGTTAAAAGCCATTATAATTAAAAACTGCGAAAACAACGAAACGTGTTCAATAAATAATGAAAACAGAAGGATCGCCTCTGCATATTCTCTGTTGTCATCGCTTTTGGAATTTCTAAGAGCAGTCTCCAAATAACGAACTCTCTTCATTATTGCGGGTTTCTTCTTGAGCTCACTAAACTCGGAGTTTAACCCCAAAATTTCTAGTAAATGGGAATAGGCATCTGCATGGCGAACTTCACTTTCAGCAAATGTTGATCCTACAGACCCGACCTCAGGCTTAGGAATCCTATGATAGAGGTCTCCCCAGAAAGACTTTACTGCAACCTCTATTTGAGATATTGCGAGCATAGTATTTTTGATGGCATTTTTTTCAACTGGAGATAGTCTTGATTTAAAATCTTGGATATCACTTGTGAAATTGAACTCGGAATGAATCCAATAAGAATGTCTTATAGCAGGAACATATTCATACAAATTTGGATACTCATATGGTTTTAAATTGATTCGTTTTTCGAAGATATCTGATTGTCTTTGTTGACTTCTTTTATTTCGATATAGAATATACGCTTTTGCTACTTCTGGAAACTGACTTTCCATAAGCTTGGTTTCAACTGTATCCTGAACCTGTTCGATAGTTGGGATATATTCTGGTTCTATTTTTTTTCTTTCAAGTAACTTTTGGTTTACCAATAAAGCTATATCCTCTGCATTCTGTTTATTACCAACCCCTACAGCAAGCATTGCCTTTTCAACAGCATCTGTAATTTTGTTTAGATCATAAACTCTGGTGGTAAAGTCTCTTTTGATTATGTGTTCTATCTTCATTTTTTAAAAATTAGCTCCAAAAAGTAGCCCTTCAATTTCGATTAAATTGAAAAGCATTTTACTTAAAGAATTTTTGACAATTTTTGTACTAACAAATATTTCGAAAATTTTATCAGAATTGAAAGACCAACTTTTCCACAATGATGCCTAGTTTTTAACAAAAAACAGTTTTTTAAAAAAAACACTATCGCTGTGGCTTTTTTTAATTGATTGTTAGACAGTAACTTACGGATTCGCCCCTCTGTAAAACCCCGTTTTTGTTAGGAAAGTTACAAAACGTCAAATAACACTGTTTTAATTGCATTTTGAATTTAATTCTACAAGTCTTGTAACTTTGGATAAGCAAAAAACAAAATTATAAATATTTAAGCCTCCGATAACTTATTTTAATAACCTTTAGGTGTTGAAAATTTCATTAACAATTCCTTTAACGGTTCTTTTAATTTTTATCATCAATTCTGTTTTTAAAAATCTTCTCGAGTTTTTCATACCATTCAGTTCCAAACCTTTTGATAATACTATTTTTTAAAAACTGGAATACATACACTTTATTTTTTTCTCCCAAACTACAAGCAGATTTGCAAATACTCCAGTTGTGATAGTTAATGGCCGTAAAAGACTTATATTTTTTTATTCTTAAAGGATATAAACCACATGAAATTGGTTTTTCCCAATTTATTTTTTTTTCATCATATGATTTTTGGATTGAGCATAGCGCTATACCATTTTCATCAAAAAAAGCATATGCACATTCTTTACCATTAATTATTGGTGTCTCTATATCTCCGTCTGAACCTCTAACATAGAGACCCTTTTTTTCAACCTCATCAATACCTTTTTTGGTCATGTATGGTTTGATGTGTTTGTAATTCTTTTTTAATTTTTTTACATCCTCTTTTTCCAATGGAGCTCCTGCATCTCCTTTTACGCAACACTGTCCCTTGCAACTATTTATATCACAAATAAATTTTTTTTCTAATACTTCGTCAGAAACAATAACATCATCAATTTTAATCATACTTGAATAAAATTAAAATAATTAGATAAATTTGGGGCATATTAAATGTATGATGAAAAATTTGATTTTGGTATTTATTTTGATTTCAATTGGTATGCTGATCTTTAATGCCTTTTTAATAGACTTTGATAATCCTCTTGTTAATGAAAGTCTAGTTGCAGTAATTGGAGTTTTTTCTTCTCTATGTTCATTTTTACTTCTTTTAATACTTCTTTTATCACTTAAGATAAAACGTCTTAAAAAAAAGGGAAATTAAACTAATACTATTTCAGAATATTTATTGCCTCAAATATATAAGGGTCATTGGAATTATTTACTTCAATCTGAGTCTTTCTGTCAAAAAGTTGAAAAACTAAAATAGATCTAATACTATTAATCATAATTTCATAATCAGTTGATTTTAAATCTATTTTATTTTTTTTAGATAGTACATTTAAAAGTTCAATCCATTTTGCTTTGTCTAAAAATTGTTCTTTTAAGACATCTTCTCTTTTTAGTTTTGAATAAAAATTACGGTTTTTGTCTACCTCTTCAATAACCATACGATTGAGTTGATTCCATATAATTTCATAACTAATATTTTTAGCTTTAGCTTCTTTACTAGGTAAAATTTTATCAGGTAAAATTCCCCCTTTAGTAAATAATTTTTTCCCATTAGTGCTATAATATATTATAGTGTCAATAGCTTGAACACGTGGCTTTTTTGAATCATTTATCAAGTATTTAATATTGTCATTATAAGACTCAAAGGGTTTTTGAATACTTCTGCCAGAGGGTGTATAATATTTTGCTACAGTAAGGCGAATTGCATCTTTACTTCCTAGTGGGAATTGATTTTGAACCAACCCTTTGCCGAAAGAAGTTTCTCCGATTATGAAGGCTCTATCATTATCTTGCAGGGCTCCAGCTAAAACCTCGCTTGCAGATGCGGAGTTTTTATTTATTAGAATGCAAACCCTTCCGTCTTTAAATATTCCTTCCCCTGAAGCGAGTTTTTCTTTTATTTCACCTTTACTTGACTTAACAATCACAATTTTTTGATCTTTTTCTAAGAATAGATCTGAAATTTTCTCAGCTGAGAACAAGTAACCTCCAGGGTTGTCTCTTAAGTCCAAAATAAGTTTTTTAATCCTCTTTTCATTAAAATTTTCAATAGCCAATTTAAAATCAACATCTGTTTCTTTAATAAATCTATCAATTTTGATGTATCCTACATCTTCTTTCAATTCATAAAAAAAGACTGAAGCGATATCAACCTTCCCTCTTTCTATATTTACATTAAATTTTTCCGCGGAACTAGGCCTGAAGATTTCAAGATTAATTTTTGACTCTTTTGGCCCTTTGATTTTATCTAAGATTTTTTGATTTGATAGATTTTTGCCATAAAGGGTATCCTTATCGCTCATTAAGATTCTATCCCCTGCTAATAAACCAAATTTTTCAGCTGGACTGTCTTTCAATACTCTTATGATAGAAACCGTATCGTTTATGAAAAAAAAGTTTACTCCAATTCCTTCAAAACTTCCCCTCATACTTTCATTTACAATAGGTAATTCGTTTTTTGAAATATAAAATGAGTGTGGGTCTAATTTTTTTACAACATCTTTTATAATTTCATTAGAAAGACTATCTAAATCTATTTTGTCTACATAATAATTTTTTAAGTAGTAATATAAGTTTTCAATTTTCTTTTCAGGATTATTAGATGATTCAAATAAATTATTTCCTAAGCTTTTATAATTATAGATTAATAGAAATGTACTACCTGCGATAAGAATCAGATATATATAATTTCTCATTTATTTAATTATTTTAGAGGAATTTGATCTACTATAACACCTGCTTTTTTTAAAAATTCAACCCCAGATAAATCTTTGTAGGCCTCAGAATAAACCACTCTGGATATTCCTGATTGATGGATCAATTTAGAACATTCCCTACATGGTGAAAGAGTAACGTATAGTGTTGCTCCGTCAGAAGATTGAGTTGAACTTGTAACTTTTAAAATTGCATTGGCCTCGGCATGCAGAACGTACCATTTTGTATAGTTATCTTCATCTTCACAAACATTTTCAAAACCTGTCGGAGTTCCGTTGTACCCATCAGAAATTATCATCCTATTTTTAACTATTATTGCACCAACTTGTCTTCTTTTACAGTAGGAAAGTTTTCCCCAAGTTTCTGCCATTTTTAAATAGGCAATGTCATATTTTTTTGTTTTGTCCAATTAGTTTAAAATAATATTAAATTCAAAATCTTGAAAAAATCATTTGTACGGATGCTAAAATAACAATTGAAATTATTACAACTCTCCACATTTGAAATAATGTTTCCTTTTTAGAAAAAATTTGATTTAGTGAGATTACTACAAGAACAATCAGTATTTGTGCAAACTCGATTCCTAAGGCGAAAGGAAATAAAGTTTCTGTTGAATTATTAGATTGAAAAATAAATCCAAAATATTTACCAAATCCAAATCCGTGAATGATACCATAGGAAAAGGTTACTATGTTTTGATAAAATAAATTTTCATTTACTTTATTTCTCAAACTTGAAATTGCGGTAAGTAAAATTGTAATTGGAATTAAAAGTTCAATTATATACGAGGAAGTTTCTATTTTATAATAATTCCCGAAAAAGAGTGAAATTGTGTGTCCAAGTGTAAAAAAAGTAACCCATATAAAAGTTTTCTTCCACATTTTAAATGTGTGGTTAATCACCAATACAACGATGAAAAATAAGTGGTCTAAACCATCCAGGTCAAGTACGTGTTGAAATCCTAACAATAAATTAAAGTAAAAGCTATCCATTAGAACCCTCTCTCTTTTTGAATTTTTTCATATGCATCTTGTACTCTTTGAAATTTTTCTTTTGCTCCTTTTTTTAGTGCCTCATCACTTGATTGTATTTTATCTGGATGATATTTTTTAGCCATCTCTCTGTATGCTTTTTTGACTTCTAAATCAGTTGAATCGGGAGTAATTTCAAGAATTTTATAAGCATTATCGGTTGATTTTATAAACATTGCTTTTATACTTTCAAAATCTATACTGTTTATTCTTAATGAGTCAGAGATTTGAAAAATTTTTTTAACTTCTGAAACATCAATCCTACCATCTGCATTTGCTATTCCAAATAAAAAATGTAGAATTTGAAGCCTAATTTCATAAGGGGCAACTCTGACAAAATAATCACAAAGATTTACAACATCTTGACTATCTTTTTTCACTTCTTTATTAAATTTTGAAAAAATCATATCCGCATTCATTTTTCCGTAACTGGATATAAAATAATTTCTAACAAAGTTTAATTCTCTATCATCCACCTTACCATCAGCTTTGATGACAATTGCCGCTAGAGAAAGAAGGTTTAATTGCAATTTATCATCGGTAAACTTTCTTCGAAAATTCCCGGTTCTATAGGAGCCTCCCTTTAATTGGAGTGAATTTTCTAAGATGCTTCCTAAAAAATAACCAATAATCGCCCCGGCAAATCTAAAGTAGATATAACCAAATATTGCACCAATCCATTTTATCATTGAATTACAACTTTAATGCAAATATAAGTTTATATAAAAATGTTTTTTTATGCTAATTAAAAATTGATAAAATATCTATATTTGAAAAAAAAATAAATGTATCCAGAAGAAATTGTTTTACCTATGCGCGAGGAACTAACTTCGGTTGGTTTTAAACAAGTAACCACATCATCTGAAATTGAAAGCGCAATAAAAAGTTCAGGAACCACATTAGTTGTTGTCAACTCTGTTTGTGGGTGTGCCGCGGCAAATGCTAGGCCAGGAGTAAGACTTTCACTAGAAAATGAGGTTTTACCTTCTAAATTAACAACTGTCTTTGCTGGAGTAGATCGTGAAGCTACAGATAAAGCTAGATCGCTGATGGTTCCCTTCCCCCCTTCATCACCATCGATTGCTCTATTTAAAGATGGCGAATTGGTGCACATGATAGAAAGACATCACATTGAGGGAAGACCCGCAGACGCAATAGCTGAGAATCTAAAATCTGCATACGACGAGCATTGTAAATAAGTCAGTAATTTGGTTTTTGTTTGTTTAAAAATGCATTGACCCCCTTTTTAAAATCTGGGTGGTCAAAACACTTTGAGAAGTATTCGGATTCAATATCACTGCATTTTTTTTTGCTATCCCCTCCACTATAATTAATCGCCTTAATTGCAGAATTTACTGCATTTGGAGAGTTCATTATAATCTGATTTGCAACCTGAGTTGCTTTATCCAGCAATTCGTTTTTTTCAGTCAGATATGAAATTAACCCTATCTCTAAGGCTTCTTTGGCACTTATCTTTCTACATGTTAAAATCATTTCTTTGGCAATTCCTTTTCCTACTATCTCCGCTAATCTGTATGTGCCCCCGTAACCGGGAATAGTCCCCAAAGATGTTTCAGGGAAACCCATTAAAGAATTGTCTGATGCAATTCTTATATCGCAGGACAAAGCTAGTTCTAGCCCTCCTCCTAACGCATATCCATTAATAGCTGCAATAATAGGTTTTGAGAAATCTTCAATAAAATCAAATACTTTTTCTTTTCCATTTTTTGAAAGCTCCATCGCTTCTTTAGATTTAAATTCTGAAAACTCCAAAATATCTGCCCCAGCTGCAAAAGCTTTTTCACCTATACCCGTTAAAATTATTACCCTAATTTTATCATTTTTGGATATTGCTCTAAGAGTTATATTGATTTTATTAAGTAAAGAAATATTTAAGGCATTGAATTTTTCTGGTCGGTTTATATATAAAAAAGCTATTTTATCTTTTCGTTCTATTAATAATTCCTCTCCCTCCATTTTTATTTTTTTAAGATTATAGAAAATTTAGTTCCCTTATTAGGTTCTGATTTAAAACTAATGCTACCATTTAAAGAGTCAATTATATTTTTTACAATAGCCAAGCCTAAACCCATTCCTGCTGACTTGGTTGTAAATTTTGGTTCAAATATTTTTAATTGGTCCTTTTTTACGATTCCAGTCCCATTGTCCTCTATGTTCATTTTAAATTTATTTTTTTCAAGTAAAATGTCAACATTAATTTTCGGTGTTCTGTTTTCAGGAACTGCTTGAATAGCGTTTTGAATTAGATTGGTAAGTACTCTAATCCACTGAGTTCTGTCAATTGGCCAAATTATTTTCTTTTTGGTTGATTTAATTTTGACATTAGAGCTTTTGAAAATTTGAACTGCTGAATTTGTTATTTCAACTATATCTTGATCTTTTATTTTTGGCTTTGGCATAGTTGCAAAGTCTGAAAAGGTATTAGCAACCATACTCATAGTATCAATTTGCTCTATCAATGTTTTGAGAAAGGATTCTAATTTTTTTTGATAGTTTTTTTCATTGGGAACGTTAAATTGCTGAAAACTCTGTATTGTTAGTCTCATAGGAGTTAATGGATTTTTGATTTCATGAGCGACTTGTTTGGCCATCTCTTGCCAAGCCTGTTCCCTTTGTCCTTTAGCAAGTTTTTCAGCACTTTTTTCAAGTTCTGATAACATCTTATTATATGAACGAGCTAAACTTTCAATTTCTTTTGTTTTGGTTTTAATTTTAATCCTATTGTTTTTTTCTAATAATCCTGTTTTAAGAATTTTAGACCTTAACTTTTCTATTGGACGAGTTATAAAACTTGACAAGAAAAAGGCAAAGAAGATGGTTGCAATCAACATCAAAGAATATACTTGTAGCAACCTAACTAAAAAGATATTGAGTTCTGTTTGACTAAATGATAAATCTTCAAAATATGGGAAATATAAAATTAAATATGGTTTCAAATCGTCTCCTAGAAGTAGACTGTAAGAGGACTGAAATTCTCCCTTTTCGTTTATATTTTGTTCGAGTATCCTAGAAGTCTGATTTTTTGTGAGATTTTTAATGATGGTATCCTTTATCTTTAGATGCTCCGTTTCATCAAAGTCATCTACATATGAATAGTATAGAGGTTTTCCATCAAGTGAATATAGCGCAAATTCAACCTTATGAATAGTAGAGATAGGATTAAACTCTTTTAAAAAATAATCATAGTTTTTAGGAACAAATTTAATTGTGGTGTCTTTGGTAATAATATTTTTTAAATGACTTTTTACTTGCGTCTCTTTTCTTATTAATCTTCTATTATTATAATCATCATTTTGAGCAAAATACTGGAAATAGGTGGCCACTACAATTAGTAAAAGTGAAAAAATTATTAGTAAAATCATTGAAAAGAAAATTCTTACCCTTAAAGAAACTTTACCTTTCATATCATGATTATTTTCTATATTTCTGATATAGTTTAATTCCAATAAATAGGAAAATCATAAGTGAAATAAAACTTACAACTCCTGATAACAATGTCATTGCTTCCTTAAATGTTGCTAATAAAATTATTATAAATAAAAGTAGAGTTGGTGCCTCATTCCATATTCTCATAAAAAAAGAAGATTTTTTAATTTGATCTCTTTGTAATTGTTTAAAAAAAACGTGTGTTCTTAAATGATAAATAATTAATAGAGCCACAAAAGATAACTTAACAATCATCCACTTTTGCAATATCCAGGAAGGAATAATTGTCAACATTAAAACACCAAAAAGTATAGTTAATATGGCTGAAGGCCAGCTAATAATATACCATAATCTTCTTGTCATTATTTTTAGTTGCTTAGTAAGAATTTCTTTTTCTGGACTACCTTTTTTAGAAGCTTCAATATGATATATAAATAGTCTGGGAACATAAAAAAGTCCAGCAAACCATGCAACAACAAAGAAAATATGAAGGACTTTAAAATAATTATAATACGATTCCAAAATCTAAGTTTTAATAAAATTACAAAAAAGCATTTTTGGAATTGCTTATGTGATTATTATTAATTTTTTTAATTCAAAATTCAAATAAATCCCAGTGAGTACTGTAGATAGCAGCTCCGCCAACGGAAATGATATCCATACACCGTATACACCGTACATTTTTGAAAGAAGAAAAACTAGTGGTATTAAAAAAAACACTTGCCTTGAAAGAGTAAGCATTAATGCTGGAAAAGCCCTCCCAACTGCTTGGAAATACGCAGAACCGATTAACTGAATACCAATAATTGGTGTCGCCATAAATACTAAAATGAGTGCATCCGATGTTTTGTCAATTATATTTACATCGGATGTAAAAGCACTTGCTACGATATCTGAAAATGTATATATAAACAAAAATATTATTGTGGCCATACCTGTTGAATAAATAATTGCTTTTTTTACTGAATTTAGAACTCTATCTTTATTTTTTGCCCCAAAATTGTATCCAGCAATGGGAATAAATCCTTGTGTAATTCCTAAAATTGGGAATAACATAAACATCAACATTCTGCTAATTATAGCATAGACAGCTATCATACTTTCACCCTGCAGTGAAAAAAGGATATTATTTACAACTAAAACAGTCAAACTAACTGCAGCTTGCCTAGATAGAGTCACAAATCCTAGAGACACAGTTTCTTTAACTATGCTCATGTCAAATTTCAAATCACTTATATGTAATTTCAAGTCAGATTTTTTTAAAACAAAAAATAGTAATATGTATATGCCGCATATAAAGTAGGATAAGGTAGTTGCTAAAGCTGCTCCATACATCCCCAAACCTAATTCATAAATGAACAAATAATCCAAACATAAATTTGACACAGATGGAATAAACATAGCATACATAGCAATTTTGGGCTTACCCTCAGATCTAATTGTATTATTTGACATCATGCAAAGACCCAGAATGGGAACCCCAATCATAACAATTATGTAGTAAATTTTAGCTAAATCAAATAATTCACCCTTTCCACCAAAAAGTGGAATTAACGTATCTGTGAAATATAATCCTAAAGACATAAAAAAAACGGTTGAAATTAAAGTGAGCGAAACTTGATTTCCAAATGTTTTGTTCGCCTTTTTATGATTTTTATTTCCAAGAGATCTCGATATAATAGACCCACCGCCTATACCTATAGACATTCCAATTGCAGCAACAAAAAATGACACTGGAAGAACAATATTTATTGCTGCAATTGCATTCGGGCCAATCCAATGTCCGACAAGAATGGTATCAATGAGTATATTTAAGGACATTACTAAGATGCCTAGTGATGAAGGTACCGCATGTTTAATAAGTAGTTTTCCAATAGGTTCTATTCCCATTTCAGAAGCAGAACGATTCATATTTTTTCAAGCACCTTTTCATTCCACTCTGTAACCCATTTTGACAATAGTTCTACCCAATCTTCTCTGTCATTAATACATGGAACGACGTGCAATTTTTCTCCACCATTTTCCTCAAAATCCTCTACTGCCTCCATCCCAATTTCTTCAAGAGTCTCTAGACAATCTGATACAAAAGCTGGTGTTACAACAGCCATATTTTTGACTCCGGATTTTGCAAAATTATTAATTGTTTTATCTGTGTAGGGTTGCAACCACGGATCAGGACCTAGTCTTGATTGAAAAGATGTAGAGTAGGCACCATCTTTAAGTTTAAGGAATTTTGCAACTGCTTGAGTTGTTTTTATGCACTGATGACGGTAACAGAAATTATGAGCCTTTGACTTAGTATCACAGCATACATTATTCATCTTACAATGTGATTTAGTAATATCAGACTTTTTTATATGTCGTTTTGGAATACCATGATATGAAAATAAAAGATGTTCCCATTTTTTATTTTTTAAAAACTCTTTAATAGAATTTGATAAAACCCGTATATAGTTTTTATCATCATAAAATGATTTAAACGAAGAGAGTTTAAGGTGAGGATAAAATTTATTTTTTATTTCTTTTGCTAATACTAAAATAGTTTCTGTAGTTGCCATCGCAAATTGTGGGTATAAAGGAACAAGGAGAATTTCATTTACCCCCTTTTTCGATAAAGAATCCAAACCATACTTTATTGATGGATTACCGTAACGCATTGCAAGTTCTACAGGTATATCAACTTTTTTTTCTAGCTTTTCCTTCAATCTTTTTGAAAGAACTATTAAAGGAGATCCCTCTTTCCACCAAATTTTTTTATAGGCCTTTGCGGATTTTTTTGGTCTTGTATTTAAAATGATTCCTTTTACCAATAAGCTTCTAATAAAATAAGGAAAATCAATGACTCTTTCATCCATTAAAAATTCTCTCAAATAATTTTTAACATCAGCAGGTTCAGGTGTATCAGGGGATCCTAAATTTACTAATAAAATTCCTTTCATATATTTATTGATGCTTTAAAAAATTGTCACGAAGATAATGAGAGTAAATATTTTTTTGGTGTAATTCCAAATTTCTTTTTAAATGCTGCAATAAAGTGACTGGCTGTTGAATATCCAACTTTTAATCCTACCTCATTAACATTGTATTTGCCAGAATCTAACATTCTCCTAGCTTCTTCCATTTTGTGAGTTAATAAATATCCATAGACAGTGTCTCCATACAATTCTTTAAAACCTTCTTTTAATTTATTTAACCCTATTTCAACCTTATTAGAAAGCTCGGTCAATGAAGGTGGTTCAGAGAAATTTTGAAGAACTATTTCCTTTGCATTTCTTATTTTTCTTACGTTATCTTCATCGGCTAAAAAGGGACAATTTTCCAAACTTGAATCTTCACTTTTACTAAAACAAAGACTCAATAATTCGTAAATTTTACCGGTTAAATATAGAGATTTCATGTTATTATTTACTTTAGCTTTTGTTATTTGATTTATCACAAAATTCATACTTGGATTAATAATCATGGTCTCGTAATACTTTTTAGCGGTGTTTTCATCACTTAGAAAAGGAATATTTTCAGCATCGGATGAAAATAAACTATGAAATTTTTTAATAGATATTATGATGCTAAGAATTGAAGATTTTGGATTCAATTTTAAATTTATGGGTAAATCTTTTTCTGGATTAAATAGTAAAATCACTTTATTTTGATCAATTGGTAACAAATAATTTCCGTTATTGAAAATAAAATCAGCTCCTCCCTTGACACAAAAATGAAATTGTATTAGACTTCTTTTTACATCTTTCGTATTTGTTTTCTGAAAATCTGATTCATTTACAAAATAATACATGTAAAAACCATTGCTTAACTCAAATTTATTTGTTAAACTTTTATCGTTATTTTTGTCAGACATTTTAAACACATTATTTAGAATCAATCTATATAAGGACGACATACAGTCTTTAAATCTATTGTTTACCTTACCAAGAGTAAAAGTATGCACTTTGCGTTAATTATTATACTTTTATCGTTATTTTTTTAATGTAAGTGATATTATTTTTGTGTTGTATTAGAGTTTTAAATGAATATTTTTAATGATTTAACTAATTTTTATGTAATTGGAATTAGTTATAAGAATGCAGATTTACACACAAGGGGAAAATTCAATCTTTCAAAGTCCCAGAAAATTAAAATTTTAAAAAAAGGTAAAGGTCTTGACATAAATGAAATTTTAATTAATAATACATGCAATAGAACAGAAATTTATTCTTTCGCTGAAAGTTCACGGGTGATTGTAAACCTACTCTGTGAAAATTCTGATGGAGATCATGAAACTTTCAAACAACTGGGCTATGTTTTTGAAAATACGGAAGCTATAAATCACATTTTTAAAGTTGGTACGGGACTGGATTCTCAAATCTTAGGAGATTTTGAAATTATTGGACAACTTAAAAACAGTTTTAATCTTTCCAAGGATAATCAACTAATTGGAAGCTTTATGGAAAGGCTCACAAATTCTGTTATACAAGCAAGTAAAAGAATAAAAACTGAAACAAAAATTTCTTCTGGTGCAACATCAGTTGCTTATGCAGCGGTTCAATTTATTATTAATGAAGTTGATAATGTCTCAAATAAGAATGTTTTACTTATAGGAACGGGAAAAATTGGAAGAAATACATGTGAAAACCTAGTTAAACATACAGAAAACAAAAAAATAACTGTTATTAATCGATCCAAGGAAAAAGCAGAAATTCTTGGTCACAAATTTGACATATTGGTAAAAGACTTTTCTGAAATTCATGGTGAAATTGAAAAATCTGATATAATTGTATTAGCTACAGGTGCTGACGAACCTCTAATCCATAATAATCTACTTCCAAAAAAACAAAAACTATTGATTATCGATTTAACTATTCCTTCAAATATTGATATCGACAGTAGCACAAAAAATGTTAGGGTTGTTAATCTTGACGATCTGTCTAAAATAACTTACAATACTCTTTCCGAAAGGAAAAAATATATCCCAGAGGCAAAAAAAATTATTGAAGAAATACAACAAGAATTTTTACAATGGATTCATGATCGAAGATATGCTCCAGCTTTGAAAGCTCTTAAAAATAAATTAATAGAACAGCAAAATGCTGAAATTGGAGCTAGAAAAAGAAAAAATGGAGTTACAATTTATGATTCATCTTTGTCCTACGATATGATTCAAAAAATAACAGGCCAATTTGCATTTTATCTAAAAGAAAATCCAACTAAGGCCAACGATGCCATGAACATTTTTAACGAGGTATTCCAACTCGACCTTCAAAATCATGAATAAGCCAATTATATTGGGATCAAGAGCTAGTAAGTTGGCATTATGGCAAACCAACTTAGTTAAAAAAAAACTCGAAGATTCAGGCGTCAAATGTGAAATAAAAACAATTTCTAGCTCTGGAGATATTGACCTAAAAACTCCAATTTACTCAATGGGAATTACAGGGGTTTTTACAAAAGAATTGGACCAAGCTTTATTAAACAAAGAAATTGATGTTGCAGTTCACAGTTTAAAAGATGTTCCAACAAGACTAGCTGAAGAAATATGTATTGGAGCTGTGTTAAAAAGAGGTAAATGGGAGGATATTATTTTATGGAAAAATATGGAATGCAAATCAAAAAAAATTAGATCAGTCGCAACTGGGAGCCTTAGGAGAAAATTTCAATGGAAACTAAAATATCCTAATGATAAAGTGATTCCTATAAGAGGAAATATTAATTCAAGAGTTGAAAAGTTAAAAACTGATTCTAAAATTGATGGGGTCTTCTTTGCAAGTGCAGCTCTTTCTAGATTAAAAATTTGTCAAGAAAATGAGGAAACTTTAGACAACTTTCTTCCAGCTCCTTGTCAGGGATTTATTGTGGCAACGTGTTTAAAAGATAATAAGTTGGTAATTGAAAATCTTAATAAAATTAATAATAAAAAATCTAGTATTTGTTCAGAAATAGAAAGAGATTTTTTGAGAACTCTTGAGGGTGGTTGTTCTGCTCCAATTGGTGCAATTGCAAAGGTTAAAGGAAAAATTATTGATTTTAAGGGTGGGGTCTTCTCAATGAAAGGGGAACAACCTAAAATCATTGAAGCCTTACTAAAAATTGATGAAAGGAATGGAGTTGGGAAAAAGCTTGCAAATGAGGTCTTGAATAATGGAGGTAGATTGTACATAGAAGAGGCAAAAGTAAAATGAAAAATAAAAGAATCTTATCAACCAAAATCTTAAATGAAGATGAGTTAAATCAACTTGATTTACAAGGGCATGAGGTCGAACAGTGGAACTTTATAAAAGTTGAAGAAAAGAAATTTTCAATTAATTTAAATGAGGAGATACTTATTTTTTCATCCCAAAACGCGGTTAATTCATTTTTCTCACAGCATAAAAATGTAACAACCAGAAATTGTATATGTGTAGGTGAAAAAACTAAACAACTTTTGGAAAAGAAAAAACAAAATGTTGTAAACTTTTTTTTAAGTTCAAAAGAGATGGTAAAATTTTTAGAAACAAACCTATTGGGTAAAAAATTTGTTTTTTTTACAGGTAATCAACGCATGAACAATATCGAAAACTTCTTCGATAATCAAGATGACAATTTCAAAGTAATTGAGGTCTACAAATCGTATTGCGATCCAAAATATTTTAAAGATTTTAATATTGCTTTATTTTTCAGCCCCTCCGGTGTAAGATGTTTCGCAAAATTGAATTCTTTTGAGAACATAGATTGTTTTGCAATTGGAGAGTCAACAGCTAATGAACTTAAAAATTATACTAAAAACATCCACATTGCAAAAAAACCAACAATAAATAATTTGATTGAGAAAGTAAAAATTTTACACCAAACTATATGAAAAACGATTTGCTTCTTAGAGCTTTGAAAGGTCTTCCTGTTGATAGACCTCCAGTATGGATAATGAGACAAGCTGGGCGATATTTACCAGATTATATTAAACTAAAAAATAAATATGATTTTTTTACTCGCTGTAAAACCCCAGAATTAGTTTCTGAGATAACACTTTTACCGATCGATCAAATAGGAACTGACGCTGCTATTATTTTTAGTGATATATTGGTTGTCCTTCAAGCGATGAATATTGAGGTTGAGATGAAGCCTAATTTCGGACCATTTATTGCTAATCCTATAGATTCAAAAGAAAAAGTGAAAAATTTAATAAGCCCTAATGTTATGGATAAACTTGGATATGTGTTTGAGGCTATTAAAGTAACTAAAAGAGATCTAAATAATAGAGTCCCTTTAATTGGGTTTGCTGGCTCTCCATGGACACTTTTTTGTTATCTAGTTCAAGGCAGTGGCTCAAAAACTTTTGATAAGCCTAAAGGATTTGCCTTTTCTAATCCAAAAGAAACTGAAATAATTCTTGAAAAGATAACCTTGACAACCATCGAATATTTAAAGGGACAAATTAATGCAGGAGCAGATGTTGTTCAAATTTTCGATTCGTGGGGTGGGCTTTTATCACACTCTGATTACAGTCAATTTTCTCTTAAATATATAAATTTGATAGTATCAGCTATTAAGAATTATGCCCCCGTTATTATTTTTGGAAAAGGATGTTGGTTTGCTTTAAACGAAATGGCTAAAACTGGAGCTTCTGGTCTAGGAATTGATTGGAGTTGTTCTGCAAGAAATGCAAGATATTTGTCTGGTGGGAATATAACTCTTCAGGGGAACTATGATCCAGCCAAATTACTTTCCCCAATATCAAAAATCAAATCAGATGTGCATCAAATGATTAATGACTTTGGTAAAGAAAGGTATATTGTGAACCTCGGGCATGGAATATTACCAAATATACCTGTATCTCACGCAAAAGCTTTTGTGGATGCTGTTAAGGAATATCAAATCTAATTTAATGAAGGAAGAATTTTACAAATACATACAAAATCTTCAGCTGTCAATAACAAAACAACTTGAAAAGATTGACGGTAAATCAAAGTTCAGCAATATAAAGTGGGAAAGAGTAGGTGGTGGCGGTGGTCTTACTAAAATTATTGAAAATGGTGATGTTTTTGAAAAAGGAGGAGTAAACATATCTAATGTGTTTGGAGAATTACCAAAAACAATGAAAAATTACTTGAAAACTAAATATTCTCTTTTTAGCGCGTGTGGACTTAGCTTAGTGATTCATCCTAAAAGCCCACTAATTCCTACTGTTCACAGCAATCTAAGATATTTTGAACTTTACAACAAATCTAAAATGATTGTAGACCAATGGTTCGGAGGTGGAATTGACCTAACACCATATTATATTGACAATTTTGATATTAATCATTTTCATAAGGTCTGTAAAATTTCATGTGATAAACATGATAAAAATTATTATGATGTTTTTAAGAAAAATTGTGATAAGTATTTTTGGAATAAGCACAGAGAAGAAGCAAGAGGGGTCGGTGGAATCTTTTTTGATTATTTAAAACCAAATGGTAAATCAGTAGATGAACTATATAATTTTGTTACTACAGTTGGTAATAATTTTTTGAATTCTTATTTACCAATTGTAAATAAAAACAAAAAACTCAACTACTCGGATAAACAAAAAAAATGGCAAGAAGTTAGAAGAGGAAGATATGTTGAATTTAATCTTCTTCATGATAAAGGAACCCAATTTGGAATCAAAACCAATGGAAGGATTGAAAGTATTTTTATGAGTTTACCTCCAACTGTTAGGTGGGAATATAATTTTAAACCTAAAGAAAACAGTTCAGAAAGTGAGCTTGTTGGTATTTTAAAAGAACCTAAAGAATGGATTTAAATTAAAATAAATGTTCCCTAAACAAAGAAAAAGAAGACTCAGAAATTCTGATTCGATTAGAAAAATTGTAAGTGAAATTAATTTGACTGTTAATGATTTAATAACTCCTATTTTTTTGGCAGAAGGCGAAAAAATAAAGGAGGAAATAGAATCTATGCCGGGTTACTTTCGGTTATCACTTGATCTTTTAGAAGAAGAAATAGATTCGTTATGGGGATTGGGCTTAAAAGCTGTTTTACTTTTTGCAAAAATCCCAAATAAACTTAAAGATAATAAAGGAACTGAGGCTTTAAATGAAAACGGATTAATGCAAAAGGGAATTAAATTAATTAAGTCCATTAACACTCAAATTTTGGTGATTTCTGATGTTGCACTTGATCCATACTCGTCATATGGGCACGATGGTATTGTTTTGGATAATGAAATTCTCAATGACGAGACCAATAAAGTTTTATCAAAAATGGCTCTTTCCCACGCCAAAGCTGGAGTTGATTTTGTCTCTCCAAGTGATATGATGGATGGGAGAATCGGTGAAATTAGAAGTGCTCTTGAAAATAATGGATTTAAGAATACTGGTATTATGAGTTACAGTGTAAAGTATGCTTCAAATCTTTATTCTCCTTTCCGGGATGCATTATCATCCAATCCAGGATTTGGTGATAAAAAAACATACCAAATGGATTTTCACAATAGAAAAGAAGCAATTAGTGAAACTTTACTTGATATAGATGAGGGGGCTGATATTGTAATAGTTAAGCCTGGAACATTTTATCTAGACATAATTTCTGATTTGAACACGAAAATAAATCAACCAATAGCTGCTTACCAAGTCAGTGGTGAATACGCTATGTTAAAAGCTTCGCAATCAAAGGGTTGGATAGATTACGATTCTGTAGTTTATGAAAATATGGTAGCATTCAAAAGAGCTGGTTGTTCAATG
Organism: Flavobacteriales bacterium TMED96; assembly: GCA_002171475.2. Lineage (GTDB taxonomy): Bacteria > Bacteroidota > Bacteroidia > Flavobacteriales > Flavobacteriaceae > TMED96. Next base: position 18,228 of record NHEX02000005.1, read on the forward strand.
ATTATTACTTACTGCGCAAAAGACGTAGCAAGGATTCTCAATTCTAAGAAATATTAATTTTTTTCTAATAATCTCGAGGCTATATATTCTGAAATTTGATCTTCTAGTAAAGGAAGGGTAAGAGTTCCGTTTTTTAGTATCGATTCATGAAAATCTCTAATATTAAATTTCTCTTTTAATTTTTTTTCCGCCTCCTTTCTTAATTCAACAATTTTTAATTCTCCTATTTTATAAGACAAAGCCTGGCCTGGCCAGGATATATATCTGTCTACTTCAGTATTAATTTCGTGTTCAGACAAAGCAGTATTATTTAACATGTAGTCTATTGCTTGCTCTCTAGTCCAATTAAAAGCGTGTATGCCCGTGTCAACTACCAACCGACATGCTCTCCACATTGAGTAAGATAATTGACCAAATTTTTCGTAAGGGTTAGTATAGATACCCATTTCCTCTGCTAAAAGTTCACTATATAATCCCCAACCCTCACCAAATGCTGATAGATATAAATCTTTTCTAAATTTAGGAATTGACTCTGGAAGTTCCTTGTTTAGTGCACCTTGTAGATGATGCCCTGGCACAGCTTCATGTGCTGTTAAAGCTGGGATATTAAATAAGGGTCGACTAGGAAGATTGTAAGTGTTAACCCAGTAGAAACCTGGGGTAGTACCGTCTTTTGGAGCGGGGATATATCTGCCACCAGTATATTTTGGGGCTATTGACAATGGCACAGGCGCAACACCATAGGGTTGTCTTGGTAAATGTTTAAAAAATCTGGGCAGCTGTTCATCTAACCTTTTTGCTATGTCTCTCGCGTGAACTAATAATTCATTTGGAGAAGAAGCATAGAATTTTTCATTAGCTCTAAGAAAATTTAGAAATTCTTTGAAATCACCTTGAAATTTCACTTCATTAATAACCTTAAACATTTGCTTTTTTATTTTTTCAACTTCTACAATACCTAAATTGTGAATTTCTTGTGGTTTAATTTCAAGAGTAGTATAATATTTAATTCTACTTTCATAGTACTTATCTCCATTTGGGATTTGATAAATTCCAATTTTACTCCTCGTCCTAGGTAGATACTCTTTCTCAAAAAAATGTTTGATTTCTTTGAAAGAGGGAATAACAGAGTCCATTATAATATTAGCTGCTAGGACTTTTAGACTGTCTTTTATATAATTTGGAATTGAGTTGGGTAGTTTTAAAAAGGGAGAGTAATAAAAGTTGTTTTTGTAAGAAGGTGTAATGTGTTTGTCATAAGTCGTGTTATAACCTTCAAAAATTATTTTAGGTTGGGATATACCCATATCAAGACCCCTAGAAATCAATTCAATATTTTGTTTAACGAAATTTGGAATCTCTCCCAAAGTTTTGATGTAATCGTAGGCCTCGTCAACACTTGAAATTTTTTTAACTTTGTAAACTAAATTGTTATGAAAACCTGCGTCTGATAAAATGGGATTATACTGGGTTTTATAATTAAAATCAACTATTTTTTTATTTATAATAAAGGTTAATAGTTCATGAGAAATTTTATCTTGTTTTGAAAGGCGATCTTTATTTACTTTAAATAACCTTTCATATGTTTTTTTGTAAAATAGATTCTCTCTTTCATACCTTTCTTCACTATAATCACCTAACAAATATTTAGAATCGTCAAACGGTTTGAAATTTTCAAAATCTTGAATAATTTTCTTGAAGATCTTAGAGTCATCCAGCTTAAAGCAGGATGAAAAAATCAAAATAAATAATAGTAATGATTTTATATTTAAATTCATGAAAGAAATTGTCTTATTGAAAATATTAAATTACCTTATTTAAATACAAAATTATGAAATCAACATTAATTTCATTTACAGTTATAGTAACTATAATAATTTTATTGTATTTAAGTCCTATAGGATACATAATACCAGGGGTTTTTAAAATTTATGGGACTGGGCACACTACAGCTTTCCTAGATGATTATAAAATATTCGATAATGTTGTAGTTAAAAATGGAACAATTAAAACTAAGTGGAGTCATCACAATCTATACAATCGAATCCCACTATCAAAAGAGTTTGATTCAATTAACAAGAAATATAAAACAGTAGCTTACCTTATTTTTCATAAAGATAGTTTACTTCATGAATCTTATTATTTGGGTCATAATTCCAAGTCTAAAAGTAATTCATTTTCAATGGCAAAAAGTATGGTCACAGCTATGCTTGGAAAGGCTATAGAGCAAGGTCATATATCCAGTCTTAATCAAAAAGTAAGCGATTTTTATGATGAGTTTTCTCAAGGCCTTGCTTCAAAACTGACTGTTGGTGATTTAGCTTCAATGTCATCCGGTTTGGATTGGACAGAAAAATATTACTCCCCTGTTAATATAACTACTGAGTCTTATTTTACAAAGGATTTAAAAAAATTACTGTTATCAAGAAAAATCATAGGACAACCGGGTAAATTCTTTAAATATCTAAGTGGTAATACTCAGCTCTTAGGAATGATTATTAGGGATGCAACGGGTAAAACTTTATCAGATTATTTTTCCAAATACTTTTGGATCCCAATTGAAGCTGAAGAAGAAGCACTTTGGCAAATTGATGGTATAGAAAACAAGATGGAAAAAGCATTTTGCTGTTTTGCTTCAACTGCAAAAGATTTCGCCAGATTGGCTAAGCTTTTTAAAAGTAAAGGGAAATGGAATGGGAAACAAATTATAGATTCAAGTTTCGTAAATCTAAGTTTAAATCCGAGATTTGAAAATAGCCCTAATTACGGTTATGGTTGGTGGCTGATAAATAGAAATAATGAAAAAGGATTTTTAATGAGAGGTCATCTTGGTCAATATGTTATTGGATTTCCAAAATCAGATTTAATAATCGTGAGATTAGGCCATAAAAAAGGTCCAAAAAATGAGAATTATTATATTGATGAGGCATTCAAAATGATAAGTGATGTTAAACAACATTAATTTATCTAGAGTTCTTTTTTTGGACATAGAGACAGTTCCTGAAACATACAATTATAAGGATCTTAATAGTAACAAGAAGAAAATATGGGAGGAAAAATATGGAGGAGAGAAGGAATATACAAAATCCAGTATGCTAGCAGAATTTGGAAAAATTATTTGTATATCTGTTGGCTTTTTTGATTTAAAAACTCCCAAAAAAAGGTCATTCAGAGTTAAAAGTTTTATAGGTGAAGAAATAGAAATACTTGAAAATTTTAAAATCCTCTGTAACTCACATTTTCATTTGAAAAATAGTCTTTTATGCGCACATAATGGAAGAGAATTTGATTTCCCCTTTATAGCAAGAAGAATGATAATCAACAAAGTTAAGTTACCCAAAATACTTGACATGCATGAAAAAAAACCTTGGGAAATCCCTCATTTGGACACTCTTTATCTATGGAAATTTGGAGACTACAAAAGTTCAATATCACTCAGACTTCTTTCGGAGGTTTTAGGTTTGAGTTCAAAAAAAATTAAATTACAAGGGAAGGAAATAGCTAATAAGTTTTACTTAGAAAAACAAATAGATAAAATTGTTGAATACTGTGAAAACGACGTTTTGATTTTGTCTCAAGTAATATTAAGATTTAGGAACGATCCCTTACTGCAAGATGAGGAAGTTGTTTTCTTAAAAAATTAGAATTAAGTCTATGGTGCTGGATCTGGATATTTGGAGTGTACTTTCTCTATTGAACTTAAAATTTCAGTTGACAGTGATTTGTTAATTGAATTAATGTTTTCACCTAGCTGATTTAAGTTTGTTGCTCCAATTATATTGCTTGTAACAAATTCTTTAGAATTAACAAAGCTAATAGCCATTTCAGTAAGGGTAAGACCAAAATTATTTGCTATTTCGTAATAATCATCTGTAGCGTTTATGGAATTTTCACCACTAAATCTGGCTAAATTAGGAAAGAGTTTGAATCTTGACTTTTCAGGCATTTGTCCTTTTCTATATTTGCCAGTTAAACGACCAAATGCTAGCGGGGAGTAAGCTAATAAGCCAATCCCTTCTCTCATGCAAAGTTCTGCAGTTCCAATCTCGAAAAGGCGATTTAGTAAATTATATGGATTTTGAACAGTGGTGATTTTTGGTAAACCCGTTTTTGCTAAATTTAAAAATCTCATTATGCCCCAAGGGTTTTCATTAGATAGACCGATTGACCTTATTTTACCTTCTTTAATTAAATCATCGAGAGTCATTAAAATTTCTTCAAAATTATCAGTCCAAGGGTCTTCACTAGGTGAAAACTTATACCCCCTAATGCCAAAATTGTTGGTCTGTCTTTCAGGCCAATGCAATTGATAAAGATCAAGATAGTCTGTGTTGAGTCTATCGAGACTTTTTTCTAAAGCTCGTCGCAAATTGTTTGGACTGAAATGATTTTTTTTTTCTAATATGTGCCGTATATGAACCAGGGCCAACAATTTTAGATGCTAGAACAATTCTTTCTCTTTTACCATTTTTTTTAATCCAGGAACCTATAATTCTTTCTGTATCAGCGTAAGTGGAATGGTCAGCTGGAACAGGATATAATTCTGCTGTGTCCAAAAAATTTATACCTCTATCCAATGAAAAGTCAATCTGAGAATGTGACTCAATCTCTGAATTCTGCTTACCAAATGTCATCGTTCCTAAACATATCTTACTTACGCTTATATCAGTATTTGGCAGATTGGTATATATCATAAATTGATTTTAAACTAAATTAAAATTCAAATCAATACCTATTGGGCAATGATCAGATTGATAAGTATCCGCAAATATATTTGCATTGACCAATTTCTCATCTAAACTATTTGAAACGAGTATATAGTCAATTCTCCATCCTTTATTATTTGCTCTTGAGTTGGCACGATAACTCCACCAAGTATATTTATCCTTTTCATTAGAAAACTTTCTAAATGAATCAATAAATCCGTTTTTCATAAAGTTATCTAACCATAGTCTTTCTTCTGGAAGGAATCCAGATACATTTTTATTTCTAATTGGATCGTGGATATCTATATGCTTATGACAAATATTATAATCTCCACAAATAATAATATTATTTAATTTTTTTTTTAATTCAATTATATAGTTTTGGAAATCGTCCATGAATTTGAATTTATGACTCAGTCTTTGAATATTTGTGCCAGAAGGTAGATAAAGGCTCATTACAGAAAACTTATTGTAGTCAGTGCGAATTACCCTTCCTTCCTCATCGATATGATTTATTCCTGTACCATATGTTATGTTTTTTGGTTTCCTTTTTGTCAAAATTGCTACTCCACTATATCCTTTTTTCGTTGCAGAATACCAGTAATGGTGGTAACCTAATTTTTCAAATACTTCGGTTGGTATTTGATCCTTCATAGCTTTAATTTCTTGAAAACATAAAATATCTGGATTTACGTCTTCAATCCAATTAATTAGATTTTTCTTTAAAGCGGCTCTAATACCATTTAAGTTGTAAGAAATTATTTTTATCATTTTAAAGAAGATTTTATTCCAAAATTCGATTACAAATTAATTAGCCCTTAGCCAATTTCTTACGTTAAGTTTTTCATTTAGAATATTCTCAAGAGAAGCCAAAGGAATCCTTTCTTGTTTCATATGATCTCTGTCTCTTAAAGTTACTGTGTCATCATCAAGGGTCGTATAATCAATTGTAACGCAAAATGGAGTTCCAATTGCGTCTTGTCTTCTATACCGCCTACCGATGGCATCCTTTTCATCGTATTGTGTGGAATAACTTAATTTCAAATCATCAAAAATCTTTTTTGCATATTGCGGCAAACCATCTTTTTTAACTAAAGGAAGTACAGCTAACTTTATTGGAGCTAAGAAAACTGGAAATTTTAATACTTTCCTTGTGGTACCGTCATTTAATTTATCTTCTCTTAAAGACCAAGATAAAACTGCTAAAAATATTCTATCAAGCCCGATGGATGTTTCAACAACATACGGGATATAATTTTTTTCTAGTTTTGGATCAAAGTATTTAAGATTCTTCCCAGAAAACCTTTCATGATTACTTAAATCAAAATCGGTTCTTGAATGAATTCCCTCAAGTTCTCTAAATCCAAAAGGAAATTTAAATTCAATGTCGCAAGCTGCATCAGCATAATGAGCAAGTTTTTCGTGGTTTTTGAACCTATAGTTTTCAGACCCCATGCCAATTGACTTGTGCCATTCCATTCTTTTATTCATCCACTTCTTGTACCATTCTTTTTGGGTTCCGGGTGGAACAAAAAATTGCATTTCCATTTGTTCAAATTCTTTCATCCTAAATATGAATTGTCTGGCAATTATTTCGTTTCTAAACGCCTTCCCCACTTGAGCAATTCCAAAAGGGACTCTTAATCTTGAAGTCTTTTGAACATTTAAAAAGTTTACAAATATCCCCTGCGCGGTCTCGGGTCTCAAGAAAATTTCAGTCATGGAACCAGATGTAGCTCCGAGTTTGGTTGAAAACATTAAATTGAATTGTTTGACATCAGACCAATTTTTTGACCCTGATTTTTCACATGCTATTTCTAGTTCAATAATTAAATTTCTAACATCATTTAAATCAGAATTTTCTAAAGAGGTGTTGAGTCTATTTAAAATTTTTTCAACCTTTTTTTTAAGCTTACTAACTTTTGGATTTGTTTCAATGAATTTTTTTTGATCAAAATCTTTTCCAAACCTTTTTTTGGCTTTTGAAATTTCCTTTAGGATTTTATTATCCAACTTTTCACAATATTCTTCAACTAAGGAGTCAGCGCGGTACCTTAGTTTTGAATCCTTGTTGTCGATTAATGGATCGTTAAATGCATCAACGTGGCCAGAAGCTTTCCAGGTGGTCGGATGCATAAAGATTGCCGAATCAATGCCCACAATATTTGAATGGAGATCAACCATAGCTTTCCACCAGTAATTTTTAATATTATTTTTAAGTTCTACTCCGTTGTGAGCATAATCATAAACTGCGCTCAACCCTTCGTAAATATCACTTGAAGGAAAAATAAAACCATACTCTTTGGCATGTGAAATTATTTTTTTTATTTCCATAATTCCCCAAAAATACTTCTTTTTATATAAACTTAGAATTAAGCAATATAAAAGAGAAGAGATTTTATACGCTATTAAATTGTAAATTAATTATGAAATGTTTACAATTATAATTTACTTTTATTTATAAATAACCCTTCAATTTTTCTTTGTGGTAAAGTGGCTCTTATATTTTTTACTTGTTTTTGAAAGTTTAACCCTTATTAACTGTGCAAAAAGAGGAACATTAACCGGCGGTTTAAAAGACACAATCCCTCCAGTATTAGTAAATGCTGATCCTCCTTTAAATAACTTAAATTTTAACTCCGAAAAAATCACACTTAATTTCAACGAATATATAGAACTAAAAGAAATAAATGAACAACTGATTATTTCACCTCCATTGGAAGTCAAAGATTATAAAATAATTCCAGAAAATACAGTAACAAAAAAAGTTGAAATTAAGATTAAAAATAAACTTCGTGAAAATTCTACTTTCACATTTAACTTTGGTTCATCGATTGTTGATTACAACGAAGGTAACTCCTTACCGTTTTTTAATTATACCTTCTCTACAGGAGATTACATTGACTCATTAAAAATTTCTGGTTTCGTAAAAGATGCTTATGAAATTGATTCTTTAGATTTTGTCTCCATACATTTATATCCTATAGATTCTGTTTTTAATGATTCAACGATTTATAATCAAAAACCTTTTTATGTTGGAAGTACACTAGATAGTGTTTATTTTGAATTGAACAGTCTTGCTCCAGGCAAGTATGAATTTATTGCTATCAAGGATCAATCAAAAAATTATTACTTTGATCAAAGCTTTGATAAAATAGGATTTTTTGAAAAGCCTATAGAAATCCCAAAAGATACTTTTTTTCTACCTGTTTTGTTTAAAGAAATTACAAACTTCCAATGGGGTAGAGCAAAAATCATAAACGATCACCACATTGAGTTTCCTTACTATGGAGAACTCGGTAAAAGGGAAGTGAAAATACTAAATAAATTTGAGGAAGGAACAAAGATTTTTTTTACTAAAGACAGGGAAAAAGACACACTCCATTTTTGGTTTACTCCTCAAAAAAAACTCGATTCAATTTTAGCAGAAGTAAAGATTAAAGATAGTACTCAAGTTGTAACTTTAAAACCATTTAAACTTGAAAAAGATTCTTTGGTATTGAAAATTTCTCCCTCTAATGGTAGTAAGATTGATTTTCTTGACACATTAAAAATTAGTAGTAATTTACCCATAACAGCGGTTAATGACGACTTAATCCAAATCTTTGATATTGATACTTTAGAAATCCCATTTTCAACTGAAATTGACAATAATCTCGATTTAGTTTACTTAAATTTTGAAAAAGTTCCAAACGATCTTTACCAGATTCAACTACTCCCTAATGCGATAAAGGATTTCTTGGGGTCAACAAATGATACAATTTTTCATAAAAACAACACTACAAAAATTGAAGATTATGGTAAGCTTTTATTAACTGTAAAGCGAAAAAATTATCAGAAAAACTACATACTTGAGCTACTCAACAATAAAAAAGAGCGAGTTAGAAGAATTAAAAATAATTCTGAAAACTTTTACACAATGGAATATTTACCACCTGGAGAATATCAAATTAGAATAATTAAAGATGCGAATGGAAACGGAAAATGGGACACAGGTAATTATTTGAAAAAAATTCAACCTGAGGAAGTTAAATATTTAAAAGAGTCAATAAATGTAAGAGCTAATTGGGAGTTTAATGAAACTATTGAAATTTAAAATCGTCTATATCATCTAAAAATTTTAATTCTTTTCGAGTTGACATCATTTCGTCTTTTTTAAAATTAAAGCTGATGATATTATTTTTATCTTCGATACTAGTTGCTACCTTATCCCCTAGATAATTAAAAAAAGTTGTGTGCCCTGGATAGCTTTTTTTATTTCCGTCATTTCCGACCCTATTTACACCCAAACAATAACTCATATTTTCAATTGCTCTAGCTCTTAAAAGAGTATCCCAGGCTTTTATTCTTTTCTTAGGCCAGTTTGCAACATAAATTAAAAGATCATAATTATATCTATTCCTAGACCAAACGGGGAATCTTAAATCATAACATATTCTTGAACAAATCTTCCATCCCTTATATTCAAAAATTCCCAAATTACTCCCTTTGGTATAATACATATTTTCATGAGCTAAAGTAAATGTATATCGTTTATCATAAAAGAATATTTCTTTTTCAGGTGTTACAAAAACGAAGCGATTGTAAATTTCAGAACCTTCCGATACAATTATGCTTCCACCTATAGCTGAACCTAACTTTTTGGACCATAATCCCATCCATTTGATTGTTTCACCTTCCATATTTTCAGAAAATTTTTGAGCTTGCATCGTAAACCCTGTTGTAAACATTTCTGGTAATAATACAATGTCTGTTTCGGATATTTTACTTAAGTATTTCTCAATAATCCTTAGATTTTCATGTTTTGATTCCCATTTAATATCAAATTGAATCGCGGCAATTTGAAGACTATTTTTCAAAACTTGTAAAAATTAAAGAATTAGGATTTAAGTGTTGATGTCATATATTCGCTATTCATTCTAGCTATATTTTTTAAAGAAATTCCCTTTGGACACTCAACTTCACATGCACCAGTGTTTGTACAATTTCCAAACCCCTCGTCATCCATTTGCTTGACCATATTTAAAACTCTTTGTTTTGATTCTACCTTACCTTGTGGTAGTAGTGCATATTGAGAAACTTTAGCAGATACAAATAACATAGCGGAAGCGTTTTTACAACTAGCGACACAAGCACCGCAGCCTATGCAAGTAGCGGCATCAAATGATTTGTCTGCATCATTTTTTTCGATAGGAATAGAATTTGCATCTTGGGTATTACCGGAAGTATTAACACTAACAAAGCCTCCTGCTTGTTGAATCCTATCAAATGCTGAACGGTCAACTACCAGGTCTTTTATTACTGGAAAAGCATTAGCCCGAAATGGTTCAACAACAATGGTATCACCATCTTTGAACTTTCGCATATGCAACTGACATGTTGTTACAAGTCGATCAGGCCCATGAGCCTGACCATTTATAAACATGGAACACATACCACATATACCTTCTCTACAGTCATGATCAAAGGCAACTGGATCTTCTTTGCCTTCGGATATAATTTTACTGTTTAGAACATCTATCATTTCTAGAAATGACATATCAGGAGAAACGTTTGACATCTTATATGTTTTCATTTGCCCCTTAGAGTTACTATTTCGTTGTCGCCAAATTTTTAATGTTAAATTCATTTTATTTATATGATCTTGTTTTTACCTCAATTTCTTCGTATTCTAATTTTTCTTTGTGAAGAACAGATTTTCTGGGTTCCTTATTAAATTCCCATGCTGAAACATATTTATAATTTTTATCGTTTCGCAACGCCTCCCCTTCTTTTGTTTGGTGTTCCTCCCTAAAATGTCCTCCGCACGACTCTTCTCTTTCAAGTGCATCTTTTGCAAATAATTCACCGAGTTCAAGAAAGTCAGATACTCTAGTAGCTTTTGACAATTCTTCATTGAATTCATTCAATTTTCCAGGTATTTTTACATTCTTATGGAAATCTTCTCTAAGATTTTTTATTTCATTTATTGCTTCCTTAAGTTCATTTTTGTTTCGAGACATTCCGCATTTATTCCGCATGATTTTGCCAAGTTTTTTGTGATAAAAGTCGACCGGATTTTTGCCTTTTTTATTTATTAAATTTTCTAAAGATTCTCTAACGTATTTTTCTGCCTTCTCAAATTCAGGTCTATCAACTGAAATTGGACCAGTACGAATATCATCAGATAAATAATCTCCTATGGTGTAAGGTAGGACAAAATAACCGTCCGCTAGTCCCTGCATTAATGCTGAAGCGCCAAGACGATTGGCTCCATGGTCAGAAAAATTAGCTTCGCCTATTGCATAACATCCAGGTATTGTTGTCATTAAATTATAATCAACCCAAACACCACCCATTGTATAATGTACTGCAGGATAAATCATCATTGGGGTTTCATATGGATTTTGGTCTACAATCTTTTCATACATCTGAAACAAATTCCCGTATTTTGCTTTAACAACCTGTTTCCCTAGATTCATTACTAATGAAGCATCGTTTTCATCAAGTCCCAAAACTAATGCTCTCTCTTTTCCATATCTTTCAATCGAAGAACTAAAATCTAAATAAACTGCTTCTCCTGTCTTGTTTACACCATATCCCGCGTCGCAACGTTCTTTAGCTGCTCTTGAAGCAACGTCTCTTGGGACTAGATTTCCAAATGCCGGATATCTTCTTTCTAGATAATAATCCCGGTCCTTTTCCGCGATTCGAGTTGGACTTAATTTACCCTCTCTAATCATCTTAACATCATCTAATTTTTTTGGTACCCATATCCGTCCATCGTTTCTTAGTGATTCGGACATCAGAGTTAACTTAGATTGATGATCTCCTGAAACTGGGATACAGGTTGGGTGAATTTGAGTAAAGCAAGGGTTAGCAAAAAGAGCACCTCTTTTATGTATTTTCCATGAAGCAGAAACATTACTACCCATCGCGTTAGTAGACAAGTAAAAAACATTTCCATAACCACCAGATGCTATTACAACAGCATGCGAAGAATGTCTGTTAATTTCGCCTGTAACCAAATTTCTTGTTATAATTCCTCTTGCTTTGCCGTCAATAACAACGATATCCATCATTTCATGTCTATTATACATTTTAATTTTACCTCTACCGATTTGTCTATTCATAGCCGAATAGGCACCTAATAAAAGTTGTTGACCGGTTTGACCTTTGGCATAAAAGGTCCTAGATACAAGTACTCCTCCAAAAGATCTATTATCTAAAAGACCTCCATAATCCCTAGCAAATGGGACTCCTTGAGCAACACATTGGTCAATTATATTTCCTGAAACCTCTGCTAGTCTGTATACGTTAGCCTCCCTAGATCTATAGTCTCCTCCTTTGATAGTATCATAAAAAAGTCTATGGATTGAATCGCCATCTCCCTGATAATTTTTGGCTGCGTTTATACCACCCTGAGCAGCTATAGAGTGAGCTCTTCTAGGGGAATCTTGAAAACAAAAAGTTTTGACATTATACCCAAGTTCTGCTAAAGTAGCAGAAGCAGAAGCTCCAGCTAAGCCAGTACCAACAACAATGACATCGATTTGACGTTTGTTCGCAGGACTTACTAAATTTATTTTACTTTTGTGATTAATCCACTTTTCAGAAAGATTTCCCTTTGGTATTTTGGGATCAATTATTGAACCATTATCATTAGTTTTTTTGTAGAGATTTTTTTCCCACTCTTTAGCTAATAATTTTGCTTTTTTAATGTGTAATTCATTTTGATTTTTTTCATCTTTTGTTTTAGGGTCGGTAATTAAATGAAATGGTAAGGTTTTAATAAGCCTTTTTGCCTTACGCTTTCCATTTACAATTTCATATCCAGAAAAGAAATTTAACCTAATTGATGAGGTTCCATTTGAATTTTGTCTGAATCTTATTTTTACTGTTTTTTTCAAAATAAATTTTTATTTAAGGTACACAAATTGTTCAAGGTTCAAAAAATTTGAACATATGTAATTTTTACTATATGGATAAATTGAAAAGATTCATTTGATCATATTGAGGTTGTAAAATGATATATTGCTATAAAAATAAATCCTAAAGGAACACCTATAGCAAAAATTTTAGTCAAGCCTTTTATTGAAAGTATATATTTATTATTCACTCCGACAGATTGAAAAGAAGAATTGAAGCCATGTAAAAGATGTAAACCTAGAAAAAGAAAAGAGAAGGAGTAAATAGCAACTCTAATTGGACTCTCAAATTTGTGTTTCATTTCGTGGAAATATCTATCAGGATCTAATGGGTTAAATTGTACATATTTATAATTCATTTCAGGTACCCAAAAATCATAAAAATGAAGAAATAAAAAAAGCAAAACAACAATTCCAGATAGAATCATATTTCTAGACACCCAAGATGAATTTGAACTTCCCTTGACGAAATAATATTTAACGGTGCGTGAGCTACGATTTTGATAATCTAATATCATTCCCATCACAAAATGAAAGACCACACCAAAAATTAAAATTGGTTGTAAAATAAATTGAACTATTGGATTATTCCCCATAAAATGAGAAATACTATTAAAAATCTTTTCGGAAAAAACGGAAGTTAAATTAATCGAGAAATGTTGAAACAGAAAAAGAATCAAAAAAAGACCAGAAATAGCCATCGCGTACTTTTTTAGTAAAGAAGACCGAAGTATCTTGAACATGTTTTAATATATCTAACTATCAGCTAAGGTACATATTTTTTTTAAGGTACATAGATCATTTATAAAATAAGGGAAAGAATTAATAAGTTTGTTTAGTTTTTATTTATAAATACTGCTAAAAATTTAGACAAAAAAGACATTGATTAAATACTAACTGAAGCAAAAAATTGGCTAAATTTATCTTATGAGATATACTCCAATCATCAGTGAATTATACAAAAAAAACAGGGAAAAATTCATGAGGAAGATGAAAAAGGACAGTATTGCAGTTTTTAATTCAAATGATATTTATCCAATCGGAGCAGACTCAACTTTTCCATTCGAACAACATAGAGATATTTTCTATTTGACTGGAATTGATCAAGAAGAAACCATTCTATTACTTTCGCCTGAAGCGAAAGAAATAGAAAACCGTGAAATCTTATTTATTAGAAAAACAGACAAAAATGTTCAAGTTTGGGAAGGGTCAAAACTATCAAAAAGCGACGCAAGATCGATAAGTGGCATTGAAAAAATTTTATGGTTAAATGAATTTGACTCCACTCTAAAGGAAATGACTTCTCAAAATAATGGGATCTATCTTAACAAAAATGAACATTACAGAAATAATTCCGAGACACAAACTAGAGAAGATAGATTCATTGGAAAGTTTAAGAAAGAATATCCAATTCATTTTGTATACAGAAGTAATCCGATATTGCAGCACATTAGGTCAATAAAAGACCCATTAGAAATAAGACAGATTCAAAGAGCTTGCAATATTACTGAGATGGGATTTAGAAGGATTTTAAAATTTATAAAACCTGGTGTATGGGAATATGAGATTGAAGCAGAATTACTTCACGAGTTTATTTCAAATCGTTCAAAAGGATTCGCCTACTCACCCATAATAGCAAGTGGGAAAAATGCCAATGTATTGCATTATATAAAAAATAATTTTCAATGTAAGTCTGGAGAACTTGTCTTAATTGATGCTGCAGCTGAGTATGGAAATTATTGTAGTGATCTTACACGTACAGTACCTGTTTCTGGAAGGTATAGTGATCGGCACAAGGCTATTTACAATTCAGTCCTAAATGTTAAAAAGAAAGCTTCAACTCTTTTGACCCCTGGTGTTTTATGGAAAGAATACCATGAAGAAGTTGGAAAAATTATGACTGCAGAGCTTCTAATGTTGGGATTACTTGACAAAAATGATGTTAGAAAGCAAGATCCTAAATTACCTGCATATAAAAAATATTTCATGCACGGAACCTCACATCACATTGGATTAGATACTCATGATTATGGACTTTTAAATGAACCTTTTGAACCTAACATGGTTTTCACTGTTGAACCTGGAATTTACTTACCTAATGAAGGTTTTGGAATACGTCTTGAAGATGTAGTAGTGGTTCAAGAAAGTGGTGAACCTGTTAACTTAATGAAAAACATACCGATTGAAATCGATGAAATTGAGAGTATTATGAATAGTTAATGACAGTCACAGTCGGCATCACAAGATTTATCTTTTACTTTAAAAAATCTATAATATAAAAACCTTAAGGATAAAAAAATACAAAGTACAACTAAAAAATACTGGATAAAAGAATTCACGACAAAAACTTGTATACTATTAATGAAGAAATATAAGCAATAATCGTCATAAATGTAAATTGTATTGCCGGCCACTTCCAAGAATTAGTTTCTTTTTTAACTATAGCAATTGTGCTCATACATTGAAGTGCAAATGCGTAAAAAACCATCAGAGAAACTCCGGTTGGTAAATTAAACAATAGTTCACCATTTGGTTTTCTTTGATAGGACATTTTCTCTTTTATTGTATCCATCTTTTCACTGCCAACGCTAAAAATAGTTGCTAAGGTCCCAACAAATACTTCTCTTGCTGCAAATGAGGTTATTATTGCAATCCCTATTTTCCAATCATATCCCAAGGGATTTAATATAGGTTCTAGTAATTTCCCTGCAGTACCGATATACGAGTTTTCTAATCTATAAGATTGAATCTCATAATCCAATTCATTAATATTTTTTTTGTTATCATATCTCTCCATTATAATTTCCTCTGCATATTTGAAATTGTCTCCAGGTCCATTTGATGCTAAAATCCATAAAAAAATCGATATCGATAATATTATCTTACCCGCTTCAAAAACGAATGATTTTGTTTTTGAATAAATAGTAAATAAAACGTTTTTTAAAACAGGAATTTTGTAGTTTGGCATTTCAATTATAACGTGATTCTTAAAGTTAGACTTAATTACTTTACTTAACACAAAGGCTGAAATTAGAGCCATTAAAATACCAAGTACGTATAAACCTAAAAGGGTTAACCCTTGATAATTAAATATAAAAAAATATTTATCTGGGATTACAACAGAAATAAGTATTAGATAAACAGGTAGCCTTGCAGAACAAGTCATAAAAGGTGTTACCAATATTGTTATTAGTCTTTGTTTCCAATCATCAATACTCCTTGTTGACATAACAGCTGGAATAGCACAAGCTACTCCTGAAATTAGTGGAATTATACTTTTACCGCTTAAACCATATCTTTTTAGTCTTTTATCAAACAAAAAAACAACTCGATTCATATATCCTGTCTCTTCAAGAATAGAAATGAACATGAAAAGAAGGGCTATTTGTGGTATAAAAATTACTACACCACCTATTCCAGTAATAATTCCCTCCGCTAAAAGATTAGTAAATACTCCTTCAGGCAAAACTAATTTTGTGTAATTTGATAAGTAGGAAAACATTTCATCAATAAAATCCATTGGATAACTACTCCAACTAAAAATTGTTTGGAATATTAAAGCTAGAATTGATATAAAAATAATAGTACCCAAAAAAGGATGTAAAAATATATTGTCAAGTTTAGACCTTACATCATAAGCTTTTTTTCTATCAATATTTAAGGTTTTATTTAATTGTTTGTTTATGAATCTATATCTCTGAACCGCTTCTTTATGTTGAATTTTTTTTATGTCATTTTGATTAGGAATGTTATTTATTTCTTGAAGCCACATCCTGTAAAGTGAATTAGAATGTTTTTTTTTGTTACCCTTTTGTAGAGTTTTGAGATCCATGTAACTATTATCTAAGAGTGTTGATGTATCTGTGTCTAGTATCTTAGGAATTTCATTTAATAAATCTTTAATCCCAGTAGAATTTCTTGTACTAATTAAAAAAATTTTGGTTTTTAATTCTTTCTCTAAACTATTTATATCTAGGGTTATGCCTCTTTTATCCATAACATCACACATATTAATAACTAGATATAATGGAATGCACAAATCTTTTGCTTGGGTAAACAAAAGAAGATTATGTTTTAGATTTTCAATATCTGAAACAACAAGGGCAGCATCAGGTGAAATTTCATTTTTTTTAAGTAGAATGTCCGATACAATCTGTTCCTCCGGCGAAAATGAGTTTATACTATAAGCCCCTGGTAAATCAATTACATTTACAAAACAATTGTTTTTAATATTTATAATCCCCTCTTTTTTTTCAACTGTAACTCCTGGGAAATTCCCTGTTTTTTGGTTTAAACCTGTCAATTTATTAAACAATGAAGATTTACCCGTATTGGGGTTACCCAAAAGCAAAAGGTTGAATTTTTTTTTCATTAATCTATTTTTTCAACCTCAATTTTTTTTGCAATTTCTTCCGTTATAGCTAAATAAAAACCATCCAAAACTATATATAGCAAACCATTTTTTGAAGGAAGTCTTTCTAATGCTATTTCAGCACCAGGAATGAAACCTAATTGAACAAATTTAGCTGGAACGAAGTCTGTAGGTACTTTACAAACTTTAACAGGCTGATTTAATTTGATTTTATCTAAAGTCATTAAATTAAGGATGGATAATAAAACAAAATTAACCTAAATTGATTGGTTTGCAAAAATGATTTTAGAGCTAGTTGTATTCTTCAATTAAAATATCAATATCTTTTTTAAGTACTTGTATATCTTTGTCATCAGTACCATCGTAAAAACCTCTAATTCTTTTTTCTTTGTCTACCAGAACAAAATTTTCTGTATGAATCATATCATGAGTATTACTGTCTGCGTTTTCTTTTACAACTAAAAACGATTTTCTAGCAAGGGAATAAATTTTTGACTTTTCTCCAGTCAACAGGTTCCAATACTTGTCATCTACTCCTTTTTTAACCGAATATTCTTTAAGTACTGGAACTGAATCTATTTCTGGAGTGACTGAAAATGATAATAATTTTACTTTCTTCTTGTCTTTTATATAGTTTTGAATCTTAACCATATTATCTGTCATAATAGGACAAATTGATGGGCAAGTTGTGAAGAAAAAATCAGCAACATATATGAATCCGTTATAATCCTTTTCTGACACTATTTTTCCATTTTGATTTAAAAATTCGAAACTTTTAATTTTGTGAAATCTCTTCACATGTTGAATACTACTATCTACTAATTCATAATTTACATCATTTGGCTGAAAAATTGGTAAAGTTTTTTTTGGGGTTAGCGCTGTATAAAAAAGTAACAGAATGAGGAAAGCAATTGAAATAAATATGGCTAAAAATAATCTATACTTATATATAATTTTATACATTAATTATATTTTATCAAGCTTATAAAATGTTAAATCAAATATAAATTGAAATATAAACAATACTAAAACTTTGAAATGTTTATTTTTGTCCCTCAATAGGAAAAATTTATGGAAATTTTTTTAATTAAGGCTTTTCAATTTTTACTAAGCTTGTCATTGATTGTGGTGTTACATGAGCTCGGTCATTTTATCCCTGCTAAAATTTTCAAAACAAAGGTTGAAAAGTTTTATCTTTTTTTTGATGTTAAATTCTCTATATTCAAAAAGAAAATAGGCGATACAATATACGGGATTGGGTGGTTGCCGTTGGGAGGTTATGTGAAAATAGCTGGTATGATTGACGAGAGCATGGATTTAGATCAAATGAAAAAAGACCCTCATCCCTAGGAATTCAGATCAAAACCAGCATGGCAGAGATTAATTATAATGCTGGGAGGAGTCACTGTGAATATTATTTTGGGTTTTCTTATATACATGATGATATTATTCATTTGGGGTAAAGACGTTATGCCGTATAGTGACATGCCTGACGGATTTAATGCTTCGCCCGTTGCAAAATCAATCGGTTTTAGAGATGGAGACCTAGTACTTGAGGTTGACAATAAAGAGTTAGAATCGGTGGTTGATATCAATCGTTATCTTTTTCTTAGAAACTCTAAAAGAGTTAAAGTTAAACATACTAGCGGGAAAATTGAAGTGATTAATATTCCTGAAAATTTCGGCTCCATGCTTTTTGAAGCTGGTGAAATCATACCTTTATCTCCAAGAATCAGTAATACTGTTGACAGCATTGTTAAAGGGGGACCAGCTGATCTTGCAGGAATTAAAGCAGGTGATAAAATTATTGCTCTTTTTGAAGATACAATTTCATCTAGGAACGATATTACAATTGAAAAGTATTCTAAAAAAGATTCGCTTAAGTTTACAATCCAAAGAAATGGGAACTCATTTGTCAGGTATGTCTATCCAAGGGAAGATTCATTTTTTGGAGGATATTTCAAGCAAAATTTTAAATTAACTCATGTTGGCCTGACATTCTCTGAAAGTATTGTTCAGGGCTTCAGCTATGGTTATTGGACTCTTTATGAATATATAGCACAATTCAAATATATTTTTACAAAAAAGGGAGCTTCACAACTAGGTGGCTTTGGTGCAATCGGCAGCTTATTCCCCTCGAAATGGGATTGGAAAGGGTTTTGGTCAAGCACCGCCTTAATCTCAATTATTCTTGCATTTATGAATATCTTACCCATTCCAGCCCTGGATGGAGGACATGCAATGTTTTTGATGTATGAAATTATAACTGGAAGAAAAGCGAATGATAAAGTTCTTGAGTATGCACAAGTAATTGGATTCATTTTTCTAATTACATTAGTTATTTATGCAAATGGGAATGATCTTTACAGATGGCTTTACACATAAAATATTTTTGTTGTTTTTTTTTCCCACTAATAATTGTCTTTTCTATATTTGAGTTACAATGATTAAAAAATCTATATGAAAAATTTAACTTTTTTATGCTTTCTTCTACTATCTGTTAATATTTATTCTCAGGAAGAGAAAGCTAGTATTGAAGATTTTGTTAGCGAACATCAAGGTCTTGAGGAAAACGAGAGTGGTGAAATAACTCCAATAAACGATAGAGAAATCAACAAAAAAATCCGTTTTTTTATTGAAGAGAGATTTGTTAATGTTGAGTTTACTAGAAATATCATTTGGGATAACTATCAAACCTTCATAAGTCCTTATGATAGATATCACTACCACACTTTTATAGTCCAAGTTAAGGTTCAAGGGCATGATCGATTAAAATATCTAGAGGTAACATATTACCCAAGAACAGAAAAAGTCGAGAGTGGATTTGAGTGGGAGGACGAAACAATGGAATTTGAGGACAAAACAAAAGTAAAAGAAGTAGAAGCTATTAATTCTTAAGGATTATTTTCGGCGCTTTCATCAATTTGCTTTCTCTTTTATTTCGATAACTTCCTTATTTGTTATTACAAATACTTGATCATCATTTTCAATTTTTAGTAGGTGCATTCCTGTAAAACTGCCAAAGGAAGGTAGTATTATCTGATCTTTATTATAGATGAAGCAAGGAAATTTCATTATTTGTTTTCCTTTTCCGGCTAATCTTACCCCAGGGTGAATGTGTCCAGAAAACACAAAATAATCATTTATTTTTTTTGGATGATGTGTGAAAAGAAACTTTTCAATTTTTAAATAATTATAAGTTTTTATTCCTACTTGTTGAAATTTTAATTTTGGAATGATATCGTGGTTGCCCTTAATTAAAATGATTTTTAAGGAGTTTTTTTTTACCCAATTCTCAAATAAAAACCATTCGTTATTAAGGGAGCTATGAAATAAATCTCCCAAAAAAATTATTTGGGAAAAATTTAGTGAATTTTTAAGCTTGGAAATCTTGTCATAAAATACGCTTTCAACTTTTCTAGGTACTGGTATACCGCTCTTTCTAAAGTGACCTACTTTTCCCAAATGTATATCTGCAAGTAAAAGAGTATTTTTTTCTTTCCAAAAAATCGCTCCTGTTTTATGTAAGTAAAAGTGATTTTTAAATATGACTATCTCTTTCATTTAACAGACTTTTCAAGTTGTAAATACATTTTTCTAATCCGATCCTCAACACTTTCGGATGACATTTTACTTCTGATTCTATCGGTAATTAATGGAAATGAAAATGGTGTAGGATATTTGCAGTCTTTCCAAACCATTTTTAGCTTTTCAATTTTTTCAAAAGTTCTCTGTATTCTTGAACTTTCTATTCCATGATCAAAGGTTTCGTTTATAGCTTGTTGGTAAAGTAAGTTGTCAGGTTCGTACTCTTTGAATACATCATAAAATAATTGAGACCCTGATTGAAGCTGCTTTGTTTTAACTGGTTTTGTAGGGTACCCTTGAAAAACCAATCCAGAAATTACTGCAATTTCTCTAAACTTTCTCCTACTCATTTCAGAAATATTTACACTTTTTGATAGGTCGTCTAATAAATAATCTTTTGTTAGTAAATTATTTTCTATAAAAATATCTCTATCAAACTCTTGATCTGATAGAAGCTCAAATCCATAATCATTGACGGATATCGTAAAAGTTATTGGATAAAGTAAACTTATTCTATATGCCAGTAGGCTTGAAACTGCTTCGTTGACTGCATATCCTTCAAAAAGGTAAAATAAAGTATGAAAACCCTCCTTAGTTTTAAAGCGCTCAATAAGCAGTTCGTCACTCTTGGGTATTTTTGATTCTCGGTTCTGTTGATTAAACATACTATCTAGAGCCTTGAACTCTTTTGTTGAATAGTTTTTTTTGTTGTGAAAAGTGTTTTTTAATAGATCACTTAAATTAGAACTAAAGCTAAATCTTCCTCCAATCCAAGCTGGAATTTTAGCTTTATTTAATTTCGATTTTCTAACTATTACCTCCATACCTTTAAGATTTAAAAGTTCTAAGTTTTTCCCTGCAAATGTAAAGACCTCTCCTTTAGATAATTTTGACACAAACCATTCTTCAATTGTCCCTAGTTGTTTACCAGTTTGATATTTAACTTTTAATACCGAATCACTTACAATTGTACCCATTGAAAGCCTGTGTCTCAACGCAATCCCTTTATCAAGAACCACCATAAGTCCGTCCTCTAAAATTTGTACTTTTTTGAATTCATCATAATATTCTAAAGATTGGCTACCCTTAGTTAAAAAGTTTAGAATCCATTTCCATTTACTAGAATTAATCGTTTGAAAACTAAATGTTTTTTTTATCAATGAAAAAATTTCGTCAGGAAAAAAACCTTCTCCAATTGCAAGAGTAGTTAGAAATTGAATCAATACGTCATAGGAATTGATATGTGGTAATCGGTCTTCAATCATTTGTTTTTTAATTCCCTCTTGTAAAGCAACAGATTCAATTAATTCAATTGCGTGGGTTGGAAGAAAATATATTTTGCTGGGATTATTAGGTTGGTGTCCACTCCTACCAGCCCTTTGAATAAATCTTCCAACACCTTTTGGGCTTCCAACTTGGATACACACTTCAACTGGACTAAAGTCAACTCCTAAGTCAAGACTAGAAGTACATACGACAACCTTTAATTTATTTTCTCTAAGACTATTTTCTACCCATAGTCTTATTTTTTTATCAATACTCCCGTGATGCATTGCAATTTCTCCAGCTAATTCTGGGTAAGAATGTATGATTGTGTGATACCAAATTTCACACTGTGAACGTGTATTGGTAAAAATTAAAGTTATTTTACCTTTTCTAATAATTTTTATTACCTCACCTATCAAATGAGTACCTAAATGACCTCTCCATGGAAATCTCTCCATACTTTTTGGGATGATAGATTTTACATTTATCTTTTTATTTATTTTAGATGTAATAGTTGTGAAGCTGTTTTCTATTCCCATTAATATTTCACCAGCTAGTTTTTTGTTCCCAAGTGTTGCAGATATACCAATAATTTTGATTTTAGGTATTAAAAATTTAAGATATGAGATTGCTAGTTCTACCTGAACACCCCTTTTTGTTCCTAAAAGTTCGTGCCACTCATCAACTACTATGGCTCTCAAATTTTTAAAAATATCTTTGTGCTTTTTTGAACTTAAAAGGATATGTAAAGTTTCTGGCGTAGTTATTAATCCAAAAGGAAAGTTTTTGTTTTGTTTTGTCTTCCTGCTCTGTGGAGTATCTCCTGTTCTTAAATCAACATTTATGTCAGTTTTTAAATCTGTACATAACTGTTGCGTAGATTTCTGAATTTCAACGGCCAAAGCTCTAAGTGGGGTAATCCATATAACATTTATTCCTTCTTCAATTTTTTTTTAGTTCAAAAGATTCATTCAATATACCCCCCCAAACAGCATAAGTCTTTCCTGTTCCCGTCGGAGCATGAAGCATTATATTTTCCCCTTTCGCGTAGTGTTCCCAACAATCAACTTGAAAGTCCTGGGGTTTCCAGCCCTTTGCTTTAAACCATTTTTCCACTGGCCTCATACTAACAACTTTTTTAAGTCTTCAACTGAATTAGCCTCGGAAATTTTTTTGTCATGTCTTTGTCTTAAAATCCTGGGGAAACGTACTGAAACTCCACTTTTGTGTCTAGACGACAACGAGACTCCCTCAAACGCTATTTCAAAAACAAGTAGAGGTTTTACTTGTCTTACTGGACCAAATCTATTTAATGTGTTTTGTTTTACAAATCTGTCAACCTCTTTTATTTCTTTGTCATTGAGTCCTGAATATGCTTTAGCAAAAGTTACCAATTCTCCGTTATTCCATAATGCAAACGTGTAATCTGTGTATAAATTTGTTCTTCTACCGTGACCTCTCATTGCATAAGTCAAAACTGCATCAATAGTCTTTGGATCAGATTTCCATTTCCACCAATTCCCCTTTATTCTTCCAACTTCATACTTTGAGTTTTTTCTTTTAATCATCAATCCTTCACTCTTTTTTTTACCAGCATTCTCCCTTTCTTTTTTGACTTCTTCCCAACTTTTAAATTTCATGTATTTCGATAATCTAACCGGTGACGAGAGGTTTGTATTGTTTTTTAAAATGACCTCTAATTTTTTTTGTCTCTCAAATAAAGGTAAGGTCCTTATATCCTTACCTTCAGTTTCTAGAAGATCGTAAGCCATTATTATAATAGGGTTTTCATGCAAATCCTTTTTGGAAATATTTTTTTTCCCAATCCTTTTTTGCAAAGTGTTAAAATCTCCAATTACTCCATTTTTAAAAGGTAATAATTCACCATCTATAACCGTTCCATTAGGAACTTGTTGTGATAAAATTTTTAGTTCAGGGAAATTTTTTGTTATCAGATCTTCACCTCTACTCCATAAGTAATAATTATCATCTCTAACAATTAATTGTGCTCTCATACCATCCCACTTATGTTCTATATTCCATTCACTTACATCCGATTTTAAAAATAAATCTAAATCTATAGGATAAGCTAGATAAAACGGGTATGGTTTTGATAGTTGATCTTTTGGGTCAGGATTGATTATTAATTTTTCTAGAGTAGTTGTCTGTGGATCCCATTCTCCCATTAAGCGGTGAGAAATAATGTGTTCTTCAATATTTACTGCTTTGGACAAAGCTCTGGTCATTAATTTTTGGCTAATACCAATTCTAAATCCACCGGTTAAAATTTTATTAAATACAAATCTTTCATAGTTGTTAAATCCCTTCCATCTTTTCAATATATATTTTTTTTTCTCTTCATCTGTTTTATCTTTTAATGATATTATTTCTTTAATG
>NHEX02000006.1 GCA_002171475.2 Flavobacteriales bacterium TMED96
AGAAACAACTATGGAAAAATAAATAATCTTACCTTAACTAATAATTACATTAGTTTTAGCATTGTCTCTTCTGACTGTGATAAGTCTGTTCAAGCTGATAAAGATAAAGACTACGATGAATCTAAAGACCCCCTAGCATGTAAAATAGAGGGTAATCTTTTAAGTGGCCCTCAAACACAAGTAGTTTCTGCGACTCAGTCAATTGCTGAGGTTAAATATGAGTTTTCAACTAATTGTCCTCAATTAATAAATTCCAGTGTATCGAATTTACCACCTGGAGTTACAATGTCATTTGTTGATAACATTGCTACTATTTCTGGAGCTCCAACTTCGCAGGCTAGTGGTGTATATAATTATTTGATTTCACTGGACAATGCCCTGTCCGCTACAGCTACTGATCCAGCTGCACCAGCTTCTGCGGAATTTTCCATTGAGGGTACTATTGAGGTTACAACTAATGTTTCTCAAACCACATGTAGTCAAGCCTCAATAACCCTTATAGATGGTAATCCAAGTCCAAGTATTACTATTGGGGAACCAATTGGCACCATTGTTTGGGAACTTTCAACCGATTGCCCACCAGATTCCAATGGTGTACCACTAAATTCATCTGCGAGTGGACTTCCTCAGGGAGTGACCTACAGTTTTTCAGGACAAAATAATCGAATTTTTGTTCAAGGAACTCCAAGTTCAGTGGGTACATATTCTTATAACATCGTTTATTATGACAAACAACAATTGTCAATATCAAGTGTAGTTGCATCGGTTACAGGTGTAATTTCTGTTAATGCAAGTTCAACAACTTCTTCTACTTCATGTTCTGCCGATCCGTGTTCGATCACTGGAGCACTTGTAAGTGGAGCTCAATCGTTAACAACTACTGTATCTACAAACAGCATACTTGTACGTTACGATTTTACAAACACATGTTCTCAGGTGTTGCAAGCATCGGTAACTGGTCTTCCTACAGGTGTCACTTATATTATCCAAGAGGTAGATGCTAATCTTGCTTATGTTCAGTTAAGAGGTATTCCGACTAGTGTTGGAACTTACACTTACACTATTAACGTTGATAATTCCCTTATTGCAACAGCTTCAGCTCCTGCTTGCCCTGCAACCGCCTCTACAACTATTACTGGACAAATTTCTGTTGTAACTGCTCAATCAATTACTGCTACTTCTTGTACAGTAACCGAGACCTCGTCACCATCTAATTCAGACCAAACAATACAAGAGGGAAATCCAATTTCAAATATTTCTGGTGGATTTAGTTCAAGCTGCGGTAATAATCTAACCGCCGCTGTTTCTGGACTACCTAGTGGGGTAACATTTACTTTTAGTAATAATACTGTAATTATATCTGGTACTCCAACATCTGGTTCCTCTGGAACGTATAGTTATCAAGTAATTGTATCAGATATTCCACAATCAGGACAAACAACAGCAACGATTAACGTTGGAGGTGTTATAACAGTAACATCGCCACCATCATGTACCCAAGCTTCTATTTCTCTTGTTAGTGGAAATCCTAATCAAAACATAACCCTTGGTAATTCAATAGCAAATGTCACTTGGGGATTAAGTACAGATTGCCCTCCAGATGGTAATGGCGTTCCACTGAATTCAAGTGCAAGCGGTCTTCCACCAGGAGTAAATTACAGCTTTTCAGGGCAAAGTCAACAAATTTTCTTAAGTGGTACACCTAGTTCAGTTGGTACGTATTCTTATAATATCGTCTATTACAATGGTCAACAATTGTCGGGTTCAACTGTAACAGCATCTGTTACTGGAATTATTGCAATTTCGTCTGCTGTAGCTACAAACTGTTCAGTTTCAGGTTCAATTACATCTGGAAATGCAGATCAGACTATTGCCGAAGGTCAGTCCATTACAGATATAATTGGTTCATTTAGTTCAAGTTGTTCCTACACGCTGACAGCAAATGCTTCAGGACTCCCAAGCGGTGTAACAGCTACTTTAAATGGTAGTAATCAATTATTAATTGCTGGTACGCCAAATTCAGGTGCTGGATCTTTCACATATCAAATAATTATTTATGATAATCCAACCTCAGGTCAAGCTAGCTCATCAATCACTGTAGGTGGGACTATATCCATAAATCCTAGTACCACCTCTTCCTCTACAAATGCAACCCAGAGTCATACAATCAACGTAACTGCACAAAATAGTGCTAATTATCAATTATCAGGTAATGACAGAAATGGAACTGTCACAGGAAATGATCCGACTGTTACAATTGCCTTAGGTGATACACTTAATTTTGCTGTTGACGCACCAGGTCACCCATTTTATTTAAAAACCCAATCTGGAACAGGTACTGCAAACCAAGTAAGTGGTGCATCCAATCAAGGAACCGAAAATGGAACAGTAACTTGGACGCCTACTGCAACAGGCACCTATTATTATATCTGCTCTTTGCACGGTGGAATGTCAGGCACCATTATTGTACAATAAAAAAGCCTCCACGTTAATGGAGGTTTAGTGTTTATTTTTTTAATGGCATCCTCTTAGCTTTCATCCTCTTTGCTTGTTGCCAAGTTTGAATTTTCCCATCTACAATATAATACCACTCCTCATAAGTAGCGTCTTCAGAGGTAAATCTCGCATTCACCCATTCACCTTCTTGATTTTTATATTCTGGGTTCTCAGATTTTGTTTGTTTTACAGAATATGCAAAATTGGTTTTCCATCCCCAATTACTATTACTAGTTTGAAAATCTTGATATTCTTTTTCAATTAAATCAACAAATTCCTGCGGACT
Organism: Flavobacteriales bacterium TMED96; assembly: GCA_002171475.2. GTDB lineage: Bacteria > Bacteroidota > Bacteroidia > Flavobacteriales > Flavobacteriaceae > TMED96. The sequence continues at coordinate 2,783 of NHEX02000006.1, forward strand.
ATTGGCTGTGTCACCATTTGCAAAATGCATCCAAGGCTTGTCATGGATATATGATTTTAGAGTTTCATAATCTCTATCAGCCCATGCCTTATCAATTTTTTTAAAAATCTCAACGGTGGCATTAGAACCCATCATTACTTGGTGGTCAGAGCTTGCAAAAAATCCATTGGTGGGTATTTCCATTTTTTGGATATTTTTCGAATTTTGATCACAACTAACAAATGTTACAATTGCGATAAAAAAAAGTTTTATTTTTTTCATTTTGATATTTTTTTCAAATATAGTCAACTTTAAATTCTATTTTTTTTATCAATTTTTTCAAGTCTATAGTTTAATGTATATTGAGATGATATGGAGACAAGTTTGTCAAGTATCGACTTATTAATAATTTTAATTTATTTTTCTTTAATTATTTTAATTGGTATTTGGATATCAAGAAAAACCAATTCAGGTGATGATCTTTTTTTAGGAGGAAGAAGCCTCACTTGGGGTGTTATAGGACTCTCATTATTTGCATCAAATATATCAAGTACGACAATTGTTGGCCTTACTGGAGCTGCTTATTCAAGCGGTATAGTTCAGTCTGTTTATGAATGGATTTCGGGAATCCCACTTATTATCGCTGCACTTATTTTTGTGCCACTATATTTAAATTCGAAGATTACTACAATCCCTGAGTTTTTGGCAAAAAGATTTGACAGAAGGGCACAAGTTTTTTTCTCTGTTATAACTATAATTACAAGCATTCTAATTGAAACAGCGGGGGGCTTATATGCTGGTGCTATTGTGCTTAAGACCTTTATTCCTAATCTGGTGATTTGGCAAACTACACTTGTCCTAGCCCTTTTTGCTGGTATTTATACTGCTTATGGGGGACTCAAAGCTGTTGTTTATACAGATTCTTTACAGGCAATTATTTTGATATTTGGAGGTATAGTTTTGACCTACATATTATTTGAAAAAATTGACTTCTCACTTGAAACAATGATTGCATCGGCTCCAGAAGGTCATTTTTCAATTTATAGACCTATCAATGACAAAACGCTTCCATGGCCAGGGTTGTTTTTAGGGGTTCCATTATTGGGATTTTGGTATTGGTCTACGAATCAGTATATCGTTCAAAGAGTTTTAGGTGCAAAAGACATCAAAAATGCTCGCTGGGGTGTTTTATTGGGAGGATTTTTAAAATTAATTCCTCTATTTATTATGGTCATTCCAGGCGCAATGGCAATAAGTATTTATTCTGGAATAGACAATCCAGACATGGTGTATCCCACGATTGTATTAAATGCACTTCCAAAAGGTTTAATAGGTTTGGTTTTAGCAGGACTTATTTCAGCAATTATGTCAAGTGTAGATTCTACTCTAAATTCTTCTTCAACTCTAGTTGTTGTTGATTTTGTGAAGCCAAAAATCTCAAATATTTCTTCAAATGATGTTGTGAAATACGGAAGATGGTCAACATTTATTTTGATGGTTATTGCAGCTATTTGGGCTCCAATGATTCAATATTTTGGTGGTATTTGGGTCTATTTGCAACAAATGTATGCCATTTTTGTTCCACCTATTGTTGTCCTTTTTTTGGTTGGAGTTTTTGATAAAAAAGGAAATGCAAATGGAGCGTATTTAACTTTGATTTTGGGAACTATTTTAGGTATAATTATTTTCATACTTCAGCAGTTGGGAATTTGGAATATTCACTTTACAATAAACGCAGGCATTGTCGTTGCAATTTCAACTGTTATATTTATTTTAACTAGTAGGATGTCTGCTCCTCCAAATATCGAAATTATCGAAAACTTTACTTTTCAAAGAAAATTGATAAATCAAGATAACGATACAAGCATCTGGTATCAAAATTACAAGATATGGGCAGGAATATTATTTATATTTATTATGATAATTTTTATAACTCTTTTCAAATAATTTCAAAATGAATAGAACCTGGTGGAAGGAAGGTGTTGTTTACCAGATTTATCCTAGGTCATTTAAGGATTCATCTGGAAATGGTATAGGGGATATTTATGGAATAATCGAGAAGTTAGATTATATAAAATCTTTGGGTGTAAATATGATTTGGATTTGCCCTATTTACAGCTCTCCAAATGACGACAACGGATATGATATTTCGGATTATAGAAAAATCAGTGAAGAATTTGGTGGAAACAAAGCCTTTGATATTCTTTTGAAAGAGATGAATAAAAGAGACTTGAAACTAATTATGGATCTAGTGGCCAATCATTCTTCTGATGAGCACAAATGGTTTCAAGAAGCCAAAAAAGGTGAGAAAAATCCCTATCATGACTATTACATCTGGAAAAGAGGTGTTGCTGGAGTACCTCCTAATAATTGGTTATCTGTTTTTAGTGGTTCAGCTTGGCAATGGGATTCTAATTTGAATAAATATTATTTACATCTCTTTACTAAAAAACAACCTGATTTAAATTGGGAAAACCCTAGAGTAAGAGATGAGATTTATGATGTTTTAAATTTTTGGTTCTCGAAAGGCGTAGATGGATTTAGAATGGATGTGATTTCGTTTATCTCAAAAAAACTAGATTTTCCTTCAGCAAAAAAGGGAACCTCGTTACCTCAAATGATGGAGAACATATATGCTAACGGACCCAGAATTCATGAGTTTTTAAAAGAAATGAATAAAAAAGTATTTTCAAAATATGATGTTGTAACCGTCGGTGAGGGACCAGGGGTAAATTTGAAGACAGGACTCAGCTATGTAGACGAAAATGAACAAGAATTAAACATGGTTTTTCATTTTGATCACCTTCAAATTGATTTTGGACCAGAGGGTAAATTTGACCCTCAGCCTTTAGATTTCATAAAATTTAAAAAAGTGTTTTCCGATTGGGATTGTTATTTAAAACATAAAGGATGGAATAGTATTTTTTTGGGGAACCATGATTTTTCAAGAATCGTATCTAGGTTCGGTAATGATAAAAAATATAGAAATCAGTCAGCAAAGCTTTTAGCTACCCTACTAATGACTTTGAGAGGGACACCTTATATATATCAGGGCGATGAAATTGGAATGACTAATGTTAAATACCCTTCCATCGATTATTATGACGATATTGAAACAAGAAATGCATGGAAAGAGGCTGAGGAGCAAGGTAAAGACATGGACATTTTTTTAAAAGCCGTCCATAGACAAAGTAGAGATAACGCAAGGACACCACTTCAGTGGGACAATTCAAGATATGCTGGTTTTTCTAACACTAAACCTTGGCTAGACGTAAATGAGAATTATAATAAGATTAATGTAGAGGTACAGCAAAATGATTCAGATTCAATTCTAAATTATTATAGAGAAATTATAAGGATAAGAAAAAATTATTCAACATTGATTTATGGAGATTTTTTAGACTTGGAACCTAGTAATGAAAAACTTTATATTTACAAGAGGTGGGACAAACAAAAAACTTTTATTATAGTTCTTAATTTTAGTGATGACAAGGCTCAATGGGATATTCATGATTTTGACTCTATAAGATTAGTTATTTCAAACTATAAAAAATCTGTATATACTAAATCCGTTGATCCCTGGGAGGCGAGAGTTTATATCTGCTAAATGGATTATTTTTTTTTGAATCAGTTTTGTAAATTGTAACTTATTAACCATAAAGTAAATTATATGAAAAAATTATACCTACAAATATTACTTGTTTTAATAAACTTTTCTGTAAATGCTCAAATTTATACTGAGGTTGAAGAAGTAACTCTAAATGAAGGAACTGAGAGTGATTATGAGGCTTTCGAATCATTTTGGGGTGTAGTAAAGGAAAAAATGATTTCTGATGGCTATCAAGACGGATGGTTTATTTGGAAGGTCGATCCTACTAGTTTTGATGGAAATCCTTGGGCTGACTATTTAATTGTAAATGTATACAAAGACAAAAGTCAAATGGAATCAATGAATAATAAGCCTCAAAGTTGGTGGGTTGACTATATGAAAAAAGCTCACAAGGGAAAAACTAAAAGATCAGTTATTAAGAAGTATACCAACGAAACGATCAATAATAAGTACAGAGAAAAATCGGTTACTTACACAAATCAGAGAATATCTGATTTAAGTGGTGGTGGAAATCCATCTAAAGGTTTAGTTGGATATTATCATGGTATAGAACAACTAAATGAGGATTATATCGACTTTGAATTAAAGTTTTTTAGAGAATTACATAAGGGTAGGAAACTTTGGTGGGAAGTAAACAAGATATCCGATAGAAGTGATAATGCCTATAAACCTGTGACTCACATGATTTTTGAAATTAATGATGAAAACGCACCTAGTCTTGAATCAAATTTTACAAATGAGATGATGATAAAGTATGGGCAAACTACTAGAAAAATCCATGGGACTCTCAAAACTACACTAGTCAATTGGAGATGGCAATAAAAAACTAAACCCTTCTTTTGAAGGGTTTTTTTAATTTTATTTAATAATTCAATGTCAAAAAATAACTTACTTGCTTTTATTCTAATAATTAGTAGTGTTGTTTTTTCTCAGGAAAAAAGAGCTAGAGATTATGGAATAGATTTTGGTATTTTCAAAACAGGAATTGATAATTCAATTACAGATGTTGAAGGTGTAAAAGTTGGTCATGTTACTTTGAATTATGGTAAAAATGTTAGAACAGGAGTTACCGCAATAATTCCCCATCCGGATGACCTTTTTAGAATAAAGACACCAACTGCAATTTTTATTGGAAATGGTTTTGGAAAGTTAACGGGATATTCTCAAATTGAAGAACTAGGCAATAGTGAAACCCCCATAATTCTAACCAATACTCTAAGTGTTCCCACTGCATCACAGGCTCTCATAGAGTATACTTTAAGAAATAACAATAATATAAGGTCTGTAAATCCACTAGTTGGTGAGACTAATGATGGCAGACTTAATGACATTCAAGGTTTTCATGTTAAAAAAGAACATATTTTTAAAGCTATTGAAAAGGCTACCATTAAAAATATTACCGAAGGGAGTATCGGTGCTGGTACTGGTACGGTTTGCTTTGGTTTTAAGGGAGGTATTGGAACTTCATCAAGGGTTATCCCAACTTCGTTAGGGGGATATACTGTTGGTGTATTGGTACAAACTAACTTTGGTGGAGTCTTAAGAATTGGCGGTGAAAATATTGGAAAAAAATTAAACAAATATGCTTTTAAAAAAGACATTCACAAAAACGCAGACGGTTCTTGCATGATTGTTATAATTACAGATGCACCTATTGACTCAAGAAATTTAAAAAGGTTAGCGAAAAGAGGAATGATGGGTTTAGCTAAAACAGGAGGGATTGCATCAAATGGGAGCGGCGATTATGTTATTGCACTTTCGGTAGCAAAACAAAATTTAATAAATTCAAGATCAGAGTCATCATTATATAAACCAAATTATTTATTTAATAGAAATGTTTCTCCTCTTTTTTTGGCAGCAATTGAAGCTACTGAGGAAGCAATTATAAATTCTTTATTTGCAGCAAAGACTATGATTGGAAAAAATGGATTTAAGGTTGAGGAGCTTCCAAAAAATAAAGTTTTGGAATATCTTTTTAAAAATTAATTTTAACATTAAATATTATGAAAAACATATTGGCATTTGGAGCTAGTTCTTCGATAAATTCAATAAATAAAAAATTTGCAAATTACTCCTCTAAGCAAATACCTAATTCAAGAACTAATCTATTAGATTTAAATGATTTTGAAATGCCAATTTTTAGCATTGACAAACAAAAGGCTACTGGAATTCCAAAGGCAGCATTAGACTTCAAAGAGCATATTTCAAAAAGTGATGCTATTATTATCTCATTTGCTGAACACAATGGTTCTTATACATCTGCTTTTAAAAATATTTTAGATTGGGTTTCAAGAATTGAAAGAATAGTTTGGTGCGGGAAGCCAATGTTACTTCTTTCGGTGTCAGATGGTGAGCGAGGAGCGAAATTGGTTCTCGATACAGCTTATAATAGAATTAAAAGAGAGAATAGCGAAACTTTATTCAAGTTTTCTTTGAAAAATTTTCATTCTACTTTTGATTTAGAAAAAGGAATTTTGGATGCTGAATTAAATAAAATTTATAAAAGTGTTTTAATGGATTTTACTAAAGTAATTTAAGCCACATTAACCTTTTTTTTTAGTATTTTATTAATTCCGTAAACTTGAGATAGGATTGCAAGTGTAAAAATTAAAACTATAATTTTTTGGGAAACAACTTGAAGTATTAATTCTTTTTCTGTAAATATCTTTCCAGGACCAATTTGGGGCCCAAAAAATATCAACAAAACATAGACAAGCAGACAAAAGCAAAAAAGCAAATATCCAAGTGAATAAATGTTTGAAATATAGTTTGATTTATAAATTGTGATGGTGTGAAAAACACAGAGAAAAAATAGAATTAAGAAAGCTCCATTTGCAAAAAAAACATGCAATCCAAAATCTAAGTCATGAGGCACAAAGCCAACTCCAGAAAAAAATATACCAGAGAGAATGCCTAAAGGTTTTGTGAGTTTTGAATAGTTAAGGTTTGTTTTATCACTTAGTAAAATGAATAACTTCTCAAATGTGTAGTAAAACATTATTATGGTAATACCAATTAGAATCAATCCTGAATTAAATAAAATCATTGAAAGGGTGTTATCTTTATTTAATATTCTTGGGTTTGTCTCGTCTGTATTTGTTTTTAAACACCCTAATTCGCTAAAAAAATTATGGGTGAAAGAATAATTTTCTGATTTATAATTAATTATTTCTTTCTCTGATCCTGGATAAAAATAAGCTGATATTATACAAAAAAAATAAAAAATTGAAATTGCGTAAATAGGAAAGGATACAAGATAAAAGTTTAATTTCTTATGCATTTTGAGGCACTTAATTTTCTCATAACTGTAAATTAATTAATTGAAAAGTAAAATCATAGTATCGAAGCTGATTTATCTAAAATGATCTTTCAAGTACTAATAAGAAAAAACCCTAACTCATTGATAATGATGTTAGGGAATTTATTGGTGGAGTCGGAGG
>NHEX02000007.1 GCA_002171475.2 Flavobacteriales bacterium TMED96
GAATTTAAATGCGGAGAAAGAGGGATTCGAACCCCCGGAGGTGTGACCCTCAACAGTTTTCAAGACTGCCGCATTCGACCACTCTGCCATTTCTCCATAGAGCTTACAAATATAGTATGCTTAATTAAAGTTTAAAACTTTTTTGTATGTTATCAATAAATTTGAAATTAATTTTGGATAGTATTCTTTCGTACATAATCATTTTTATATCGGGTCTAGTGGCAGGGGGTATTAATACTCTTGCAGGAGGAGGTTCTCTTTTGACCCTACCAATTCTCATATTCTCTGGTTTACCCCCTAATATTGCTAATGGTACAAATCGAGTGGGTCTTTTAATACAATCAATTTTTGGGACTGCAGGATACCATTCAAAAGGAATATCCTCCTATCCCTTTAGTTTATATTTAGGCTTTTCTTCTTTAATAGGTGCATTATTAGGTGCTCAAATAGCAATTGAAATTAATCCATACCTATTTAATAAGATTTTATCTTTAGTAATGGTGACAATGGTTTTAATCATGCTGATAAGAAGAAAGTCGTTTAAGGTTAATTTACCTGAAAGAACATCTGGAAAATATTTGATTTTTAGTTTATTGGCATTTTTCTTCATAGGAATATATGGAGGTTTTATTAATGCTGGGATAGGTTTTATTATCATGTTTTTTTTAAATCAAGTTAATAGATTACCACTAGTTAAAACGAACGCAACCAAAGTATTTCTAGTTTTAATATATAACTCAGGGGCACTTTTCCTTTTTGCTTTTAATAATGCTATCAATTGGAAATTAGGATTCATTCTAGCTTTAGGAAGTTCAATAGGAGCTTGGTGGGCAAGTAGATGGTCGGTAGAAAGGGGAGAGGGAGCTATTAAGTTAATTCTTGTTATAGCTGTTATTGTGATGGCTTTAAAATTATGGTTTTATTAAAATTTTACGTAATCGACGATCTCAAGTCCGTATCCTGTAATTCCTATTCTTGGTTTTTGTTTTGAGTTAGTTATAACTCTTAATTTTCTTATTGACAAATCATGCAAAATTTGTGCTCCAATTCCAAAATCCCTTGAGTCCATTTTTAGTCGAGGTATCTGATCATTTTTACTTTTTGATTTTTTCATTTTCTTCAATCTAGCTAGTAAAATTGAAGATTTTGCAGGCTGGTTGATAAAAATTACAGCGCCCTTACCCTCCTTGTTGATTAAAGAAAAAACTTTGTCAATTTCTTCCTCGTTTGAACCCATTAGAAGACTTAGGAGATCATTTCTGGTTTGCGAGGAATTTATCCTTACTAGGGTCGATTCATTTTTAGACATGTTGCCTTTGGTTAGAGCTAAATGAACTTGATCATTTGTGGTTTGTTGGTATGCTCTAAGTCTATATTCACCAAAACGGGTGTTCAAAAAAGTATCCTCACGTTTTAATATCAAACTATCATGTTCCATTCGATAGGCTACAAGATCCTCAATAGATACTATTTTTAACCCAAATTTCTTTGATACCTTATATAACTCTGGGAGTCTCGCCATAGAACCATCTTCATTCATTATTTCAACTATTACGCCTGCTGGTTTCATTCCAGCTAATCTAGCAAAGTCTATTGCAGCCTCTGTATGCCCCGTTCTTCTTAAAACACCACCTTCTTTACCTATGAGAGGAAATATGTGGCCTGGTTTTGAAAAATCATTCGATTTTGTATTTTCATTAACAAGTGCTTTTATGGTTAGTGCTCTGTCTTTCGCTGAAATACCTGTTGTAACTCCTTTTCCTTTGAGATCAACAGATATTGTAAAAGCAGTTCCCATTGGATCTGCGCTATTAGAAACCATTCGGTCTAATTTAATTTCTTTACACCTTTTTTCAGACAATGGAACGCAAATTAAACCTCGACCCTCTTTTGCCATAAAATTTATTATTGAAGGTGTAATTTTTTCGGCCGCAGCAAGAAAGTCCCCCTCATTTTCTCTATTTTCATCGTCAACTACAATTATTACCTCACCTTTTCGAATTGATTCAATTGCATCTTCAATATTATCGAGCTTTATTTTTTCCTTTTTACTCATATAAGCTTTTTCTTAATTTTATCAAAAATATCTGATAAAGGACTAAAAATAAAATTATAATTAACCAAACCCCTGTCGTTTGTAGCTCTATAAACTAAATAAATAGCTACAGGGAAAATAATTATAACAGATATCCAACTACCTAATAGGGGTGAAACCGTATTATCTTCTGCTGCGTTTTTTCCAAATAATCCTATATAGTGATATGTTAAGAAAATTAGTATAGCTAATACAATTGGAAGTCCCAAACCACCTTTTCTAATTATCGCTCCTAAAGAAGCGCCTATAATAAAGAGAAAGAAAACACTAAACCCCAGTGTATATCTATCATTAAGGGTAGTTTTGTGAAGATTAATAACCTTTTGACTTGAAAAAAACACTCTTTTTTTTGATTCTAAATTTCTAATTATTGTTTTTACATTATTTGATGCCCTATTTAATGTGAGAATATGTTGATTGTAAAGCGAATCAGTGATAAAAGTTAATGGATTTGGGTTGTCACAATAGATAGAACTTATTTTTGCTGATTTTTTTTGCTCCGAATCAATGAGTTTTGGGTTTAGATTAATCCTTGTTTTAATTAAATTTTCAGCGTAGGTGGTTTTTGAATCATTAAATTTTTTTTCTAAAGAATCAATGCTTAAATAAAGATCGCTTACTTTTTGCATTTTATATGTGCTCGTATACTTTTCCTCAGCTAAATCAACGTTATTGAAGTTTGATAAATCTACATTCATAATATATTTTTTAAATGATACTTTTGCATGTTGATATCTTAACTTTTCGTCAGGTTTTTTTGTGTAAATTTCCTCATATCTATTCCCATTAAATAGAATTAATTTTAATTCTTGGTCAATAGTAGCTGAGACTAGCTCACCACTTCTTGCCTTTATTACAATTCTGTTTTTATTGTCAGGAGATTTCTCATGTATAATTATATCTTCAAGAAAACGGTTATCTTCTCCAAATTTTCTAGAAACTTTAATATTTATTTGCCCTATTTCGTTGAAAATACCCTCAGTAATAGCTAATGCTGGTTTTAGTTTTGCTAAGTTCCTCCTTAAATTATAATATTTAAACTCTCCTAAAGGAATGATATAGTTAGAAAAATAATAACTACCGAAACCTAAAAACAAATGAAAAATAATCAATAATTTCATCGATTTTTGAAGTGAAATTCCACTTGATTTCATTGCTGTAAATTCATTGTTTTCTGCTAAAGAGCCATAGGTCATAATTGATGATAGTAAAACAGACAAAGGAAAAACCAATGGGAAAAGTTTTGGTGTGTAATAGATCAAAAACTTTAATATTGTTTCGGAATCTAGGCCTTTTCCAGCAAATTCGTCAATAAACAGCCAAAAAGTTTGAATGATAAAAATTAGCAGTAGTATTATAAAAACAGAAACAAGCCTCCTAGTATAGGACTTTAGTATATATAAATTAAGAATCTTCATTTATAAAATAGTCTTTATATGATTCGGGATTAAATTTAAAATGATTTTGAGGAAGAGATACGTTGAAGGATTGATTTATTATTTTTAAAGTAGTATTTGTTCCATTTTTTCCAATTTCTATTATCTTATATAAACTTAGGTTATTAATATCAATTCCAATTAAAAGATATTTGACATCAGTGTTTTCTTCAATAGGTAATAGCTTTACATATTGAATTGTCCTACCCATTACAATTTGTTTTATATCCCATTCATACCCATATCCGCTTGTGTAAAAAGTTATTAAGTTGGTAGGTTTTATTATTAAATCCGAGTTTCCACCCCCAGAATCTATATTAATTTCTTCATTTTCTGGAATTATGGTGTAAGTTTTATGCCCATCATAAATTTGTTGGATATCCATAAAATTTAATTTGTATTTTTCTCCTGAAATCTGTGCATTCCCAACAATTTCTTGAGAGATTTTCTCCTTACTATTTTCAAGTTTATATGTAAATTCAAAACTCATATTTTCCTTATTAAGCATATTTTTTGATACTTTATCAAGAAGTAATTTTGATTTATCATGGTCTTGACTGTATACTACGCAAAACGGTATTGTTAGTAAAACAATAAATTTTAGAATAAAATTTAGCTTAACTGTCATTTCTCAAAAATTGTTCAAGTGTAATTAAATCAGGTACTAATACCTGCCTAGCCTTGCTTCCTTCAAAGGGGCCAACTATTCCCGCAGCTTCCATCTGATCTATTATCCGCCCAGCTCTATTATAGCCTAGTTTTAATTTTCTTTGGATTAATGACGCTGAGCCTTGTTGAGCAACAACAATAACTTTCGCGGCTTCTTCAAATAATTCGTCCCTATCTTCGATATTGATTTCTCCGATTTCGTTTTCCTCTCCCAAAAATTCCGGAAGTAAATGAGCATCTGGATAACCTTTTTGTGACCCTATAAATTCCGAAATTTTTTCAACTTCAGGCGTATCCACAAATGCACACTGAATTCTTATGAGTTCATTACCTTGGGTGTAAAGCATATCTCCCCTTCCAATTAATTGGTCAGCTCCACTCACATCTAAAATAGTTCTAGAGTCAATTTTTGATGTAACCCTGAAAGCTATTCTAGCCGGAAAATTTGCTTTTATAATACCGGTTATTACATTTACTGAAGGTCTTTGTGTTGCAATAATTAAATGGATACCTATTGCTCTAGCAAGTTGGGCTAACCTTGCAATTGGAGTTTCAACTTCTTTTCCTGCACTCATTATCAAATCAGCGAATTCGTCAACCACCAAAACAATATAAGGTAGAAATCTGTGACCATTGTCAGGATTTAATTTTCTTGATTTATATTTTTGATTATACTCTCTAATGTTTCTACACATTGCATTTTTTAGTAATTCATATCTGTTATCCATTTCTATGCAAAGAGAGTTTAGAGTATATATTACTTTTTTGTTGTCAGTAATTATAGATTCCTCTGAATTTGGCAATTTCGCCAAATAATGTCTTTCAATTTTATTGTAAATATTTAACTCAACCTTTTTGGGGTCTACGAGAATGAACTTAACTTCTGATGGATGTTTTTTATACAGGAGTGAAGTCAATATAACATTTAACCCAACGGATTTTCCTTGCCCGGTTGCTCCTGCCATAAGTAGATGAGGCATTTTAACCAAATCTACAGTAAAGGTCTCATTACTTATAGTTTTACCAAAAGCTATTGGTAATTCCATTTCTGCATTTTGAAATTTTTGTGATGCAATAACTGATTTCATTGATACAATTGTGGGGTTATTGTTTGGAACTTCTATACCTACTGTCCCTTTTCCTGGAATCGGAGCAATTATCCTAATTCCCAGTGCAGATAGAGATAAAGCTATATCATCTTCCAAATTTTTAATTTTAGAAATTCTTATTCCTGCAGCAGGTACAATTTCGTATAAAGTTACGGTTGGACCTATGTTGGCTTTAATCTTTGCAATTTCAATTTTATAATTTCTGAGAGTTTCAATTATTGTATTTTTATTTGATTCAAGTTCTTTTTCATCGATTTTAATTGATCCGCTTCCGTAATCTTTTAATTGTTCTAAGTTTGGAGATATGTATCCACTAAGTTCTAAAGTAGGGTCAAATTCTCCATATTTTTTAACAAGATTCCCAGATATATCTTCTACAGTTTCCTCCTCTTTATTTTTTGATATTTCCATCACAACTTCGTCATCTTTCTCTTTAGCCTCCCTATAATTAGCGGATTCAATTAGAGTTTCAACATAATCTTTGTCATCATCTAAATTTTCTTTATTAGAAATAATAGACTCATTTATTTCGCTTTCAGTTTCTTTTTCATCCGATGGTCCCCCACCTTTTTTTTCTTTTTTCCAAAAATCTGCTTCAATTTTTTTTGGTAATATTTTGAAGTGAATAACCATAGAAAATAAAGTAAGAAATAAAATAATTGACCAAAATCCGATAACACCCGTGTAATCAATTATAAAGTCACTTGTTTCATATCCTACAGTACCACCTAGAAATGGAAAAACTGTTTTAATTTGACTTAATATAAGTGACAATAAAATGGTATAGTATAGTCCCCAACTCCAAGTGTTTAGTAAACTTAGTTTTTTGAATTCAAAAAAAAGTGAAAGACCAGTAACGAACAGTAATAGTGAAAAAATTAGTGATGAAGCACCAAATCCTTTATATACGAATATGTGGCTAATTTCAGCTCCTATTTTTTTTAATAAGTTTTCAGATTTAATATTCCTATCTAAAATTTTATTAATATTACTTTGATCATATTCCCAAGTAAAAAAATAAGATGATAACGATACAAAAAGAAGAAAAGATGTAATTATTAGAAAAGAACCAAACAGTATCTCTCTTGAGCGTTTTTTATTATAATTTGATTCGTTTATTTTTTTGTTCACTAAAATATGAGTATTGATTCTAGAATTAGCGTACCGCTTCCAAATTTACAAAATATTGACTTGAAAATAAATGAATGTTAATCCTATTAATTAATAAGGCTAAATTTATCCTTTAGTAACTAACTTTTTAATTTTTATTCCAAAATAAGCGTAACTCAGAGTCACAAAAGGAGATATCCAGTTAAAAATAGCATAGGCAAAATAATCAATTACAGAAACACCAAGAACACTAGACTGATAGGCTCCGCAAGTATTCCATGGAATTAGAACAGAAGTCACAGTTCCAGAATCTTCAAGTGTTCTACTAAGGTTTTCGGGTGCTAAATTTCTTTTTTGATATGCTTTTTGAAACATCTTACCAGGAACAACTATTGATAAGTATTGATCAGAGGCAGTTAAATTAACTGTAAGACAAGATGCTGAGGTGCTAAAAATCAACTGAAATGTGTTTTCGGCTTTTTCAAGAAGTTTTTCGCTAATCTTTTTGAGTGCACCAATAGCATCCATTACTCCGCCAAATACCATTGCACAAATAATTAGCCAAATTGTACCCAACATACCTTTCATTCCACCAGATTTAAATAACTCTGCCAGAATTTCATTAGATGACTTTATAGTCGTTTCAATTGTGATCGCATCAATTATTCCTCTGTAAGCAGTTTTTAATGTAAGTTTATTTGTACTTGTTAATTCAAGAATTATGTTTTGTTGAAAAATCAGTGCGAATAGCGCAGCTAAAATAGTTCCCATCATCAGTGCTATTAAAGGTGGTGTCTTCTTTAAAATCATAACAATTACTGCAATAGGGACAATAAACAGAATAGGATTTATGAAAAATTTTTCTTCAATCGAACTGAATAAAAATCTATTATTAATGTTATCTGTACTTATCTGAAAAAATCCAATTGATATGAAAAATAAAAGAGAAATTATTATACTTGGTACTGTTGTAAGGGTCATATATCTAATGTGATTAAAAAGACTCGAGTTTGACATTGCGGAAGCTAAATTCGTAGTATCACTAAGTGGTGATAACTTATCTCCAAAATATGCTCCAGAAATAATCGCTCCAGCTACAATCCCAGTATTAATCTCCATGGCTTTTCCTATACCAACCAAAGCAATTCCAATGGTTGCCGATGTAGTCCAACTACTGCCAGTTGAAATTGATATGATTGCACAGATAATTACACATGCAGGTAGAAAAAATAAAGGGTGAAAAATTTGAAGTCCATAGTAAATCATAGCAGGAATAATTCCACTTATTAACCAAGTTCCAGCTAATGCACCAACAAAAAGTAAAATTAATATCGGAGAAGTTGTTGCTTTTACACTTTTACTAATAGAATTAATAATTTTTTTATAGCTTACCTTATGAAAATATCCAACTATAGCTGCAATAAAGGCCCCAACAAGTAAAATAAATTGGTTAGATCCATTTAACGAATCATCCCCGTAAATTGCAACATTTACTGCAAGTAAAATAATTAGAATTATTATTGGTAAAACCGATGCAGCAATGCTGATTTCTATTTTTTTTTCTCTCATTAATAATTAAACTTAATCTATTTAAATTATTTATTAAATAAATTTCAATAATAAGATTCAAAAATAATCAGAATCATTTAATTTTACTGATAAATAAAATATATGGATAATTTTGATGTTGCGGTAATAGGATCAGGCCCTGGTGGATATGTAGCTGCGATTAGGTGTGCTCAATTAGGTATGAAAACGGCTTTAGTTGAAAAATATAAAACGCTTGGGGGTACATGTTTAAACGTTGGGTGCATTCCATCAAAATCATTGCTAGATTCTTCTCATCATTATGAAGAGCTCATAAATAACTTTGATGCTCACGGAATTGAGGTCCCAAAAGGAATAAAGATCAATTTTGAAAAAATGATTTCTAGAAAATCTAAGGTAGTTGAGGACACAACTAAAGGAATAAATTACCTAATGGATAAAAATAAGATAAAAGTTTTTTACGGACATGCCTCATTCAGCGACAAAGAAAGTATTCTTTTGAGTGGCAGCAAGGAGAAAATTTATTCAAAAAATTTTATAATAGCTACTGGTTCTAAACCTTCCAGTTTACCATTTATTGATATTGACAAGGAAAGAATAATAACTTCAACTGAGGCATTAAAACTTAAAGAAATACCAAAAAAACTTCTCATAATTGGTGGTGGGGTTATAGGTTTGGAACTTGGTCAAGTATATAATAGGCTTGGTTCTGAAATTTCAGTAATAGAATACGCCGATCGAATTACTCCACTCATGGATAGTTCAATATCACGTGAATTAACAAAGGTATTTAAGAAACATGGTTTCAAATTTCATCTAAATCATAAGGTTAATAAAGTTGAAAGAGTAGGAAAAAACGTACACGTTAAAGCATTAGACGGTAAAGGTCAGGAGATGTTATTAACAGCGGATTATTGTCTAGTATCTGTTGGCAGAAAGCCATATACAGAAAATCTAGGACTTGAAAATTTAAATATCACTTTAAACCAAAATGGACAAATTGAAGTTAATAGTCATTTGCAAACTTCAGAATCAAATATTTATGCCATAGGAGATGTTGTCCGTGGAACTATGTTAGCTCACAAAGCTGAAGAGGAAGGGGTAATGGTTGCAGAAATTTTAGCTGGACAAAAACCTCACATTGATTACAATCTTATTCCAAACGTTATATATACATGGCCAGAGGCTGCATCTGTGGGAAAAACAGAGGAAGAGCTTAAAAGTTTGGGAGTTGATTATAAAACAGGTCAATTTCCCATGCGTGCACTTGGCAGAGCAAGAGCCAGTATGCATACTGATGGTTTTGTAAAAATACTTGCTGATAAGTCCACTGACGAAGTTCTTGGCGTCCATATGGTTGGTCCTAGGGTAGCTGACTTAATATCTGAGGCTGTTACAGCAATGGAATTTAGAGCCTCTGCTGAGGATATTGCAAGAATGAGTCACTCCCACCCAACATATGCTGAAGCAGTTAAGGAAGCAGCTTTAGCAGCTAGTGAAAACAGACCTCTACATATTTGATTAAAATCACTATAATTAGACGCAAACAAGAATTAAAGCCAATTTAATTTAATCAATTAAGCTTTTCATTTTTTCTTTTATTTTGTCAATAGATAAGTTTCCTATGCTTCCAATATGAGAATATTCAGCATTTTTAAGAGGTTTGAAATTTCCTTCATTGATCTCTTTCTTCAAATCTATGTATGCATCTCTAAATGAATTACCATCTTGTACCTTTTCGTTTAAATTGTTAACACTGAATGTATATTTATACTTATCATTTAGTTCCAAATTTTTGGTGATTTTAATTTCAGGAATTACACTACATATAATATCTAAGATCTCTTTTGTTTCCTCTATACTATCAATTATAGTTTTTTTAATTATTTGAAAATCCCTGTGATATCCACTTGGAAGACTTGAACTTATTAAAGAAATTTCAGTATTCACATTCTGTAATTTCATTCCTTTTGCCCTAATTATTTCAAACAAATCAGGATTTTTTTTATGTGGCATTATACTTGAACCAGTAGTGAGGTCATCTGGAAAGCTGATAAAAGAGAAGTCTTGACCCATATATAGACAGATATCCATGCAAAATTTGGAAATAGTAGAGCCGAAACTGCTAAGAAAAAACGAAATTGATTTTTCAATTTTACCCCTCGAGATCTGAGAAGCTAGCGAGTTCACTTTTAAGTGTTTAAAATTCAACTCATCTTTTGTAAAATTTCTGTCAATAGGAAACGAGGTTCCAAATCCAGCAGCACTACCTAATGGGCTTTGATCAGCAGTTTTGTAGGCGGTATCTAGTAAAAGTAAATCATCTATAAGTGTTTCTGCATATGCCGAAAACCAAATTCCAAATGAAGACGGCATGGCAGCTTGAAGATGAGTATAACCTGGCATGAAATCACTTTGATGTTTTTCTGCCAAAACTAAAAGTTTGTCAAAGAATTGAATCATTAATTTTTTGATTGATTTTATCTCACTCTTAAAATATAAATTTAGACAAGTAAGAATTTGGTCGTTTCTGGATCTAGCAGTATGTATTTTCTTTCCTGTTTCTCCAAGTTTTTCAATTAATATAGATTCAATCTTTGAATGTATATCTTCGAAATCATTTTCTATTGTAAAATTCCCTGCTTTTGCATCTTTTTTGATCTCTTGAAGAGCTTCTATAATTTTTTTCTCTTCCTCAGCTGATAAAAACCCAGTTTTTGATAGCATTTTTGCATGAGCTATAGAACCTTCGCAGTCGAATTCAGCCAAATAAAGATCGTAATGTCTATCTTCACCAACAGTAAAATTCTTAATGCTATTGTCTTCTTTTTTATTTTTTCCCCACATATTCATAGTAGTAGTTTTTCAATTAGTTTTTTCATTATTTCGCAACCTTTCTCAATTTCATCGTTGTAAATGAATTCATTGGCTGTATGTGATCTAGATGAGTCACCTGGCCCAATTTTTATGGAGGGACATGATAATTTTGTCTGATCTGAAAGAGTAGGGGAGCCATAAACAGGAATACCAATTTCATTTACCGCTTTGGCAATTGGGTGGCTATCTGAAATTGAAGATGAATTTAAATCCACAGATCTTGGATAAATTTGGGCATTTACATTTTCTTTAATTAACTCTACTACTTCTTCATTGCTGTATAGTTCATTTACTCTTACATCTAAGACCATTTCAACGGATGATGGAACGACATTGTGTTGATTTCCCGCATTTATTTGAGTAATGGTCAATTTTACAGGACCGAGGAGTTTAGACACCTTTTTGAATTTAATTTTTTCAATAGCTTTTATAATATCTGGTATTTTTAAAATTGGGTTTTCAGGATTGGGATGAGCTGCATGAGAAGCTTTTCCTCTTAAAATACAATCAAAAACAACCAATCCTTTTTCTGCAACAGCAGCTTTCATTAAAGTTGGCTCTCCTACAATAGCAAAATCAATTGGGGGTATTTGTCTAAGTAGGCTTTTGAGTCCATTAGGTCCAGAATTCTCTTCTTCACCAGTGGCAGCAATTATTAAGTTTACTTTTAAGTTTTTATTATCATAAAAATCCTTAAATGTATTAAGTAAAGTTACTAGAGCTCCTCCAGCATCATTACTTCCTAGACCATATATTTTACCATTAGATATTTCAGGGTTAAAGGGGTTTTTAGTATTCCCTTCATTCGGTTTTACCGTGTCATGATGAGAATTTAAAAGAAGTGTTTTTTTCTTTTTATCATAATATTTGTTAAATGCATATATATTGTTTTTATGTCTACTGCACTTTATTCCGTTTTCTTTAAACCAATATTCAATTCTGTCCGCACTTTTATTCTCTTTTCCTGAAAATGAAGGAATAGAAATTAAATCTTTAAGAAGTTCTATATGATTCTTATTCTTCATCACGGAATAATTTCAGTGTAAGTTTCGTTTTCTATGATGGCATCTAAAGAACCAATAATTACTTTTGAAACCCCATTTTTAAGCCCATTAAAGCAATTACTCACTTTTGGTATCATTCCTTTAGAAATAATCCCCTTTGACTTTAAACTTTCAAAAGTAGCTATATCCAATTTGTTAATTATTTCTTTTTTATTGTCATCTTGGTAAACACCTTTTTCCTCGAAGCAATACCATAACTCAGTTTTATACATTCTTGACATACTACAAGAAATTTCGGAGGCAATTGTGTCTGCGTTTGTGTTTAATAGCAACCCTTCTTTGTCATAAGTTATGGAGCTACAAACAGGCATGATTTTATTCTCTAAAATTAATTTGAAAAAAACCGAGTTTATGCTAACTATATCTCCAACGTACCCATAATCTAACTCTTTTTTAGTTCTTAATTTACATAGGACAGAGTTTGCATCTGCTCCGCAAAGACCTAAAGAGTTAATTTTTAAAGATTGTAGTTTGGATACAATTTCTTTATTTATTTTACCAGCATAAATCATTAATGCACAATCCAGGGTTTTTTTATCGGTAATCCTTCTACCGTTGAGCATTTTTATTGGATGATTGTTCTTTTTTAAAAAAAGATCAAGCTCTCTACCCCCTCCATGAACCAAAATTTTTTTACCCTTGATTTTTGTTAAATTATTTAAAAATTTATTAAGTAGTAATTTATTTTCTATGACTGCGCCACCAACCTTTAAAACTGTTAACTTATCCATTCTCGATAATTGTTTTTAAAACGGATTGGGCAGAATATATTCTATTTTCAACTTGATTTAGGATCAAGGAGTTATTGCTTTCAATCACCTCGTCTGATGCAACGACATTTCTTCTGATTGGTAAACAGTGCATAAACTTAGCATTGTTTGTTAAATTCATTTTTGATTTTGTAATCATCCAGTCAAGGTCTTTTTTAAACACTTTACCGTAATTATTAAATGATGACCAATTTTTTGCATAAATGAAATCGGCATTTTTAAAGGCTTCATTTTGATCATTGGTAACGTAAACTCCATTTGTAACATCAGAGTTAAGCTCGTAACCTTCCGGGTGAGTAATTGTAAGTTTCGCATCCATTCTTTTGGTTATATTAACAAATGAGTTTGCTACGGCATGAGGTAAAGCTTTTGGGTGAGGTGCCCATGATAGAACAATTTTGGGACTTTTATTTTTTTTATTCTCCTTTATTGTGATTGCATCGGCTAGTGCTTGCAAAGGATGCGCTATTGAACTTTCCATGTTTATTACTGGGACACTAGCGTATCTTTTAAATCCGTTTATAACTTTATCTTCTAGGTCTTTTTTTTTGCTCTCTAAAGATGGGAAGGCCCTAACAGCGATAAAATCACAATAGATTGACATGACCCTTGCAGCCTCTTTAATGTGTTCTGACTTGTTTTGATCCATGACAACTTTATCTTCTAACTCAATTGGCCATCCTTCATCATTAAAGTTCATTGTAATGGCTTTTATACCTAGATTTTGAGCAGCTTTTTGAGTACTGAGCCTAGTCCTTAAGCTAGGATTAAAAAAAATCATTCCCAAAGTTTTATTGTTTCCCATCATAGAATACTTATTGGGTAATTGCTTCAACTTTATAGATTTATCTATAAAGTTATTTAAGTCAACTATATCAGATGTATAAATAAAATTTTTCATAAAATATCTTTTAAAGCATCAAAAAAGATATTTAGATGCTTTTTGCTAATTGTCAATGGTGGCAATATTCTTATAAGTTTTTTATTGCTACTGCTTCCGGTGAAAATTCTTTTTTCATAAACAAGTTTTTTTCTGAGCTCGGATACTTCAAAATCGAATTCTAGACCAAGCATAAGTCCTTTCCCTTTTACCCTACAAATATTCATTGAATTAATTGAATTTTTAAAATAAGATTCTAATGAGCTGGCGTTTTTCTGTAAGTTTTGATTTTTTAAAATATCCAAAACTGAAATTGAAGCAATGCAGGCAAGATGATTTCCCCCATATGTTGTTCCTAAAAGACCAACACTGGGTTTAATTTTTGAATTTATTAAAATTCCCCCTACAGGAAACCCATTTCCCATTCCTTTAGCCATGGTGATAATATCTGGTTCTATATTATTAAACTGATAAGCAAAAAATTTGCCTGATCTAGAAAAACCAGATTGGACCTCGTCAGCAATAAGACATGTCCCATACTGCTTACATAATCTATCCATATTACAAATAAAATCCCCTTTTGGCATGTCCAGCCCACCGACTCCTTGAATTGTTTCAAAAATCACAGCACATACATCCCCCTTTTTTAGTTCTATTTCAAGATTTTCATAATCATCTAATTTTAAAAAAGTGACATTTTGTTGTTTGTTTAAAGGTGAACTTATTTTATGGTTGTCAGTTACTGCAACCGCCGCAGAAGTTCTTCCGTGAAAACTGTTTTTAAATGCTATTACTCTTTTTTTGTTTGTATGAAAAGAAGCAAGTTTTAGTGCATTTTCTATTGATTCTGCCCCACTACTACAAAGAAAAAGCTGATAATCTTCGAGATCGGCATGCTCATTGATTTTTTCAGCAAGAACGGATTGTAAGGGGTTTTTTACTGAATTTGAATAAAATGATATTTTATCAAGTTGTGATTTGATGTTTTCCACGTAATGTGGATGAGAATGGCCAACAGAAATTACTGCATGTCCACCATACAAATCTAAATATTCATTTCCAGCATCGTCATATACATATACATCTTTAGCTTTTATTGGTGTAACATCAAAAAGAGAATAAACATCAAATAATTTCATTTTAAAATATATTTGCTTTGAATTCTAAACCTAACTTTTCACTCCAACCCATTATAATATTCAAATTTTGAATTGCTTGCCCCGATGCTCCTTTTAGTAAATTGTCAAGAGCACCAGTAATGAGTAATTTTTCTTTATACTTGTGGAGGTGCAAAACACAATTATTTGTATTTATGACTTGTTTTAATGTGATTTCATTTTTACTTATAATTGTGAAAGGCTCATCTTTGTAATAATCTTCAAATATTTTTTTTGCATATTTCAAATTATATTTGAATTTAGTGTAGCATGTTAGAAAAATACCTCTGGTAAAATTTCCTCTCTGGGGGATTAAATTGATTTTACTAAATTTTATATTTTCAATTATTTCATCTAAGTGTTGATGATTAAATGCTTTATACCATGTAAGGTTATTGTTTCTCCAGCTAAAGTGAGAAGTTTCAGACATCCCAACTCCGGCACCAGTACTGCCAGTTGTTGCATTTGCATGAATTTCCTCTTCTAGTAAACCATTTTCAGCTAATGGCAATAAAGCTAATTGCAATAAAGAGGCAAAACATCCAGGATTTGCAATAGCCTTTCCTTTTTTAATATTCTCTCTATTTAATTCGGGAAGTCCATAAATGAAATTCAAATCCTTAAACGAATTATTACTTTTTAATCTGAAGTCATTACTTAAGTCAATAATTACAGTTTTTTTTAAAAAAAAGTTTTCTTTCAAAAACTTTGAACTGTTTCCGTGTCCTAAACAAAGGAAAACAACATCAATATTTTTATTTATTTTTTTACTAAAAAGGGGAAGGTCCTTTCCAATCAAGTCTGAGTGAATATCATGGATTTTTTTCCCGTCGTTAGTTCTACTGTAAACAAAATCAATTTCAACATTCGGATGATTTATTAGTATGCGAATTAATTCACCCCCTGTGTAACCCGAACCTCCTACAATTCCAATTTTTTTAATCATTTTTATTTATTTTTTGATAAATCTTATTTTGATTAGAAAGTATTTTAATGAATCCTTTTACATCATCCGCTGACCATTTTTTATTCATTTCGCCATAATTTCCAAATTTTGAATCCATTAGATCAAATTTTGATTTAATCCCAACAAGCTCATACCTGTATGGATTGAGTTTTATAAAGACGTCACCAGAAACATTTTTTTGGCTACTAATTAGAAATTCTTCCATATCTCTCATAACGGGGTCAAGGTACTGTCCTTCGTGAAGCAATAAACCGTAATTTATACACAATTGCTCCTTGTATATCAACTGCCACTTAGTAAGCGTATGTTTTTCTAAAAGGTGATGGGCTTTTATTATTAAAATTGGAGCTGCTGCTTCAAAACCAACTCTTCCCTTAATTCCAATTATTGTATCTCCAACATGAGTATCCCTACCAACTCCAAATTTACTTGCTATTTTTTCAATTTTTTTAATGTTTTCAATTGGAGAGGCTTTTATATTGTTGACAGCAACAATCTCACCTTTTTTAAATGTTAAGGTAATGTTCTCTTCCTTTTTTTTATTAACTTTTGAAGGATAGGCATTTTCAGGAATATTATGCCTTGATCCTAGTGTTTCTTTTCCGCCAATACTTGTTCCCCATAGACCTTTATTGATAGAATATTTTTTTTCATCCCAGTTTAATTCAATACCATTTTTTTTTAGAAAACTTATTTCTTCATCCCTGGAAATTTTATTGTCTCTAATTGGGGTGATAACTTTTATATCGCTTGATAAAATTTGAAAAATTAAATCGAATCTAACTTGATCATTACCCGCACCAGTGCTTCCATGGGCAATTGATGAAGCTTTAATTTTTTTTGCATATTTAATAATTTCAATTGCTTGAATGATTCTTTCCGAGCTCACCGATAATGGATAGGTTGAGTTTTTTAAAATATTTCCATAAACTAAAAATCGAATAATTTTTTGATAAAAATCTTTTTCAGCA
>NHEX02000008.1 GCA_002171475.2 Flavobacteriales bacterium TMED96
AGATGTTGGTCAACATCAAATGGTCGCCTGTAGATATGCCAAATTTAATTCTTCAAAAAGTAATATAACCTCTGGAGGTTTAGGAACAATGGGGTTTGCTTTACCTGCTGCTATAGGAGCTAAAATTGGAGCTAGTCACAGAGAAGTTGTTGCCGTAATTGGTGATGGTGGATATCAAATGACCATTCAAGAATTGGGAACAATTTTTCAAACTAAAACCGCTGTAAAGATAGTTGTATTAAACAATGATTATCTTGGAATGGTAAGACAGTGGCAACAACTATTTTTTGATAAAAGATATGCTTCGACTGAAATGGTAAATCCAGACTTTGTGAAAATTGCTGAAGGATATAGCATTCAGGCTAAAAGAGTAACTGAAAGAAAAGACTTAGACAATGCTGTCAAACTATTGATTGAATCCAAAGATGCATTTTTTTTGGAAGTATGTGTTGAAAAAGAGGATAACGTTTTTCCAATGATTCCAACTGGTGCATCCGTCTCTGATATAAGATTAAAATAATGGAAGAAAAAATTCAATATACAATTTCCATCTATTCAGAGAACAATGTGGGACTTCTCAATAGAGTATCTGCGATATTTTTGAAAAGGCATGTCAACATTATGAGTTTTTCAACTTCCCAATCTGAAATAAAAGACGTTTTTCGTTTCGTTATTGTGGTTTCTGTAAGTGAGATACAAATCAAAAAATTGGTTCAACAAATTGAAAAACAAGTTGATGTAATCAAAGCATTTTATCATACAGATAAAGAAACTATCTTTCTTGAGTCAGCACTATACAAAGTCAAATCAAGTTCACTTTTTGAAGAGAGGCAAATTCAAAATATTATTAAAGATAGTCATGCAAATATTGTAACCGTATTACCAAAATTTTTTGTGATTGAAAAAACAGGATTTAGAAAGGATACTGAAAAGTTAAGGGAAGATCTTTCTAAGTATGGACTTTTACAATTTGTAAGGTCAGGTAGAATTTCGGTAACAAAAGCACCAATGGGAATATCGCAAATATTGAATAACTTTAAAAATCAAAACAAAAAAAATGAGTAATTATTTTAATAAACTATCTCTAAGTGAAAAAATAAACCAGCTTGGTAAATGTAGGTTTATGTCACAGTCGGAATTTGGAAACGGGGTAGAAGCTTTAAAAAGTAAAAAAATCGTTATAGTTGGTTGTGGAGCTCAAGGTTTAAATCAGGGGCTAAATATGAGAGACTCAGGTCTAGATATTTCTTTTGCCTTAAGACAAGAATCAATTGACCAAAAAAGAAATTCATTTTTAAGCGCTACAAAAAACAATTTTAAAACTGGAAATTTTAAGGAGCTAATTCCAAATGCTGATTTGGTTCTAAATTTAACCCCAGATAAAAATCACACCTCAGTTGTAAATACCATTATGCCATTAATGAAAAAAGGATCTGTACTTTCTTATTCACATGGGTTCAATATTGTTGAGGAAGGAATAGAGGTTCGAGAAGATATTACTGTGATCATGGTGGCACCAAAATGTCCTGGCACGGAGGTTAGGGAAGAGTACAAAAGAGGTTTTGGTGTACCAACTTTGATTGCAGTTCATCCTGAGAATGATCCTGACAAAAAAGGTTTAGAAATTTCTAAAGCATATGCTGTAGCTATAGGAGGTCACAGAGCAGGAGTTTTGGAATCCTCTTTCGTTGCTGAGGTTAAATCAGATTTAATGGGAGAGCAAACCATTTTGTGCGGTATACTCCAAACGGGCTCTATTTTATGTTTCGATAAAATGATTGAAAACGGAATAGAAGCTGGATATGCGTCGAAGTTAGTTCAGTTTGGCTGGGAAACAATTACAGAAGCTTTGAAGCACGGTGGAATTACTAATATGATGGATCGTCTTTCTAATCCAGCTAAAGTTAAAGCTTTTGAGTTGTCTGAAAAATTAAAATCAATTATGACTCCTTTATTCAAAAAGCATATGGATAATATAATGTCTGGAGAATTTTCCAAAATCATGATGGAGGACTGGTCAAATAACGATAAAGATCTTTTGAAATGGAGGTCTGAAACTGCAGATACTTCATTTGAAAAAACGAAAGTTACCGATAAAAAAATATCTGAGCAGGAGTATTTTGATAATGGTATATTGATGGTTGCATTTGTTAGGGCAGGAGTAGAACTTGCATTTGAAACTATGGTTGCAGCTGGGATAAAAGAAGAATCGGCTTATTACGAATCTCTTCACGAAACCCCCCTAATTGCGAATACAATAGCTAGAAAAAAGCTTTATGAAATGAACAGAATTATTTCTGATACAGCAGAATATGGTTGTTATCTATTTGATCATGCTTGTAAACCACTTTTGAATAAATTTATGAGCGAAATTGATGTTGATGTTATCGGTAAGTCATTTAATAGTGGTAAAGATAATTATGTGGATAATAAAAAATTAATTGATATTAACGAAATTATTAGATTTCATCCAGTTGAAAATATAGGCCACGAATTAAGAGAATCAATGACTGGAATGAAAAAAATTATATAATGAATTTCCCCACAATTGAAGGCTGTTATCAAGCTAAAGAAAGACTTAGCAATGTTTCAATAAACACACCTTTTCAATTTCTAGATAGAATATCTAATAATTTTAATGCTGAGATTTACACGAAAAGAGAGGATTTACAACTAGTAAGGTCCTTTAAAATAAGGGGTGCTTTTAATAAGATCGTTGCTCTTTCTAAGGATGATCTTAAAAGAGGTATAGTATGTGCTAGTGGAGGAAATCATGCTCAAGGATTTGCATTTGCGTGTAATTATTTAAAAATTAAGGGAACAGTATTTATGCCTTTGCCGACTCCAAAACAAAAGATAGATAGAGTAAAAATGTTTGGAGCTGAATACATTAAAATTATCCTTAAAGGCGATACTTATGATGATTCCCAAAGAGAAGCAGAAAAATATCAAGTAAAATCAAATTCCGTTTTCATTCATCCTTTTGATGATGTAGAGGTTATTCATGGACAAGCAACTATCGCACTTGAAATTCTGGACCAAATTGACTTTGATCTTGATTACATGTTTATTCCAGTTGGTGGTGGAGGTCTTGTTTCTGGCTTTTTGACAGTTTTTAAAAAGTTGTCACCAAAAACTAAAATAGTAGGTGTCGAACCTTCTGGTGCAACTTCATTTATAACATCTTTAAAGAATGATAGAAATACTCAGTTAAAAACGATTGATAAGTCTGCGGAAGGTGTTGCTATTCAAAAAATGGGAGATATTTGCTTTAATTATTGTAAAGATTTAATCGATAAAACTATTTCAGTTGATGAGGGAAGAATTTGTAAAGAAATTTTGGATTTATATAACAAGGAAGGCATTGTAGTTGAGCCTGCTGGTGCGATTTCTCTTGCCTGTCTTGATCAATTCTCAGATGAAATTAAAGGAAAAAAAATAGGGACCATCATTTGTGGGGGAAATAACGATATTACAAGAACTCCAGAAATTAAAGAAAGGGCTCTTCTTTACAGTAATTTAAAACATTATTTTATTGTGAGATTTCCTCAAAGAGCTGGTTCTATGAAACAGTTTGCGTCAGAAATACTTGGTCCAACTGACGACATAACATTTTTTGAATACTCAAAGAAAAGTAACCGCGTTGTTGCTCCTGCAGTTGTTGGTATTGAACTGAAATCCAAAAACGATTTAACACCTCTTATTAAAAGAATGAAGGAGAGTGGTTTCTATGGTGAGTATTTAAATGAGAAGCCAGACTTATTTCAGTATCTAATCTAGTTAAAGATCATAGGTATAAAAAACTTATACATCAGAATCAGTAGTAGTATTGATAAAATATTTATAAGAATTCCAGCCCTGACCATTTCAGAAACTTTAACATAGCCGCTAGCAAAAACAATAGCATTTGGTGGAGTTGCCATTGGCAACATAAAAGCACAACTGCTTGCCATAGTTATTGGAATTAAAAGGTGCAAAATAGGAATTTCTAAACCAATTGCAATTCCTGCCATTACTGGTGCAAGTACTGCTACTAAAGCAACATTACTCATCAACTCTGTCATGAATAACATCATAGTTATTAAAAGGGACACGGTTATTATGATATTTAAATTAGCACCAGCGATAGAGTCAGTAATAAGTGAAACAATCCCGGTTTCCGACATTCCTTTTGCCAATGCAAGTCCACCACCGAAAAGAATAAGGATTCCCCAAGCTAATTTTTTTGTGTCGTTCCAATTTAATATAAATTGAGGTTTTGAGAATTTGGAAGGGATTGCAAAAAGAGAAATTGCACAACCAACGCTAATAATTGTATCTGATAATTTAAATCCAGGAATTAATTTATTTATAAGTGTTCTAAAAATCCACAAAAAAACAGTCATACCAAATATTATCAATACATGCATTTCTTTTTTACTTAATTTTCCAAGTTCATTTAGTTTATTACTTATTAGTTGAGATGAGGATTTAAATTTTATATTTTCATTTCTAAAAAGCACCCTTGTTAAGAGCAAATAAATTATAGCGAGTAATATCATTGAAAAGGGAAGACCAATAACCATCCAATTTAGAAATGAAATTTCAATGTTATATTCGTTTTCCAATAGACCAATAAGAACAGAATTTGGGGGTGTTCCTATAACAGTAGCTATACCACCTGAATTTGCTGAGAAAGCAATACCAAGCATTACACTAAGAGAAAAGTTTTTCTCACTTTTTGACCCCCCTTTTTTATTATCAATTAAAAGATTTATTACAGAAAGGGCGATAGGGAGCATCACAACTGTACTTGCGGTGTTGGATATCCACATACTCATAAAAGCGGTTGCAATCATAAAACCCAGAATGACTCTGTTGGGAGAAGTTCCGGTTTTATTTATTATTGTCAGTGCAATTCTTTGGTGTAGGTTAACTTTTTCAAGTGCTAGAGCTAAGACAAATCCACCAAAAAAGAGAAAGACTATTGAGCTTCCATAATTTGCCCCAACCTGATTTATATCCATTACCTTGAACAAAGGAAATATTACGATAGGCAAAAGTGAAGTAACAGAAATTGAAACCGCTTCCGAAATCCACCAAATTATCATCCATGCAGCAAGAGCGATAACAATGGATGCTTTTTCATCTATACTCTCAAGACTAAGAGTATTTAAAAAAATAAAAGACAACGGGCCTAATATTAAACCTATTTTTTTAACCATAAATATTTAGAAATGACATTTAATTAAAATTATTAATTTAAAATTTTAAAATTGATTTGTAAAGGTTTTTTTTTACTTACAATTATATTTTTTATTTTCGAAAAAAAAATTAATGGAAGTTAAGCCTTCAAAGCCAGATTCAAACGAGACTTATGATAAATTTGTTGATTGTAAAACTTATTTGGTCGATGGAAAATTAAAAAGTTGGTCTGGTAAATCAAGTGATGTTTTTTCTAACATCTATACACGAAACAAGGATGGAGAAATAAAACCTACCCTTTTGGGATCAATTCCTGACATGGAAACCGAGCCAGCACTCGAAGCTCTAGATTCTGCTGTGGCTGCATTTAATAGAGGTAAAGGCAAGTGGCCTACAATGAGGGTAGGGGAAAGAATTAAGTGTTTGGAAAAGTTTGCTGATAAAATGAAAAATTACCGAGAGGAGGTAGTTAACTTGTTAATGTGGGAAATATCTAAAAATAAGTCTGATTCATACAAAGAATTTGATAGAACGGTTGATTACATATATGATACTATTGAAGCCTACAAAGAGATTGATAGAAAAAGTGCAAAATTTGAAAAACAATCTGGTATTTATGCTCATATAAGAAGAGGACCATTGGGAGTAATTTTATGTTTGGGACCCTATAATTATCCTTTAAACGAAACCTTCTGTTTACTAATTCCTGCCATCATTATGGGAAATACAGCAGTTTTTAAGCCTGCTAAGCACGGTGTTTTATTAATTACTCCACTTTTAAAAGCCTTTAAAGAAAGCTTTCCCCCAGGGGTTGTGAATATTTTATTTGGTAGAGGTAGGAAAATCGCTTCTCCCATAATGAAAACTGGTAAAATTGACGTTTTAGCTCTGATTGGACATTCTTCTTCAGCTGTTGCTCTACAAGATCTACATCCAAATAAAAATAGGTTAAGATTAGTTTTAGGTTTAGAAGCTAAAAATCCAGGAATTGTTTTACCTGACGCCGATTTAGACCTAACAATCAAGGAGTGTATATCAGGAACTTTATCATACAACGGGCAAAGATGCACCGCACTAAAAATTTTATTTGTTTATGAATCAATAGTGGATGAATTCAATAAAAAATTTGCAATAGCGGTTGATAATTTAAAATATGGTCTTCCTTGGGAGAAAGATGCTTTTTTGACCCCTTTGCCTGAGCCTCATAAAGCAAATTATATGCAAGATTTAATTCATGATGCAATTAAAAAAGGTGCGAAGATTATTAATAAAAAGGGTGGAACATTATCTCATAATTATTTGTATCCTGCTATTCTATATCCTGTGTCTACAGATATGAATATATATCATGAGGAGCAGTTTGGTCCTGTGATTCCAATTATGTCTTACAAAGATATAGATGAACCTTTAAATGTTATGGCTGCATCAGAATATGGACAGCAAGTCAGCTTATTCGGAAATGATGTATCTAAAATTGGTCCATTAGTTGATATTTTAGCAAATCTAGTTTGCAGGGTAAATTTGAATAGTGCTTGTCAAAGAGGTCCTGATGTTTATCCTTTTACAGGTAGAAAAAATTCTGCTGTTAGCACTTTAAGTGTTCACGATGCTTTAAGATCTTTTTCGATCAGAACTTTTGTTGCAGCAAAAGATAACCCTAAGAATAATAAAATAATTGGTTCTTTATTAAATTCTAAAGATTCAAATTTTATAAATACAGAATATCTATTATAATTTAACTTGATTTAATGTAATCACAAATTTTATCTCCAACTTCAGATGTGGAGTAATAAAGATTGCCGTTTGACAAATCCTGAGTTACAAATCCTTCTTCAATAGACTTTTCTACAGAGTTTTTAATTAAATCTGATTCAAACGTCAGGTTGAATGACATTTCAAACATCATAGCAGCAGAAAGTATGGTAGCTAAGGGATTTGCAATGTTTTTTCCTGTAGCTTCAGGGAATGAACCGTGTATGGGTTCATACAATGAATTTAGCTCTCCAACCGATGCGGACGGCATCAAACCCATTGATCCTGAAATAACTGAAGCTTCATCTGTCAAAATATCACCAAATAAGTTTTCTGTTATAAGTACATCATAATTTTTAGGCGATTGGATTAAACGCATTGCTACTGCATCTACTAACTCGTATGAAACTTCTATACTGGGGTAGTCTTTTTCCATTGATTGAATAGTTTCTCTCCATAGCCTTGATGTCTCCAAGACATTCGCCTTGTCAACACAACAAAGTTTTTTCTTCCTTTTACTTGCAATTTCAAATCCCTTTCTTGCTAATCTAATTATTTCATTTCTATCATATTCACAAGTGTCAAATGCTGAATCCCCTTTATTTTTTCTTCCTCTTTTTCCAAAATAAATACCTCCTGTGAGCTCTCTTACAAAAATTAAATCCGTACCATCAATTCTATTTTTCTTTAAGGGTGAGTTATCAACTAAGCTTTTAAACGTAAATGTTGGTCTTATATTAGCAAATAGACCTAATTTTTTTCTCATTTTTAAAAGCCCTTGCTCAGGTCTTACTTTTGCTGACGGGTTGTTATCAAATTCAGGCAAACCAATTGCCCCAAACAACACAGAATCAGAATTTAGGCAAAGATTATGGGTTTCATCTGGATATGGATCTCCATTTTTGAAAATAGATGCTGCACCCACAACTCCTTCTTTAAATAAAAAATCGTGCTTAAATTTATCACCAATCGCATTACAGACTTTTATAGCTTCTCTTATTACTTCTGGTCCAATTCCATCTCCTGGTAGAACTGCTATTTTTTTATTCATTTAGTTGTATCAATTGAGTTTAACATTTTTTCAGTTGCTTTTATAGCAGAAACAGTTTGGTCAGAATCAAATCCTCTAGTTGTAAATTCAAAAGAGGTGTTTTTCCAAGTTATAATTGTCTCACAAAAAGCATCTGAACTACTTCCTGGAGGTATATGAACAAAATAATCAACTAACTCTGGAAGGTTCATTTTTTTTGTTTTAAAAATTTTTTTTAATGCATTGTAAAATGCATCGAATTGGCCGTCTCCAGTTGCATTTTCTTCAATTATTTCTCCGTAAAAATCAATTGAAATTGTTGTAGAAGGCCTTAACCCCTTTGAATGAGTTAAAACATACGAATGAATTTTAATGTTATTTTTTTTATCCTCACTATCCAGTACATCAGAAATAATGTAGGGTAAATCAGATCTAGTAATTTTTTGTTTCTTGTCTCCAAGTTCTATAACTCTTTTAGTAACTTTTTTTAAATCTTCATTATTTAAAGTAACTCCCAACTCTTCAAGATTTTTTACAACATTTGCTTTACCAGACATCTTACCAAGAGCATAGCTTCTTTTACGCCCAAATCTTTCCGGAATTAAATCGTTATAATATAGGTTTTTTTTATTATCTCCGTCGGCATGAATACCTGCTGTCTGTGTGAACACATTGGATCCAACAATTGGTTTATTTGGAGGAATTCTATAACCTGTAAATGTTGAAACTAGTTGACTAACCTTATAAAGTGAATTTTCTTTGACATTTAATTTAATATTTGGGACAAAATCATTTATAGCAGCAATTGCACTTTCAAGAGCTACATTACCTGCTCTTTCACCCATTCCGTTTACAGTAAGATGTATCCCTTTGACTCCATTTTTAACTGCTTCTAGCGTATTTGAAACTCCTAAATCATAATCGTTATGACCATGAAAATCAAAATGAATTTTTGGATATTTTGAAGTAATTTCATTAATAAAATTTCTAGTTTTTTTAGGTGTTAGAATTCCTAATGTATCTGGTAACATTACTCTTTTTACAGTCGTTTTTGATAAAAAGTCAAGTAAAGAAAATACGTATTCTTTGGATTTTTTCATTCCGTTACTCCAATCCTCTAGATACACATTTGTTAATATCTCGTTTTTATCTGCTTTATCCAATACTTTTTGAATTTTTTCAAAGTGTTCTTGGGGTTTTTGACCTAGTTGATTTTTCAAATGATTTAATGATCCTTTAGTAAGCAAATTTTGAACTTTACATCCAGTTTTATTTATCCATTCTAATGATAACCCGTTGTCCAAAAATGTCAGTACTTCAATCTTTTTTATATGTCCTTCATCTTTCGCCCAATCACAAATTTTTTTAACTGAATGAAATTCACCTATAGATACTCTAGCAGACGCTATTTCTATTCTGTCAACTGATAACTCACTAATTAATAATTTTGAAATTGTTAGTTTTTCGGAAGCAGAAAAAGAGACACCGGATGTTTGTTCCCCGTCTCTGAGGGTGGTGTCCATGATTTCAATATAATTGTTTGCCAAAGGATTCATTTATTAAAAAGGTCTTTTGGCAGCAAAGTTTTTAATTTCTGATTTCATATTTAATAAATAATCGATATCATCAAAACCATTCATCATATTTTCTTTTTTATATGGATTAATTTCAAATTTTTCTATTTGTGAGATATCAGAAATTGAAACTTCTTGTTCTATTAAATTTACTTTTAAATTGACTTTTGGATTTTTTTTTATTGAATTAAAAATCAGTTTAAGAAAATCAGCGGATATTTGCACTGGTAAAACACCAATATTTAAGCAATTATTTTTAAAAATATCAGCAAAAAAACTTGATATAACGCAACGAAATCCATAGTCATAAATTGCCCAAACAGCGTGCTCTCTGGAAGATCCTGAACCAAAATTTTTACCTGCAACTAGTATTTTTCCAGAATAGTTTTTATCATTTAAAACAAAATCTTTTTTTAATGTGTTATCTTGGTTATATCGCCAATCTCTGAAAAGATTTTTATCAAAATCTTTTCTTTCAGTTGCCTTTAAAAATATTGCAGGGATAATCTGGTCTGTATCAACATTTTCGATATCTAAAGGAACGCCCGAACTTTCTAATATTCTAAATTTTTTGTAAGGCATAATTATAGTTTTCTAGGATCAGTTATTTTACCTGTTATGGCAGCAGCTGCAGCTACTGCTGGACTTGCAAGAATTGTTCTTGCCCCTGGCCCTTGTCTTCCCTCAAAATTTCTGTTTGAGGTACTAACTACATACTTTCCAGGTGGAATTTTATCATCGTTCATTGCAAGACAAGCTGAACAACCTGGTTCTCTTACTTTAAAACCAGAAGATTCCAATTCTTCTAAAATTCCTTCACTTTTTATTTGATCTAGTACGTGGTGTGAACCAGGAACAAGCCATGCTTTAACATTATTAGCTTTTTTAAGTCCTTTTGTTATTTTTGAAAATGTTCTAAAGTCTTCAATTCTTCCATTTGTACAGCTTCCTAAAAAGACATAATCAACTTTTTTTCCGAGCATTTTATCACCAATTTCATATCCCATATATTTAAGGGATTTTAAGTATGATGAAGAATTCCCTTTTTCAGAATCAACATTAGGTATTTTTCCTGATATACTAATCCCCATGCCTGGATTGGTTCCAAAAGTAACCATTGGTTCAATATCAGTTGAATTAAAGTTATATTCTTTGTCAAAAACAGCTCCTTCATCAGTGTGAAGAGTAGACCAGTACTCAATTGCCTTTGATAAATTTTCACCTTTAGGAGTGTATTCTCGATTTTTCACATATTCAATCGTCTTTTTATCGGGAGATATCAATCCGCCTCTTGCACCCATTTCAATTGACAGGTTACAAACAGTCATTCTTCCTTCCATACTCATTTCGGAAAAAACGCTTCCACTATATTCAACGAAATAGCCTGTTGCTCCAGATGTAGAAAGTTTAGAAATTATGTAAAGAGCAACATCTTTTGGAGTTACAGAATCCCTCAATTTTCCATCAACATTAATCCTCATAGTTTTAGGTTTTGGTTGCATAATGCACTGAGTGGATAAAACCATTTCTACTTCAGAAGTTCCAATTCCAAATGCAATGGCTCCAAACGCACCATGAGTTGACGTGTGAGAATCACCACAAACGATAGTTGTTCCTGGAAGAGTTATTCCTGATTCTGGTCCAATAACGTGAACAATTCCGTTTTTTTTATGACCTAAACCCCAAAAGACTATATTGTGTCTTTTAGTATTGTCTTTAAGAGTTTGAAGTTGTTTGGCAGATAAAGGATCTCTAATTGGCAAATGTTGATTAATGGTTGGAGTATTGTGATCTGCAGTAGCAAATGTCAGATTTGGATACATAACATTTAGATTTCTATTCTTCAATCCTAAAAAAGCAACAGGGCTTGTGACTTCGTGGATTAAGTGTCTGTCTATAAATAAAATGTCCGGACCATTGTCAACTTTTTTTATTACGTGGGAATCCCATATTTTGTCAAAGAGAGTTTTTTTATTCATTATAATCTTAGATATTGGCAGCTTTTATTAATTTTTGAATGTCATCATCATAAATTTCCTTTTTCGCATCGGCTAATTTTAAAAATTCGTCATAAACTTTATCAAGTTGAATTTTATCTAATTCAAAGCCGATATTTTTTGCTCTATATGCAAGTGCTGCTCTGCCACTCCTTGCGGTTAAAATAATTGATGATTTATCTACACCCACATCTTTTGGGTCAATAATTTCATAGGTTTCTCGATTTTTAATCACTCCGTCTTGATGAATACCAGAACTATGAGCGAAAGCATTTGAACCAATTACAGCTTTGTTTGGTTGAACAATTATACCCATCAAATCAGAAACCAAAAGGCTTGTGCTATATAAATATTTAGATTTAATTGATGTTTGAAGTTTTAGCGAAGGATGTTGTCTTAATATCATTACAACTTCTTCTAATGAAGTATTTCCAGCTCTTTCACCTATTCCGTTAATTGTACATTCAATTTGTCTAGCACCGTTATTTATGCCTGAAATTGAGTTAGCTGTAGCCAAACCTAAATCATTGTGGCAATGACAAGATATAATAGCTTTATCTATGTCTTTGACATTTTCTTTTAGATATTTTATTTTTTCCCCATATTCCTCTGGCAAACAGTAACCGGTGGTATCAGGAATATTTAAAACTGTCGCACCAGCTTTAATTACTTTCTCACAAACTTTAGCTAAAAAATCATTTTTGGTTCTTCCAGCATCTTCTGCGTAAAACTCAATATCTTCAACTTTATTTTTTGCATATCTAACTGCAGAGGTTGCTCTTTCTAAAATTTTTTCTTTCGTTGAATTGAATTTATGTTTGATATGGTAATCAGATGTACCTATACCCGTATGGATTCTAGGATATTTAGCATTTTTAAGTGATTCAGCTGCAACATCTATATCTTTTTCAACTGCTCTTGTTAGACCACACACCCGAGAGTTTTTTACAAGTTTAGAGATTTCATCAACAGATTTAAAATCGCCGGGACTAGAAACAGGAAATCCCGCTTCAATAATATCAACGCCCATCTCGTCAAGCCTTTCAGCTATTGAAAGTTTGCTTTTAGTATCCAGTTTGCATCCGGGAACTTGCTCTCCATCCCTAAGAGTGGTGTCAAAAATATATACTTTATCGTTTACCATTTGATTAAAACAAAATTAATATTAATTAGCCAATACAGGAATTGTTTTACTTTTTTTTATTATTATTTTCAAGTTAATTAAATTTTATTTCAAACATTATATTTATTAGCTTTACACAAATATTTGTTCCAATGTCCAAACAGAATAAAGAAAATCTTTTTCTTTTAATTAAATCATTGTCTAAATCTGAAAAAAGACAATTCAAATTGTTTGTTGGTAGGGTGAAATCAAATAAAGATTCCAAATTTATCAAATTATTTAATTTACTTGATAAATCTTTTAAGTACAATGAATTAGAAATACTTAAAAAAAACTTTGTTACAAAACAACAGTTATCTAACCTCAAAGCACATCTTTACAATCAAATACTTCAAAGTTTAAGAATGAACCCCATGCTGCAGGATAATAGGATGATAATAAGAGAACAAATTGATTATGCTACAGTCTTATATCAAAAAGGTTTGTATAAGCAAAGTCTAAAAATATTGGATAAAGCGAAAAACATGTCAATTGATTTGGATGAAAAATATTCTGCCTTTGAAATTGTTGAAATTGAAAAATTAATTGAGTCTCAATACATAACTAGAAGCATGAGTAATAGGGCAGATGAACTTATTAAACATTCAAAATCTTTATCTGCGGAAAATAAATTATGCAGTAGTTTATCAAACCTCTCACTAAAATTATATGAAAGGTTGATCAAAGCCGGCTACGCAAAAAGTGATGAAGAATTTAGAGAAATCACTAAGTTTTTTTTTGAAAGAATGCCAAAGGTTAACTACAACAAATTGGGTTTTAGAGAAAAATTTTGGTTTTGCAAAGTAAATGTTTGGTATAGCTTGCTAATTCAAGATTTTCTATCAAGTTATAAGTTTTCGAGAAGGTGGGTTGATTTATTTGACTCTAAAACCTCTATGATTTCTTCCCATCCAGTTTTCTATCTCAAGGCCAACAATTTCCTAATGGAAGCATTGGTTTTAATTAAATATCCAAAAAAATTTAAAGAGGTTTTGGTTAAATTTGAAGAGGTTGTTAATTCTCATTTATTTCCAAAAAATGATAATATTTCAACTTTAACTTTCCTTTACCTTACAAATAATAAATTAAATCTTCTCTTTATGGAAGGTAAATTTCAAAATGGATTAAAACTGGTTCCTAAAATATTATCCAAAATAAATGATTTGAAAAAACAAATTGATCCTCACCATATAATGCTAGTTTACTACAAGATTGCTTGTCTTTATTTTGGATGTGACCGATATGTAGATTCTATCAAATATTTAAATCTCATAATTCAAAACAAAGAATTAAAAATGCGTGAGGATTTATTGTGCTTTACTAGAGTTTTAAACCTGGTAGCTCACTATGAAGCAGGTTTTGATTATGATATTGACAAGCATATAAGAGACACATATAAATTTTTGCTTAAAATGAATGATTTACACGAAGTTCAAAAGCTAATGATAAAATTTGTTAGAAATTTAGGTAATATATATCCTAATGAATTGAAGGAAAATTTTAAAAGTTTGCATAAGGAATTAAAACCATATGAAAACGATCCATATGAAAGAAGAGCTTTTCTTTATTTGGATATTTTATCGTGGCTTGAAAGTAAAATACTAAATATACCAATATCAAAAATTATACAACAAAAAGCTTCTAAGAATTTACCTCTTCGCAAGATTCCCAAAGAGAGTCTTTTGGACATCTAGCAACAAATCTTAACTTTTTCTTTGTGATAGGGTGAAAAAGCGATAAATATCTAGAATGCAAATAAATGCATGAATTTTTATTCGCCCTTTTAGAACCATACTTAAGATCTCCTTTTATAGGAAAACCTCTAGATGCTATCTGGGATCTTATTTGGTGATGCCTTCCGGTTTCAAGTTCAACTTCAATAAAAGAATAATTTTTTAACTTTTTAATTAGTTTGTATGTTAAAATAGCCCTTTTACTTCCCTCTAATTCTTTACTTAAAACAATAGATTTATTTATTTTTTTTTTTTAATGAGCCAATTGATGAGCTTTTCCTCATTGGGTATATTTTCTCCTTCAACTATAGCCCAATAAGTCTTTAAAACTTCTCTATTTTTAAATTGTTTATTTAGCCTTGACAATGCTTTTGATGTTTTAGCAAAGACCATAACTCCGCTTGATGTCCTATCGAGCCTGTGCACTAGCCCCAAATAAGCATTTCCCTCTTTTTTTTTGGTTATTTTTAAATAATTTTTGAGAATATCCAATAATGAAATATCACCAGTTTTGTCTCCTTGGACTAAAACTCCTTGTTGTTTGTTAAAAACTAGCAAATGATTGTCTTCGTAAATTAAATGCTTTTTTACTGCCTTAATATTGTTCATTATTGTTTGGAAAATTACCTTTTTTGACGTCATCCGAGTATTTTTTGACTGCTTTATCAATTAATGAATCAAGATCGGCATAACGTCTAAGAAAACGAGGACTAAATTCTTTGTTCATCCCAAGCATATCGTTTATAACCAGTACCTGTCCATCTACGTCTTTACCTGCTCCAATGCCTATAACCGGGATATTTAATTTTGAGGCTATTTTACCTGCAAGTTTAGCTGGAATTTTTTCCAAAACAATCCCAAAGCAACCAAGTTCTTCTAGGAGCAATGAATCATTGATGAGTTTTTCAGCTTCAATTTCTTCTTTAGCCCTGACTGAGTATGTCCCAAATTTGTAAATAGACTGGGGAGTTAAACCGAGATGACCCATAACAGGAATACCCGCTTGTAAGATTCTTTCAATTGATTGTTTTTGTGAATCGCCTCCTTCAAGCTTAACAGAGTGGGCTCCGGACTCTTTCATTATTCTAATAGCTGATTTTAAGGCTCCACTCGAATCTGATTGATAGCTGCCAAATGGCAAATCAACAACAACCAGAGCTCTTTTAGAGGCTTTTACAACTGATGATGCATGATAAATAATTTGATCAAGAGTTATAGGTAAGGTTGTTTCATGGCCTGCAAAAACATTTGATGCTGAATCTCCAACTAAAATTACATATATACCTGCTTTGTCAATGATTTTTGCCATTGAATAATCATATGCTGTTAGCATTGAAATTTTATCATTATTGCGTTTCATTTCAAATAATGATTTTGTTGTAACTATTTTATAAGTCTGATTTTTTTTCAATTTTTAAAACTACAATTTTACAAATTTAAGTTTTTAAATCATTTTTTAATAAAAATAAATTATGACAGCCTGTCAGTTTTTATCAGCTGGCATAAAGATTGCCTTTTCTCTATAAAATATATGATTATGAGTAAAATTATTGGTATAGATTTAGGTACAACAAATTCTTGTGTTTCTGTTATGGAAGGAAAAGAACCTGTTGTAATTCCTAACGCCGAAGGAAAAAGAACAACACCATCAGTAATCGCATTTGTAGAAGGTGGCGAAATAAAAGTTGGTGATCCTGCTAAAAGACAAGCTGTAACCAATCCAACTAAAACTGTAGCATCAGTGAAACGATTTATGGGTAATAAATATTCAGAATCTAGTAAAGAGGCATCTACCGTTGCATACAATGTAAAGAAAGGTGATAATGATACACCCAGAGTAGATATTGATGGCAGACTATATACTCCGCAAGAATTATCTGCTATGATTTTGCAAAAAATGAAAAAAACGGCTGAGGATTACTTAGGACAGACAGTTAATGAGGCTGTCATAACGGTTCCAGCTTATTTTAATGATTCACAGAGGCAAGCAACAAAAGAAGCAGGTGAAATATCAGGACTTAAAGTTCAAAGAATAATTAATGAACCAACAGCCGCTGCTTTGGCTTATGGACTTGACAAGGGAGGTTCGGATAAAAAAATAGCTGTTTATGATCTAGGAGGAGGTACTTTTGATATCTCCATACTTGAATTGGGAGATGGTGTTTTTGAAGTTCTATCAACCAATGGTGATACTCATCTAGGTGGAGACGATTTTGATCAAGTTTTAATTGATTGGCTTGCTGAGCAGTTTAAAAAAGATGAAGACATCGATTTAAGAAAAGACCCAATGGCTTTGCAGAGACTTAAAGAAGCTGCCGAAAAAGCAAAAATAGAATTGTCATCATCTACCCAAACGGAAATAAATTTGCCTTATGTAACAGCCTCTCCTTCTGGGCCCAAACATCTTGTAACTTCTCTTACTCGATCTAAGTTCGAACAATTATCTGACGATTTAGTTAAAAGATCTATATCTCCTGTAAAAAAAGCATTAAAAGATGCCAGTTTAAGCACTTCTGATATAGATGAAGTTATTCTGGTTGGAGGTTCAACAAGAATCCCAGTAATCCAAAGTTAA
Source organism: Flavobacteriales bacterium TMED96 (assembly GCA_002171475.2). Lineage (GTDB taxonomy): Bacteria > Bacteroidota > Bacteroidia > Flavobacteriales > Flavobacteriaceae > TMED96. The sequence goes on from NHEX02000008.1 coordinate 17,008, forward strand.
GTAGAAAAGTTTTTTGGAAAAAAACCTTCTAAAGGAGTTAATCCAGATGAGGTTGTTGCTGTAGGAGCAGCTATTCAAGGAGGAGTTCTAACTGGTGATGTTAAAGATGTTTTACTTTTAGATGTTACTCCTCTCTCATTGGGTATTGAAACAATGGGAGGTGTTTTAACCAAACTTATAGAGGCTAATACAACAATTCCTACAAAAAAATCTCAAGTTTTTTCTACCGCAGCTGATAATCAACCTTCCGTTGAAATTCATGTATTACAGGGAGAAAGATCAATGGCAGCAGACAATAAAACAATTGGCAGATTCCACCTTGACGGAATACCGCCTGCTCCAAGAGGGACTCCACAAATTGAGGTAACTTTCGATATTGACGCTAATGGAATAATTAAAGTTACAGCAGCTGACAAAGCAACAGGTAAATCTCAAGATATTCGTATTGAAGCATCTTCTGGGCTCACTGAAGAGGAAATCGAAAAGATGAAAAAAGAAGCTGAAGCGAATGCAGAGGCAGATAAAAAGGCTAAGGATGAAGTTGATAAATTGAATAGTGCTGACCAAATGATTTTCCAAACGGAAAGTCAACTAAAAGAATTTGGAGATAAACTTTCTGAAGACAAAAAGAAACCTATTGAGGAGGCTCTTAAAGAATTAAAAACTGCTTATGAGAGTAAAGATCCAAAACTCATTGATTCTTCGTTAGAGAAAATTAACAATGCCTGGAAAGCCGCTTCCGAAGAAATGTATAAGGCCCAAGCCGCCAGTCAAAATCAACCCAAGAGTGAAGGTAAAAAAACCGACCAGAAAAAAGGTAAAGATAAATCTGGTAAAGATGATGTCCAAGACGTCGATTTCGAAGAAGTTAAATAAATTAAAAACGCCATTTTTAAGTGGCGTTTTTTTTATTTTTAATTAATTTAACAATTGAGACTTTAAGAACATAATGCGCTATATTTATATCGAAATTTAAATTATGAAAAGCGTAATAATTTGCGATATGGAGGGTGTTATTCAAGAAATGAATAAAGGAGCCCTAGATATGTTTGGCTATACAAAAGACGAGCTGATTGGCATTAAAAGGGTTTCTATTTTTTCAGAAGCAGACATAGTTATTCAAAATGTTTTGGGTTGGTTAGATGAGGCTAACAAAAAGGGTAAATCAATAGTTAAAACTAGGTTTAAAAGAAAGGACGGATCTTTATTTAATGCTGAAATTCTAATTACTCCTAATTACGCAAATGGAAAAGATAAGGGACAAACTGGTTACTGCGGAATAACAAAAGAAATAAATGAAAAAATAGACATACCAATTAAATTTTCAACAAAGTTGATTAGGGGAATAGCTATAACCAGGGGTGGTTTTACTTTGGCTTCAATTCTACCTATGATTGTTGTTTCTTGTTTTTTGTCGTCTACTGGTAATTTGAGTTTGCTAAATTCAATTTTATCAATTAGTGGTGTCTTTTTTCTTCACTTATTTTCAAATTTGTACAATGATTATTTTGACGTCAAACACGGCACAGATGAGGCAAATAGTGAATATTTTAATGTTGGTGATAAATCACTAGTTTTAAGAGGTGCTCAGATTTCTGGAGGTAGCAGAGCAATAGAGCTAGGTTTAATAACATTGAAAAACACGAAAAAACTTGCTAATATTATGCTGATTGTTTCAATGATTTTTTTAATGATGGTCTGTTATAACAGTTATTTAGTTACAAATTCATTTGTAAATGTAAAAGCAATGGGCCTGATTGCTTTTATAGCTTCTTCTTTTGGATATTTTTATACAGCAAAACCAATTAGACTTTCTAGTAGAAAAGGATTAGGAGAATTAACTATCTTTTTATGTTTCGGACCTCTTCTGACTATCGGAAGTGCTATTGCAATGTCCACAAACACAATATTTTTAGATTATGAAAATCTCAGAGATTTTATCCTAATAGGAATACCACTAGGTCTCTTAACAACAAATATCTTATTTATTAATCAATTTCCAGATTATAGTTCTGACAAAATAACTGGTAAAATAAATCTAGTTGTCATGTTAGGTAAAAAGTTATCAAGATGGATTTTCCTATTAAATATTACGCTTACAATCCTGTTCTCTTATTTTCTTAAAGATTTATTTTCTTCAAAAGTTTTAAATTTTAATCATATTGTTTATTCTATAATTATTTCAATTTTAGCTTTGTATGGACTTTTTATCTGGTTGGGTTTGTTTAAAAACTATGATAAAAGGTCACTTGTTTACTATAATATTCAAACAATATACTACCAGATCTTTTTTTGCTTTGGAATCATCATTAGTTTTTATTTTTAATTAAATCTTCCTATTATAAACCCATGGAGATTAATAAAAACAGCTTTCTAGAAGATTTTAGTAAAGAGAAAAAGTCTTTAGGTTTTTATATTCTTGGATCATTAATTGTTTTAATATTTTCAATAATTGGTCAAATCCCAATGTTTTTTTTCCTGCCTGATAAATCGAATACTTATTTAGAAGGAATAGATGTCTTTTCTTCTTTAGATAAAAATTTATTGCTGTTTTTATTGCTATTGCCATCTTTTTTTTCTCTTTTAGGATTATGGTTTGTTGTGGAAAAAATTCACTTTAGGTCATTAATTTCAATAATGACTTCAAGAAAAAAAATTGATTTTAAAAGATTTCAATTTGGATTTATTCTTTGGTCCCTAATTAGCATATTCATTTTTTCTCTAGAAATTTTAATTAATCCAGCTGATTATGAATTTAATTTCAATTATTCAAAATTTCTTATTCTTTTATCAATATCAATAATAATGATACCAGTTCAATCAATATTAGAGGAATTAATTTTTAGGGGATATTTAATGCAGGGACTTGGTTTTTTTTTAAAAATAGGATAATGCCTCTTTTTACCACTTCAATAATATTTGGATTACTTCACATACTTAATCCAGAAATTCAAAAGATTGGATACGGATTGTTGATTTATTATATTGGAACTGGTATTTTTTTCGGGATTGTAACTCTAATGGATGAAGGAGTCGAATTATCTTCTGGCTTTCATGCATCAAATAACCTAGTAGCCTCTCTTTTAGTTACTGCTGATTGGACTGCATTTGAGACATATTCAATTTTTAAATTTATTGGAAACCCATCCTTGAGTAAAGAAGTTTTGCTATATGTTTTTATAATTTATCCGTTAATAATTTTTTTCCTTTCCAAAAAATATAAATGGGCAAGCTGGCAAACAAAAATTCTTTAATATTACAGTCCAAATATTTTTGTGTATTATGATTAGATTTGTATAAAAAATCGATATTTGTATTAGATTTCTATATGAGCTATGAGCTTAAATAAAAATAAAATATTTAGGATTTCTTCTTTGTGTATGGGAGTACTTGGTACAACTTTGATTCTTTTGGGCTTGTTTAAATATAGAGAGTACGCAATAGGATTCTCCGTTGCCGGGTTAGGTTTTTACGCAGTTTCCTGGGCCTTTAATGCTCTCAAGGGAAGAGTTTAAAAATAATCAACTCAAATGATTAGTTTTAAACAAATATTTATAACAATCATATCTGTTTTGTTTTTTCTTTTCGTTTTATTTATCTCAAATATTACAAATGACATACCTCTAGAAGAGTTAAAAAAAGAATTTAAAAATAAAAATTCGAAATTCATTGAATTTGATGGAGCGTTTGTTCATTATGTAGATGAAGGCGAGGGAATACCTATAGTACTTCTTCACGGAACAGGTGCTTCCCTTCATACTTGGGATTTGTGGGCTGAAAGACTGAAGGATAAATTCAGAGTTATAAGAATTACACTGCCTGGATTTGGTCTATCGGGACCTCGTTCCGATAAAAAATATAAAATCAAAGATTATGTAATTCTGCTTGAAAGTTTTGTCAGTCAAATTGGAATTGAAAAATTTCATTTGGCAGGAAATTCTCTAGGAGGTTCAGTTGCCTGGCTTTATACCTCATTTTATGAAAAAAGAGTAATAAAATTGATTTTGATTAATTCATCAGGATTTAAATTTGATGACATACCTTTTGTAATTCGAATAGCGAAAAACAAATATTTAAACTTCTTTATAAAAAAAACGTCACCTAAATTTTTAATAAAAAAATCCTTAAAAGAGGTTTTTTATGATGATAATCTTGTATCAAATTCAATTATTGAAAGATATTACAAACTAAACTTGAGAAAAGGAAATAGACAGGCATTTATTGATCGAGCTCAAATAAATTATACAGATCAAACTTCAAGATTAACAAAAATAAAATCTCCAACTCTCATTTTATGGGGACAAAATGATGAGTGGATTAATGTCAAGTTTGCTCAAAAATTTAAAACAATGATTAAAGGCTCGAAGGTTTTTATTATGAATAAGACTGGTCACATTCCAATGGAAGAGAGACCTTTTGAAAGTTTAAAAATTGTAGAAGACTTTTTAGTTGAATAAAATTAACTCCATCTTTATGTTTCCCCTTGAATAGATAAGATTCTTTTCTAATGGTATTTCTTTAAAACCATATTTTTTATATAAATGAATTGAATTTTTAAGTTTTGTGTTTGAATAAAGAATAAGCTTTGACCACTTTTTGTTTTTTGCAAATTGAATTAAAAATTCCATAGCCATATTTCCATATCCATTACCTCTTTCTTCAGGCATGATTGCCATTTTACTAAATTCATAAACCTTTTCACTTTTTTTTATAAATGCGAAAGTCCCGATGGTATTATAATTTTTTTGAATCATAAAGATAAAACCTCCTTTGCCTATAACTTCTCTCTTGGGATTATTTAGAACTAGTTCGTCGATTGGTTCAACCTTAAAATATGTATCTAACCACTCTAGGTTTAAGGACTTGAATTTTTCTGAATCAATTTTCGAAAATTTTTTAAAACTAATTTTTGTCATTACCTGTCATATCTTCAGGCCTTACCCACTTATCAAAATCTTCTTCTGAAACATAGTTTAATTTTATTGCTGCTTCTTTAAGAGAAATATTTTTCTTGAAAGCAAAATTTGCTATTTCAGCTGATTTATAATAACCAATTTTAGTATTTAAAGCAGTAATTAACATTAGGGAATTATTTAGAAGTTCATCAAT
>NHEX02000009.1 GCA_002171475.2 Flavobacteriales bacterium TMED96
CTTAGCAAGATCATCATTTGTTACGACATTGTCAGGCAAATATTTTCCTAAACCTATTATTCTTGAGTTGAACACTTATAAAGTAAAATTATCTAAATCTAAATATAAAATTTTTATAAAATGTCAATTTGGCAGAAAAAATATTTGGGATGGTTTTTGATAATTATAAAAAAAAAAAATTATGTCTAAAGGAAAAATTAATGTATCTGTAGAAAATATATTCCCTCTAATTAAAAAGTTCTTATACAGTGATCATGAAATCTTTTTAAGAGAACTAATATCAAACGCAACAGATGCTACTTTAAAGTTAAAACACTTAAGTAGTATAGGTGAAGTAAAAGGAAATATTGGCGATCCTAAAATTGAAATTAAAGTTGATAAATCTAAAAAAACACTGTCTGTCATAGACCAAGGAATTGGGATGACACACGAAGAGGTTAAAAAATATATTAACGAAGTTGCATTTTCAGGAGCTGAAGAATTCCTGGAAAAATATAAAGATAAAGACAACCAGTCAAATATAATTGGGCATTTTGGCCTTGGGTTTTATTCATCTTTTATGGTTGCTAAAAAAGTTGAAATCATAACTAAATCGTACAAAAAAGATCCAGCTGCTAAGTGGTCGTGTGACGGCTCTCCCGAATACAGTTTAGCAAAATCTGACAAGAAAGATAGAGGTACAGAAATAATATTGCACATAGACAAAGATTCTACTGAATTTCTTGAAGAAAGTAGAATTAAAACACTTTTAGAGAAGTATAATAAATTTATGCCTATTCCAATTAAGTTTGGAATGAAAGATGAAACTCTGCCACTACCAAAAAATGCAAAAAAAGATGCTAAACCAAAAACAATACAAGTAGACAATATTGTTAATAATCCCAACCCAGCATGGACTAAAAAGCCTAAAGACTTAAAGGACAAAGATTATAGTGAATTCTACAGGGAGCTTTATCCCATGCAGTTTGAAGAACCTCTTTTCAATATCCATTTAAATGTAGATTACCCATTTAACCTTACTGGTATACTATATTTTCCAAAGGTTAACAACGATTTGAATATTCAAAAAGATAAAATACAACTTTACCAGAATCAGGTATTTGTAACTGACAACGTCGAAGGGATAGTTCCTGAATTTTTAACCCTATTAAGAGGAGTGATAGATTCTCCAGATATCCCTCTTAACGTTTCAAGAAGCTATTTGCAAGCTGATAGTTCAGTTAAGAAAATTAGTAATTATATAACAAGAAAAGTAGCTGACAAGTTAATTAGTCTGCACAAAAAGGATAGAAAAGCTTTTGAGTCGAAATGGAACGATATAAAAGTAATTATAGAATACGGAATGTTATCAGAGGAGAAGTTTTTTGAGAAATATCAAGACTATTTTCTGTATCCAACGGATGAGGGAACTTATTTAACGATGGAAGAGCTTAAAAAAGAAATCCATGAGATACAAACCGACAAAGATGGAAAAATGGTTGTACTTTACTCATCTAATTCTGAAGAACAATTTTCATACATTCAGGCCGCTAAAGAAAAAGGTTATAAAGTAATAATTTTAGACTCTCCAATTGTTTCTCATCTTATTCAAAAAATAGAAGCATCAAATGATAAGATCACTTTTACAAGAGTCGATAGTGATGCAATTGAAAATTTGATCAAAAAAGAAGAGGAAAATACTTCAAAGATATCAGATAAAGAAAAAAAGTCTCTTGAAGATTTAATAACAAAAATTATCCCAAAAGAAAAATATACTGTTAAACTCGAAGCTCTTGCTAGTTCCCAGTTTCCATTTGTTCTTACTCAACCAGAATTTATGAGAAGAATGAAAGAGATGCAAAATACTGGAGGTAATTCTATGTTTGGAAGTATGCCTGAAATGTTCAATTTGATTGTTAATGTAAATCATCCACTAATTACACAAATACTTAAAACTAAGACTTCCAAAAAACAACAAAATTTAATTAATCAAACTCTTGATTTAGCTAAATTGTCTCAAAATCTTCTAAAGGGAGAAGATCTTAATAAATTTATAAATAGGAGTTTAAATATGATTAAATAAGGTTAGACTAGGTTTTTTGAATTGTTTTAAAATTAATGATAGTGGTTATGATTGAATTACCTTATAAAAACAAATTTGAAACTTTAAAAGGCACGACCGGTCTTAATATTTCCTACTTACCTGATTTTCTAAATAAGAGCAAATCTGATATTCTTTACAAGAAATTCCTTGACAATATTCCGTGGCAGAAATATAAAATAAAAATATTTGGTAAAACATACGATCAACCAAGACTTACCTCTTTTCACTCAATAGGAAATAAAAAGTATAATTATTCTCAAATAGGAATAAAAAACAATTTAATGACTAAAGATTTAATCAATTTATTGAATCAAATACATGATAAGACAAATTACAGATTTAATTCTGTATTACTGAATTTATACAGAGATGGAATGGACAGTAATGGTTGGCACAGCGATAATGAACCAGAACTTGGAGATAATCCTAAAATTGCGTCCATTACCCTTGGAGAAGAGAGGTTTTTCCATATAAAGCATAAGTATAAAAAAAACTTAAGATATAAGATACTTTTAAAACACGGCAGTTTACTAATAATGGGCGATAAATCTCAAACCGATTGGGTTCATCAAGTTCCAAAAACAAAGAAAAAAATTAACCCTAGAATCAACTTAACTTACAGATATATTTATTAATCCCTGCTTATAAGTATAGGTAAGTTTTTTGAAAACCATTTGTGATCTCTTAATACAGTTGCGTGTGTCCCATTTTTCACAATTATAAAATTTTTATTTCTTTCCAAATACCTAAGAGGGAACACTTTATCATTTTCACCATGAATATGGATGATATTTTTATCATATTTAGTTTGTTTCCAATTTACAATTTGATTTATTGACCATTTTAAATATTCAGGATCCCTCTCAGAAAGATATTTTTTGTAAGCATTAACCCTGGCCTTTATGGATGGTCCAAAAACAAACAGCAGAATTTTTTCTAAATCATCTATTAGATTTAAAGGCAGTAAGTGATGAATTCCTGTTTTTTTTGCAAATCTCATTGATAATGACAATTCAATTCTAGATTTCACGCTTGAAATAATTATAATTTTTTTTACTTTGATATGTTTTGATATCTCTTGTACTAAAATTCCACCAAAAGAGACTCCAATTAATATAGGTTTGTCATCATTAATAAATTCTGACATCCTTTTAGCGTAGTATTTTATGGTTTCATTTACATTTGGTTTTATCCATTTTAAATAGATTATTTTATAGTTAGTAGGAAATTCTATTAATTCAAATATTTTGGGAGAAGCTGCCATACCAGGCATTAAATAAATAGAAGTTCGAATTTTATTATCCATCTTTTAAAAACCTATTTTAAAATTTAGTATATTTGGGATGCTATTAAAAGTTAAATATAATTTTTAATCAGTTATATTCATAGACCAAAACATTACATGGAAGTTAAAGATCTTGACAATAATAAATTTTTAAGACAGTTCGAGCTTATTAAAGACAATGCAATGGCTAGAATAGAGTATGCTGAACAAGAAAGAAAAATTTTCTTAACAAAACTTATTGTTCCAAAAGAAATTGATTCAATAGAATTTAAAAATAAATTCATTTCCTTAGTTCTTGACTACGTCTCAGAAAAAAACATGAAAGTTGTTCCCACAAGCCCACATATTGCTGGTTTTTTAAGAAAAAATAAATCTTACAAGCACTTATTACCAGTAGGAATTAAACTTTAATTAATTCTCGCAAAACCTTCCTCGTCAATACCAACCAACTCCTTGTTTTCTAGAGTATTAATAAGTGATGGATTCCAAAATTGTCTAACTTTAATATAGTTTGAAGAGAGTCCGTGTATATAACCTTTCTTGTTTTCAGATTCCCACAAAATATTATGAAATTTATTGAGATTATTTTTATAAAATTTATTTTTCTTATCTCGCGATAAATCTCTAAGAACTTGACTTCTCAAAATTTTATCTTTCTCGGATACTTTGTCTTGTATACCGTACGAAATTGTATTTTCTCTGTCAGAATATTTGAATACATGAAAATACGAAACGTCTAATTTATCTAAGAAATTGTATGTATCAAGAAATATATCACGTGTTTCAGTTGGGAAACCAACAATTACATCTACACCTATACTAGCATTGGGCATTAATTCTTTTATCTTGGAAACAAGGTTTGAATAAAAAGTTGAGTTATAACGTCTTTTCATATCTCTTAGGATTTCATCATTCCCACTTTGTAATGGGATATGAAAATGTGGTAAAAATTTTTTACTTTGAGATACAAATTTTATTATTTCATCTGATAATAAATTGGGTTCAATTGAAGAAATTCGATACCTTTTAACACCAACAATATTTTCTAGTTCATTTAAAAGAGCTAATAATCCCTTACCTTTTTCTTTCAATTTACCATTTACATTACCAAAATCTCCTAAATTGATTCCTGTAAGAACTATTTCTTTAAAACCCTTTGAAGCAATTTTTTTTACATTTTTGACGACATTTTCAATACTATCACTTCTAGATTGGCCCCTTGCAAGTGGTATTGTGCAATATGTACATTTATAATCGCAACCATCTTGAATTTTCAAGAATGAACGTGTTCTTGATGAATTTTTATCAGAGAAACTAGAATTAAAGTCTTTAAAAGAATCAATTGAACAGGAGTATGTTTTTGAAATTTTTTCTTTATTTTTTTTATTTATAAATAGGTCTAAATTAAACTTTTCTGAAGCCCCTAAAACCAAATCAACTCCTTTGATTTTTGATATTTGATGAGTTTTCAGCTGTGCATAACAACCTATAACAGCTATAAAGGCATTTTTATTTAATTTATTTGCCTTTCTAACTAAATTTTTAAATTTCTTGTCTGCATTTTCGGTAACTGAACAGGTATTAAAAACGTATATATCCGCTATATCATTTGGATCAACTCTCACATAAATATCTGAGATAAACTTCTTTGCAATCTGTTCTGTTTCTGTAAAATTCAGTTTACATCCAAGGGTTTTGAAAGCAATTTTAGTTAAAGATTTGGTCTTTACTGGATTCAAAACTTAAATAATTAAAAATAGTTATGGTAATCTACTCACTCTTAGTTTGAGTTTGCTTTTTTCCGTACTTTGTTTTAAACTTATCAATTCTCCCAGCAGTGTCTACAAGATTCGACTTTCCAGTATAATATGGATGAGATGTTCTTGAAATCTCCAGTTTGACTAACGGATATTCGACGCCATCAACCTTTATCTTTTCTTTTGAGGGGGCTGTTGATTTAGTAATAAATACATCATTATTGGACATATCCTTGAAAGCAACAAATCTATAGTTTTCGGGGTGAATATCCTTTTTCATTTTTTGTTTATTAAAAAACTCAGACAAATGTAATTGTTTTTTCTAAATTTATACAACAAAAATTTAATACATGTTTACTAAAACAAGGAAATCTATTAGAGATTTTATTTTGCATTATGGAAATATTTTGGGATTGGTGTCAGTTGTCTTTGCATTAATGATATTTTTCCTTGACCTCCACTATGCTCAAGAAAACAGCATAAACCTAGTCAACTATGGGATTTCAGTCAGCGTTATAATCATAGCTCTTTTAGATTACAGAAAAACTAGTGCTGGAATTTTATCCTTAGGTGATTCAATAAAAATGGGAATGGGAATTTTTTTGATTAGTGCAATTTACATTTCTATTTATACAGTAATACTTATAAATTTTTTGGACACAGAAACACTAACTAAATCTCTTGAGGTTACAGAAATGAAAATTTTAGAACAAAACCCAGAAATTTCTGAGGAACAACTTGATCAAATTCTTTCTTTTCAAGAAAAATTTTCCACTCCATTTGTAATAATTACTGTGCTCATTATTTTTTCATTAATAAGTGGTTTTTTCTCCTCACTGATATTGGGTCTAATTTTTAAAAAATCCAGGTGATTAGTTATTCGTAACTTAGCGTAAATCATTTTATATGATGAACCTTAGTATTATTATTCCCTCTTTTAACGAAAGTGAGTCTTTAATTGAGCTACATCAATGGATATCTAAAGTTGTTAAAAGAATTAATATTTTTTATGAAATCATAATTATAGACGATGGTAGCAGTGACGAATCTTGGTCAATAATTAAAAGAATCACAAAAAAAGACAATCAAACTATTGCTGTTCGATTTTCTAGAAATTTTGGAAAATCTCAAGCTCTACATGCAGGTTTTAGTTTATCAAAAGGTGAAGTGATAATCACATTAGATGCTGATTTACAAGATAGTCCTGATGAAATTCCAAATCTCTATAATAGAATTATTAGTGAAAAATTAGATATAATATCAGGATGGAAAAAAAGGAGATATGACTCCATAGTTTTTAAAAATATTCCCTCAAAAATATTCAACTTTGCTGCGAGAAAAGCATCTGGAATAAATTTAAATGACTTCAATTCAGGTTTAAAAGCATATAAAAAAGAAGTTGTCAAATCCATAGAATTATATGGCGAGATGCATAGATATATCCCTTTGCTTGCAGCTAATAAAGGGTTTACCAGAATAGGTGAGCAAATTGTGAAACATCAAAAAAGAAAATTTGGATATTCAAAATTTGGTTTTAGTAGATTTATTAATGGTTTATTGGATTTAATAACCTTAATTTTTTTAAAAAAATTTGGTAGAAGACCGATGCATTTTTTTGGTCTGTGGGGATTAGTCCTAGTTTTTATTGGACTAATTTTTTCAGTATATATAGGTTTTGATAAATTGTTTTTAAATAAGGACAGCAGAATGATTGCACAAAGACCAGAATTTTACATTGCTTTAGCCACAATGATTCTAGGGGGTCAACTTTTTGTAGCTGGTTTTCTCGGTGAACTGATTAATGGCAGGCACAAAAACAGCAATCAATATTCCATATCCGAATCAATTAATGTAGATGAAAATAGCAGATAGAGTAAGTATTTGGAAAAATAAACCATTCGACAAGAAAACTATCAAAAAGATAATTGAACTTGAAAAGAATGAAGATGAATTGAATGAAAGGTTTCACTCCGACCTGGAATTTGGTACTGGGGGCATTAGGGGGGTTATGGGAATAGGAAGCAATAGAATCAACAAATATACCATATCCAAATTCACCCAAGGACTTGCAGATCATCTAAATAAAACTTTAAAAAAAAAACAGAAAACATTAATTATCGCATATGATAATCGTAGAAATAGTAAGTTTTTTTCAAATGAAGTTGCAAAAGTTCTTTCAGCGAATAATTTTAATGTTATTCTCTTTGATGATGTTAGACCAACCCCTTTACTCTCTTTTTCAATCAGACATTTTAATGCTGATGGTGGAATTATGATTACTGCTTCTCATAATCCTCCAGAGTACAATGGATATAAGGTTTATAATAGTTTTGGTGGGCAAATTGTTCCTCCCGATGATAAAAAGATATCGGAGTCAATTAAAAAACTAAATTTTAATAAAATAAAGTGGGACAATAATAAAAGTAAAGTAAAGATAATAGATGACAACTTTGATAAAATTTATTTTAAAAAAATTATTTCAAATAGTGTTTTAAAGAAAAAAAATAGAGAAAAATTAAAAATAGTATACTCCTCTCTACACGGAACCGGGATAAAAAGTATTCCTCCATTATTAAATGAAGCTGGTTACAAGGACATTAATTTGGTTGAAAATCAGTGTTTTATTAATGAAAACTTTTTAAATACAAATACATCCAATCCAGAGGATAAAAGTGCATTTGAACAGACTATACTCTTAGCTGAGAAAATAAATGGAGAAATAATCATTACAACTGATCCCGATGCAGACAGACTCGGAGTGGGAGTTAGAGATTTTAAAAAAAATTGGGTCTTGTTAAATGGTAATCAATTAATGGTTTTGTTTCTTTCATTTTTATTAGAAAAAGAATTCAAAAAAGAAAATTTTTTCGTCTCAACCACATTAGTTTCCTCACCACTGTTTGAAAAAATAGCTAAAAAAAACAAAATTGAGTGCAAATTATGTCATACGGGTTTTAAATGGATCGCCGATGTTATAGAAAAAGAAAAGAAAAAAACATTTTTATGTGGTGGTGAAGAAAGTTTTGGTTTTTTACATGGAAATGAGGTTAGAGACAAGGATGCTGCAAGTGCTAGCTTGCTATTTTGTGATATGTTTTCTTTTTTAAAATCAAAAGGAGAAACAGTGATTAGCTATCTTATTGAGATTTACAAGGACTACGGATTTTACTACGATAAACTTTATACCATAACCAGAAAAGGGCGAAAGGGAGCTGCCGAAATTAAAAAACAAATTGAAGTTTTAAGATTGAAGCCTCCCAAAACTATCGCTGGTATTAATGTCTCTAAAATTGATGATTTCAAAACAGGCTTGTCTTATTTAAAAAATGGAAAAATAAAAAAAATAGATTTACCAAAAACTAATCTGATTATTTATTACTTAGAAGAAAATTCAAGAATATCAGTAAGACCAAGTGGTACCGAGCCTAAAATAAAGTTTTACATTAATTTATATTCTAAGTGCAACAACACTTTTGATTTAAATAAAGAATCAAATAAACTAGAAAAAAAAGTAAAACAAATAATAAAACATTTTAATTAGATGAAATACTTTAAAGAAATTCTAAAATATGCGATTCCCTATAAATTATATATTTTTCTAAATATTTTCTTAAATGTTCTTTATGCTTTTTTTAGCGCCTTATCATTCGTCTCGATGATACCAATGCTAAATATTCTTTTCGGTACTACACCAAAGATTACTAAAAAGCCAGTTTATGAGGGGTTTTACACCATAGAAAAATACTTGACGAATAAAATAAATTATGAATTAAATATTGCATTAGATAAAAATCCTTTAGATGCACTAATTATTTCAATTTTCTTAATTATTAGTTTATTTTTTCTAAAAAACTTATTTAATTACCTTGCTCTTTTCTTTATAACATTCTTAAGAAATGGGATTTTAAATGATTTAAGAAATGATCTTTTTTCAAAAATTTTAGAATTACCAATCGGCTACTTTAAAAAAAGAAAAAAAGGAGATACAATTTCAAAACTATCTGCAGATGTTATTGAAATTCAAACTTCTTTTTTATCCATTTTAGAAGTATTAGTTAGAGAGCCTTTAACAATCATTTTCACATTGATAATAATGATTAAAGTTAATCTTCATCTAACTTTATTTGCTGTAGCTTTTATTCCGGCATCAGGATTATTAATATCCATTGTTGGAAAATCTTTAAAAAAACAGTCAGATCGAGTTCAGAAAGAACAGGGAGAGTTTCTTTCAATTTTAGAAGAAACTTTAAGCGGTTTAAACATTATAAAGGCATTTTTTGCAGAAAAACAATTTTTTAATAAATTCTCGAATTCTACAAACAGATTTTTTTATTTCAACAATAATTTGATAAACAGGCAAAACTTAGCTTCTCCTTTAAGTGAGTTTTTGGGTATCATTGTAATTGGTTGTCTATTATGGTATGGGGGTAAACTAGTGTTAATTGAGAATACATTACAAGCATCTGTTTTTATGTCTTTTATGCTTTTAGCCTATAATATACTTACACCAGCTAAAGCAATAAGTAAAGCATCTTATGCTATTAGTAAAGGTAATTCCGCAGCTGAGAGAATTCTTAGTCTATTGAATGCATTTAATTATATTTCTAATCAAAATTCCAATATTGAATTAGATCAATTTCAAAACGAAATACATTTTAAAAATATTTCATTTTCATTCGGTGAAAAAAAGGTTATAAACAAAATTAATCTGAAAATAAAGAAAGGAAGTAAAGTTGCTATTGTTGGTGAATCAGGAAGTGGTAAAACAACATTAATAAATTTATTAAATAGATTTTATGATGTTGAAAAAGGTGAAATTCTAATCGATGAAATAAACATAAAAAAAATAAGTAAGCGGTCTTTGCGTAACTGTATCGGGCTTGTTACTCAAGAACCTATATTGTTCAACGACACAGTTAATAACAATATCAGTTTAGGAAAGGAAGAACACGGTTTTGAAGAAATAATATCAGCAGCTAAGACATCAAACGCCCATAACTTCATTGTTAAGCTAAAAGAAAAATATAACACTAATATTGGTGATGGTGGAGGAAAACTATCAGGCGGGCAAAAACAGAGAATTTCAATTGCTAGAGCAGTTCTAAAAGACCCCCAAATTTTATTAATGGATGAAGCTACCTCTTCGCTAGATTCAGTCTCTGAAAAAATGGTACAAGATGCAATTGAAAAGTTATCCAAAAATAGAACTACTATTATTGTTGCACACAGGCTAAATACAATTCAAAAGGCTGATTTGATAGTTGTTATGGAAAATGGAACAATAATCCAAACTGGAACGCATAAAAAGCTAATATCAATTAAAGGGAAATATAAACAACTTGTGGAAATGCAAACATTTCAAAAATAAATGTGAATAACCGTAAGAGAAAAAAAATTATTTAGTCCCCATCAAGAGCAAAAATAAATTAGATAAAATGTATTTTTGGTTGTAAACAAAATTGAATGATTGAATTTTTCGGTAATAAGAAAAAAAAGATATATGTAGTTCAATCAACTTCAAAACTCCAAACATTTGATTTAGATAAACTTCGCTGGTTATTCAATAATGAGCCTAAAATTGAAGTCTCTGAAATTAAGGGAATTTTTTACGGACCAAAATCTTCGATGGTGTCACCTTGGAGTACTAATGCTGTTGAAATTACCAGAATAATGGGAATTGAAAAAATTTTACGAATTGAAGAGTTTTTTAGTTTTCAGCATAATAAAAATTTTGATCCAATGCTCTTTACAGAATACAAAAAACTCGATCAAAATATTTTTGAAAATAGCATAGCTCCAGAAAAAATAAAGGAAATTAGTGATATCAATCTTTTTAATATTGAGGAGGGCCTTGCACTAAGTGTAGAAGAAATACAATATTTAGAGGGCCTTTCAAACAAACTGAAAAGGAAACTAACAGATTCTGAGGTTTTTGGTTTTTCACAAGTCAATTCTGAGCACTGCAGGCACAAAATATTTAATGGTCAGTTTTCGATAGATGATAAGGTCAAAAAATTAAGTTTATTTGAAATGATAAAGAAAACATCTAGAATTAATCCCAATACAATTATTTCGGCATATAAAGATAACGTCGCATTTATAGAAGGACCCAAAATAGAACAATTTGCACCTTTAAAAGGAAACTTACCAAGTGAATATGTAAAGAAATCCTTTAAATCAGTTATTTCAATAAAAGCAGAAACACATAATTTCCCTACAACTGTCGAAGCATTTAATGGCTCAGCAACTGGGAGTGGAGGAGAAATTAGGGATAGATTGGCTGGGGGAAGAGGTTCCTTACCTCTTTCTGGAAGTGCTGTATATATGACCTCCTACACTGGATTACAGGATAAAAATTTGTTTAATTCAATATTTAAAAGAAAATGGCTTTATCAATCTCCAAGGGAAATTTTAACTAAAGCATCAAATGGAGCTTCTGATTTTGGTAATAAATTTTGTCAACCTCTAATCAACGGATCTATTTTAACTTTCGAGCATAAAGAGAATAAGGCTTTTTATGGATACGATAAAGTAATTATGCTAGCTGGAGGAATTGGGTTCGGTAAATCCGATCAGTCAAAGAAATTTAAACCTAAAAAAGGTGATAAAGTTGTAATTATTGGTGGTGACAATTACAGGATAGGTATGGGTGGAGCTGCAGTATCTTCATCAGATACTGGAAAATTTAAAACCCAACTTGAACTAAATGCAGTTCAGAGGTCTAATCCAGAAATGCAAAAAAGAGTTTCAAATGCAATTAGGTCAATGGTTGAAAGCTCAAATAACCCAATAGTTTCTATTCATGATCATGGAGCTGGAGGACATCTTAACTGCCTATCTGAACTACTTGAAGAATGTGGTGGGAAAGTAAATATTGATAATTTACCTATCGGAGACTCAACACTGTCTTACAAGGAAATTATCGGAAATGAATCTCAAGAGAGAATGGGTCTTATAATTTCTTCAAAAGATATAGAATTAGCATCAAAAATTGCAAAAAGAGAAAGGGCGCCTTTTTATGTTGTAGGAGAAGTTACCGGAGACAATAATTTTTCTTTTTTTTCAAAAAAAAACAACGACACTCCTTTAAATATGAAGATAGGTGAGTTAATTGGCAATTCTCCAAAAACGATAATTAAAGATCAAACGAGTAATAATATCTTTAAAGAAATTGTTTATGATAAAAATAAAATTGAAGAAAACATTGAAAAAATATTTCAACTTGAATCAGTAGGCTCAAAAGACTGGCTAACAAACAAAGTTGATAGATGTGTTACAGGAAAAGTTGCTCAGCAGCAGTGTGTTGGTGAGCTTCAACTACCATTAAGCAATTGCGGAGTAATGGCATTGGACTATAAAGGAAAAAGTGGAGTTGCTACTTCTGTTGGTCATTCACCACTTACTGGATTAATTAATCCAAAAATTGGTAGTATTAATTCAATCGCTAAATCACTTACAAACATAATTTGGGCACCTCTGGAAAAAGGACTAGAAAGTATTTCTTTGTCAGCCAATTGGATGTGGCCTTGTAAAAATAAAGGTGAAGACCATAGACTCTATCTGGCAGTTGAGGCATGTTCAACTTTTGCAATCAATTTAGGAATTAACATACCTACCGGAAAAGATTCGTTATCAATGACGCAAAAATATGATAAAATGAATGTTTTGTGTCCAGGTACTGTTATTATTACCGCAGCTGGAAACTGTTCTGATATTACTAATATCATATCTCCTGTTTTAAATGAAAAAGGAGGAGATATATATTATATTGATATGTCTAATGATAACTTTTATTTAGGAGGATCTGCATTTGCTCAAATTCATAAATCAATAGGTAAAAAAGCACCAACAATAAAAGATTATTCATATTTCAAAAAGGCATTTAATATAATTCAAAAACTAATTAATGATAAAAAAATATCATCAGGACACGATATTGGTTCCGGAGGATTAATAACTACTCTCTTGGAAATGTGTTTCTCTAGCTTAGAAATAGGTATGCATATAGATTTAGATGAGTTAGAAGAACAAGACACTTCAAAAGTATTCTTTTCAGAAAAAATAGGATTGATACTTCAATCAAAATTTGATATTAAATCAATATTAAAAAAAGAAAAAATCAAATGCATAAGAATAGGTAGTATAGTGAAAAAACCTATTTTAAAAGTAAAAAATCACTCTCAGTTATTAGAACTTCAAATTTCTAAATACAGAAAAAAATGGATGAAAATTTCATCCAAAATGGAACAATTTCAAACTAAGGAAAATTTTGCTAAAATAAGGGCAGAAAATATTGTAAAACAACCACTAAAATTTAAATTTCCTTCTGGGTTTAGTGGTATTTACCCAAAGAAAAAAAAAATATACCATTAATGCTGCGGTTTTAAGGGAAAAAGGTAGTAACTCTGAGAGGGAAATGGCCTATCTAATGGACATGTGTGGATTTAAAGTCAGAGATGTTCATATGACAGATATAATTGAAGAAAGAGAAAATTTAAAAGATATTCATTTTCTGGTTGCAGTTGGTGGGTTTTCAAATTCTGATGTTTTAGGTTCAGCTAAAGGATGGGCAGGTGCATTTAAATACAATTCTAACGCAAAAAAGATTATAACTGACTTCTTTAATCGTAGTGACACTTTGACTCTGGGCGTATGTAATGGGTGTCAACTATTTATTGAATTGGGGATGATTAACCCTAGTGATGAAAAAAAACCTAAAATGGAATTTAACAACTCAGGTAAATTTGAATGTATATTCTCGCCAGTACGAATTAAAGAAAGTAGCTCTATAATGATGAAAAACCTTGAGGGGACTATCCTTGGCATTTGGTCTGCGCATGGGGAGGGAAAGTTTTCTTTTCCATATGAAGAGAAAAAATATGAAATCTCAGGGAAATATTATTATGAGAAATATCCTTCAAATCCTAATGGTTCAGATTTTAATACAGCTATGCTATGCAGCAAAGATGGTAGACACCTAGTAATGATGCCTCACCTAGAGAGATCAACGTTCCCCTGGAACTGGGGTCATTATCCAGAAAATAGAAAAAATGATACAGTAAGCCCCTGGGTAATTGCATTTGAAAATGCTTATAAATGGTTAATCAATCATAAATAAATTTAATTTAAAAATTAATATTTTTAAATTGTGTTGTGAAAAAACCAAAACGGCTCTTTGACTTTTTAGAGTATCAGCTCAATAATCCCCTTGATAAGTCAATTAACACCAAATATGACGGGAAATGGGAATCCTTGAGTACTCATGATTTTTTTGAAAAAGTTCAAATTGTTTCAAGAAAATTAATTGAAATTGGTATAAAGAAGGGAGACAAAATAGCTTTAATCTCAACTCAAAACAGAACTGAATGGTGTATAGTTGATAACTCAATTTTACAAATCGGAGGAGTAACTGTACCTATATATCCAACAATTTCCGAAAAAGAATATCAATATGTTTTAAATCATTCTGAAAGTAAAATATGCTTTATTTCTGATAAAGATGTATTCGATAAGATTCATAAAATAAAGGACAAAACAAAATTGAAAAAAATTTATTCCTTTGAGGAATTTCAAAATTGCTCAAATTGGAATCTTTTATTTGAAAATGATAACAAATCACTACAAGGCAAGGTTAATATAAAAAAGGAAGAAGTTATACCTGATGATTTAGCAACTATAATATATACTTCCGGAACAACAGGTGTCCCCAAAGGAGTAATGCTTACACATAGAAATATAGTTTCCAATATATTATCAGCATCTACAAGGTTACCTCCTATGGAAAACAAAAATAAGGCTCTAAGTTTTTTACCCCTATGTCATATTTTTGAGAGAATAATTATTTACATGTATTATTACAGTAGAGTTGAAATTTATTTTGCTGAATCACTAGAAACTATTTCAGAAAATCTAAATGAAATAAGACCATTTTATATGACAGCCGTACCTAGACTGATTGAAAAAATATTTGATAAAATAGAAGGTAAAGCTGAGGAATTGAGAGGAGTAAAAAAAAGTTTATACAAATGGTCTATTTCAATTGCTGATAAATTTGATATTGAAAAACAAAATAGAATTTTTTACAACATTAAGCTTATGATAGCTAGATTTTTGGTCTTCTCAAAATGGAAAAATGCATTGGGGGGGAAGCTAGAATTAATTTGTTCTGGGAGTGCTCCTCTTCAACCTCAACTTGCAAAAATTTTTACAGCTGCGGGAATTAAAATTATGGAAGGTTATGGACTTACCGAATCATCTCCAGTAATATCAATTAGTGAACCTATAAAAGGTGGAACAAAATTTGGATACGTAGGAAAAATCATTGAAGGAATAGAGGTAAAAATCGCTAAAGATGGTGAAATTTTATGTAAAGGGCCTAACGTGATGAAAGGATACTACAAGAATTCAAAATTAACATCAGAAACAATCAAAAATGGTTTCCTTCATACAGGTGACATAGGAAAAATAGACAAAGATGGATTCTTAAAAATTACAGATAGAAAAAAACAACTTTTTAAAACATCGGGAGGGAAATACATAGCTCCTCAAGTAATTGAAAATAAAATGAAAAGATCGCCATTTATAGAACAAATAATGGTCATTGGTGAAGGTGAAAAAATGCCAAGTGCCATAATTCAGCCGGATTTTGAATATATTAAAAAATGGTTACAAAAAAATAAATTTAATTTTTTAGATGATTTTAAAAACATTTGTAAAAAAGAAGAATTGTTAATCAAAATTACCCGTGAGATAGATAAAATAAACGAAGAATTTGGTGATTGGGAAAGAATTAAAAAGTTTGAACTGACTCCTCAGATTTGGTCAATTGAAAATGGCCTTTTGACTCCTACTATGAAACTTAAGAGAAAATCAATACTTAAAAAATTTATTCATTTAAAAGAAAAAATTTATACTTAGATTTTTTTAAATAAATTATTCAAGAATAGTATTCCTGCATAATATTTTTTGTTATTTTTATTTAAAAATTACTTTGAAAAAGGAAACTATTGAGTATGCATTGAGGACTACATGGCAACAAATTACTAACATGTATAACGAGAAAGCTTTGAGATATGGTGGAACCATGACCATGGCTTTTACTCTATTGAGTGTTGATGCTGAAGGAACACCTTCTACAACTTTGGGGCCAAAAATGGGTATGGAAAGTACAAGTTTGTCAAGACTTATTAATACAATGGAGGAAAGAGGACTTATATCAAGAAAACCTAACCCAGAAGATGGCAGGGGTGTGCTTATTTATTTAACCAAAAAAGGGAAACAAAAAAGAGATCTTTCAAAAAAAATTGTGCTAGAATTTAATAATGGTCTTGAAAAAAAAATTGACAAAAGAAAAATAAAAAACTTTTATGAAGTTATTACAGCTATTAAAAATCAAATTGAAGAAGAGCAAGCCTTAAATTATTTTTAAAAATATGAAAACAATATACGAAAAAACGGTAAAAGGATCCGAATTTATAATTAAGGAGTTAACTCCCGAAAAAACTTTTACACCAGAAGACTTTAGTGAAGAACAAATTCTTATGAAAGACTCCGTCAAGGAGTTTGTTGATAGAGAAATAATTGCTGAGAGATCTAGATTTGAAAATAAGGACTATGAATATACCAAAGAAGTAATGAAAAAGGCTGGCCAGTTAGGATTTTTGAGTGTTGGGGTGCCTGAAGAATACGGTGGAATGGGTATGTCTTTTACTTCTACAATGCTCGTTTGTGAATATATTTCAGGTGCTAATGGATCATTTTCAACAGCCTTTGGGGCTCATACTGGTATAGGGACAATGCCCATAGTTTTGTACGGAAATGAAGATCAAAAATCAAAATACGTTCCAAAGTTAGCTTCAGGAGAATGGTTTGGCTCCTACTGTTTAACTGAACCTGGTGCCGGGTCAGATGCTAATTCAGGAAAAACATTAGCTAAATTGTCAGATGATAAAAAGTATTATTTAATTTCTGGTCAAAAAATATGGATATCCAATGCTGGTTTTGCTAATCTTTTTATAGTTTTTGCAAGAATAGGTGATGATAAGAATATTACTGCTTTTATTGTTCCAGTTGATCTAAAAAATGGAATTACTCTAGGTGAGGAGGAGGAAAAGCTAGGTATAAGAGCATCTTCAACTAGACAAGTTTTTTTTAATGATACAAAAGTTCCAGTCCAAAATATTCTGGGTAAAAGAGGAGAGGGTTTTAAAATAGCTATCAACTCACTAAATGTTGGAAGAATAAAACTTGCAGCAGCTACAATTGAAGGTCAAAGATACGTTACTTCACTGGCAGTTCAATATGCAAATCAAAGAGTTCAATTTAAGTCCCCAATTTCAAGCTTTGGAGCCATTCAAAGCAAAATTGCTAGTATGGCAACTTATTGTTTTGCAACTGAGTCTGCTACATATAGAGCTGCAAGTGATATTGAGAACAGAATCAATCAGCTTAAAAACAATGGAACTTCTTCTCAAGAATCTGAATTAAAGGGATTTGAAGATTTTGCTGTAGAGTGTTCTATTCTGAAAGTAGCAGGTTCCGATAATGGTCAGATTTGTGCAGACCATGGTATTCAAATTTTTGGTGGGATGGGTTATTCCTGTGATTCACCAATGGAAATGGCTTGGAGAGATTCGAGGATTGCAAGAATTTATGAGGGTACAAACGAAATAAATAAAATGCTTTCAATAGCAATGCTTTTAAAAAAAGCATCTAAAGGAGAAATAGACTTAATAACTAACTCCAATGAAATTTTAAATCAAATAAGAAAGGATGTAAATATTTATGATTTTAATTTTTCACAAGAAAAAAGTTTAAATCAGGAGCAACACTTAATTGAAAATTTAAAAAAAGTATTTCTCATATTAATAAACTTAAGTTTTCAAAAATATGGTACAAAGTTAGAATATCAACAGCAGGTACTTATGAATATGGCTGATATACTCATTGATATCTATCTGGCTGAGTCAGTTTATTTAAGAGTTTCTAAAAATTTAAAGAAATTAGATGAAGAAAAAAAGATTGTTCAAGAAAGTGTAGTTAAACTCTATACTTATGAATCTACTCAAAGAGCAATATCGTCATTTAAAGAAGTTGTATTAAATATCACTAAGAGTGATGATCACAAGGACATGATAGAAATAGTAAACAATCTTTTATCGTATGTAGATAACCCTGATGTTATTGAATTGAGAAGAATCATTGCAAAACATGTAATACAGAAGAATGAGTACCCGTTTTAATATTAATTAAAAGTAATTATCAGTTTGTAATCTATTATATTGTCCCCTCCTATTCCTTCTGTAAATACTAAAGTCAAAGGTTACAAAAAGTTCAAAAATACTTGGAGAAAATACTGCACCAGGTGATTGAAAAGGAAAGTTATATAAAATTCCGAAATCAAAATTTTCAACTGCTAAGCCAATTGAAACCCCAACATTGTTAAGGGCAAAAGTATTTAAAGAAGAGGCCTGCTGGCTAAGACCAAGAGAAAACTCTCCTAATTGGAAATCTTGGGATAGATAAATTAAAACAGAGTCGCCAAACTTTGTGAATGAGCCGTAAGCAAATAGATAAGAATACCTTGGCAAATATCTCCTCTCGTAGGGATTGATATCAAATTCATATGCTCCTTGAACAGATATTTTAATTGGTTTCTCAAAAGGTATCTCTTTATTGAATGAGGTGTTCGGTTTGTTTAAGTGTTTTAAAGTTAATCCAGCCATAAATTTTTCCGAGTGAAGCATAAAAGATGCACCTAAATCAAGATAATTAACATTACTAATTACTGGTGCTAATCTATCTATAGATTCTGTGTTTATAAATCCTGTAGTTGTATTTAGTTGATCTTCAAATATCAAATTAGCAGGGTTTACTGCAGAACTACCAAAACCCAAAGTTACGGCAGGTAAAAAGAAGAGGTCATTATCAAATTGTAACTTATATACGTATGATAAATTTGCTAGGTTGATTGTTAGCCCTGTATTTTGAATTTTAAATGAGTTGACATCCAAACCAAGACTAAAATCTAAATTATCAAATGAAATTGCTCCAAAAACATATTTATTATCCATTTTATCAAATTCGTTTAATTTCATTTGGTTGTAAAGAACGCCAACTTTGTTTAAACTGTTAAAACCAAAGTAGCTTGGATTTGTTTTTTGCATAAACCTAGAATGATTAACAATATAGTCATCTTGTCCATAGAAAAAACAATTGTTAATGGTAACTAAAAAGATAATTAATAGATATTTTATTTGCTTGATCTTTATCATTTAATTAAAATAAATGTTCCACTTCTTTCAACTTCTGTCTCACCATCCAAAAGTAAACCTTTTGCAGTATAAATGTAATATGGAGAATACGGAGCAAAGTTTCCGTCCCATCCATCAATAGAGAAACCTTTAATATTATTGATGTCTGCCTCTTCTTTAAACTCATTGTAAATTACATTTCCTCTAAAGTCATAAACTGTAAAAGTCATATTACTAAAGCCACTAAATAATGGTCGGAAATAGTCATTTACAAGATCTTTGTTTGGTGTAAATACATTTGGAACCATTATGTTATAACCTTTACCGACCGAAATAGGTATAGTTATCTCTTCTGAACATTCTATATCGTTGTATATCCTTAATGTCGCAAAATACGTTCCTGAAATTCCATAAGTATGACGAACAGTAATTACACTATCAACTAAGGTAGGAACAAGTTCTGGAGGTGAATTATCTCCAAATAACCACTCAGATTTTACATATGGATCTGTAGATGTGTTTTTAAATGTTACTTCTTCCCTGGCAAGAATTAATGATGACGCTTCATAATTAGGGGAAGTGTACTCAAAGTTTGGCTCTCCTATTCCCCTATTAACCTCAGTTGTTATCCAACATCCTTCTTCATTTACAACTCTAAAATCAGCTGTCTCTACTGCATTCACAATTGCAACAGACCAAGACCTGTCACTTAGCCTTACAACGTCCGAAGAAGGAATTAAAATATCATTGTAATAAAAACTTAAATTACCATCATTATTATCAAAAATATCTATTGTTAATCTACCTTGTTGACCTACGCATAAATCTTCATCAACAAACGGACCATTCATTATATATAATTCTCTGTTTGGAGAAACTTGAATAATTTCCTCGTAATAAGTATAGTTAGTTGTATTAGCACATCCTGTTAATGACTGTGAGCTAATAATTACCTTGTAATTTCCAGGGAGCAAATTATCTAAAGATGTTCTGTTGTCATATTCGGTTAGAGGTCTATAACCTGGGCTTACCGGGTCATTTAAATAACGTGGATCTTCAATATACCAATTAATTGATCTTGGGAGTTGACCACCAGTAACTTGAATGCCGATTTTACCGTTTAGTCCACCACCAGTACAATCAGGAGGAAGTGACTTAACCAAACTACCAACATTATTTGGATCAGCTAAATTACCTTCTGTTGCAATTGGTTCCACTACATCATCTACTTCAATAGTTACTTGGTTTGCTCCTGCAGGGTCACAAGAACAGTAAGAATGTGAATTTTGGTCAATTATTCTCAAGCAGTATGTTCCTGGATAAGCAGGATCAACAGTTTCTCCATAAAAAATCTGAGTAGCCGCAGTAGGATCAGTTGGGGTGTATGTCCATTGGAATTCATAGGTTGGAATACCATTTACAATGTAAGGAACACCTCCAATTGCAGATGCAGTTATTCCTCCATCAACTGCACCAGTACATACATCTGTCTCAAAGACAGTTTCACCATCGTATTGAATTGGTAAAAATTCCTCTACAGTAAAGAAGAATACTTCTTGACATGGAATAAGTGTCCCAGTGACATTTTCTGTAATTGTTAAGGTATACTCACCAGAGGGAAGATTTCTAAATCTATATGTAAATCCAGGCCTCTCTAAAGATGGCTGAGTTGGCAATCCAAATAAATTTGAATTACCTGTCAAGTCGACGTTGGAACCATCTGGACCAATTAACTCGATATTAAACCCATTGTATGCAGTTGTTCTTCGAACACTAGATGAAATACTAAAGAATATATCATTAGAATATCCTCCAGTAGTAGCTAGCCAATCGATTGTTCCGGAAGGTTCAGGATAATTTTTACAAGTTCCTTCAGATACTTCCGGAATATTTTCAATTACTCTAAAATTTGAAACAGAAAGAGTACTTTCTGAAATAACAACGTTTCTTGTAATAAATTCATTGCCATCACATGTAGAAACTCTTCCGTCAGTTGCAATCGCTCTGTAAACTCCACTTGGTAGTCCAGTCACTACTGCATTACCTCGCTGAGCTGTTATTTCAACCCAACTGTCAGTTGTTGAAGTAGCTGTTTGGACTGTAGTACCAGAAGCAGTCGCAGAATAAACAGCTGAAGTGGTTATATTTTTCTTTTCCTACCATTTTATCTCAAGAGGTGGAATAGCATTAGTAATAGTAAGTGAAATTTCACTCTCGCTATTTCCACATCCTGGTTGAGTAACTTCCAGGTCTATAATTAATTGTTGATTGTTTTTTTCTTCAATTGTAAATGTCCCATTGGCGATTTCACAAGTGGTTGTGTTATTAACAGAAATTATGTACTGATATGTATCTGCTTGCCTGATGTTGGTAACAGTTATTGGTCCATTCCCTGTCAATGTTTGATAATACTCATATGGTCTACTATTTGCTTTTATATATAGTTGGGCAGGATTTGAAGAAGACAAGTCACCTGCAACATCACTTGGATTTACGGTAAATGTAACCTCACCAGAAGTGTTTGCAGAACAATCAATATCCTTACTATCGACGTCTACTGTATAAGTATATACTTCAGGGAATTCGTAAGTAAATGTTACTTGTTGAGAACAGCCGAAATTATCAACTATTTCCGCTGAAGTAATACTTCTTTGAAGAGGGTTAGAGATATTTATATTACTAAAGATGACTCTAGAAGAAGCTCCTGAGCTAGCAGAGAGAACTCCACCATTTAAGTTTATTGTATATGGTAGAGCTAAAGCATTACCTCCACTTACGCCAAACTCTAATCTACCCCCAA
>NHEX02000010.1 GCA_002171475.2 Flavobacteriales bacterium TMED96
CGATAATATTTTTACTTATTTCTGCTAATCTATAAACATTATCCTCTCTGGATCTAAAGTCTCCTCCTTTAATGGTATCATAAAATAGTCTCATCACACTGTCACCATCGCTTTTATAGTTCTTTGCAGCATTTATCCCACCTTGTGCAGCTATACTGTGTGCTCTTCTTGGTGACTCATGGAATGAAAAAGCATGAACATTAAACCCATGTTCTGCTAACGTTGCAGAGGCTGATGCGCCCGCAAGACCTGTTCCAACGACTATTACCTTATATTTATTTGCATCCTCTGGAGCAAGCTTTTTAAGGCTTTCTTTATACTCTTCCCATTTTGTGTGAAGCTCTCCGTTTGGTGCTTTTGAAAATAAATTAAATTCTGTCATATAACCCTCACTAAGAAACCGAACCAAACCGGTATTAAAATAAACCCAAGTGGAATCCAAAACCAAAAAATTGCTGAAAGATTATTATATATTTTTTCATATTTGGTTCCAACTATTCCAAGTGTTTGTCCTGCAGATGTAATTCCGTGTTTAAGGTGATAGCCTAAAAGTGCAATCGCTATGATGTAGAATATTGATACAGCAGGACTACCAAAACCAACTGAACTTTCTGTCACTACATAATAGTAACTCATACCTTGAAGATCAAAATTAAATTTATACCAAAATGTTGACCAGTGCGTAGCAAGGAAAATAAAAACGATGCTTCCTGTAAATGCAGCAGACCTTGCCGCACTTGATGTGTTTACTTTGCTATACGAAGAAACTACTTTTTTCGCTTTTCTATTCTTTATCCAAAGCAGTGTCCCGCTATATGCATGACTACCAACAAATAGGACAAGAAAAAATTCTGCAATTCTAATTAAAAAACCTAATTGATGTAGCTTTTCTACATAGGCGTTGAAAGCGTCTTCTCCAACAAACAGAAATAAGTTTCCAAATAAATGGAAAGCCATAAAGAATGCTAGCAAAAGCCCAGTTATAGCCATTAGAATTTTTCTTCCAACTGACGAGGTTAATAGTTTTATTATTGACATATTTTGGTGATGCTAATTTTAAAACTCATTTACATAAATATAAAGACAAATTGGATATAACCATTAATTTTTCAAATGGCGGACAGCATAAAAAAATTTGGGGGGGGCTAATTAGCCTTAAAAAGAGAATTCGTTTAGTTTTTGAATCTGTTCTTTTAAGTCCTTTAAACTCCCTTTATAAGTCTTTTTATTATAAATAACTTTCCATTCGCCTGAAGGCTCTCCATCTGTAAAGAACCCCTCAATCGTTGGGTTTTGTCTTGGAGCAACGTATTTCCAGCTGCCGTTTTTTTCATTGTTAGAGTAAGTTCCTTTTCCAAAGAACCTAGATCCAAAGTCAATGTCGGGTCCTTCTGTCCATTCTCCTTCTTTGATGTCATCTTTATATGTACCCTCTGCTACCCTTCTTCCGTTTTTTGCATATAAAGACCATATACCAACTTTTTTTCCGAACTGGTATGAACCCGTTTGAGAGCGCTCTAACGATCCGTCAATACTGTTGTAATATTCCTCCCAATCTCCTGTTTTTATGCCTTCATTATAAGTACCGACTCCTCGGATGTCTGCATATGGAGATAGGTTATTAAATTTGCCGTTTAAAACACCATTATTATAGTTTTCTTGCCAGCCTTTATCTTCTCCATCTTTATACCAAGTCCATTTACCAACCTTATTGCCTTGAAAATATTCTCCTTCGCTAACTAAAACTTCCTGCGGGTCCCAGCTTTTCCAAAGACCGCTTCTTTCCCAATTTTCATAGTCTCCTGCCCTTATAACAACAAGTGTATTAGGGTCCCATTCTCTCCACCTTCCTGCGCCTGCTTCAAAAACGATTTCTCCGGTTTTTCTTAGCCTATTTTCGTTGTCTCTACTCCACTGCGTCCATGTACCAACCGGATTGCCTTCTTCATAGTTAATATATTCTAGCCTTTTATTGTTATCCATTGGTCCGGGAAAAACATATGTTATTTGTTCCCCTTCAGGAACACCTTTGATGTAGTTAGCCTTTTTTCTTGTACCGTTTTTATAATCAATTTCAGTCCACGCTCCATCCTTTATGCCTTTTTTGTATGTTCCTAGTTTTTCTCCATACTTATCCAGAACGTCTCCAGAAAAAAGCTTATCTGTATCCCCAACGTATGCCAAGCTATCTTCTCCGATTTTTAGTTCATCCTCATATATTTCACCAGAACATGAAGCAACAATTAAAGCTGCTAATAATATAAATGTTTTTTTCACGGTCACTCCTTAAATTGTTTTACCCAAAGGGTTTTTTATAAATCATTTTAAATGTATTCAAAATGAACAATAAACAAAAAATATATTTTTTCTCTCAGCTCCAAACAGATGGAGACCAAAACATGGTAAATATTTTAGGCGGAAAAGGTGCTAATATTGCAGAAATGTGTAAACTTGGTCTTCCGGTTCCTCCGGGCTTTACTTTGTCTACAAGCCTTTGTTCTGACTACTTAAAGGTTAAATCGCTATCTGTTGTTTTAAAAAATAACATTAAAAAAAATATATCTAAAACAGAGGGTGTTGTTGGAAAAACGTTTGGTGGATCAAACCCTCTTCTTCTATCTGTTAGATCTGGGGCCCCGGTTTCTATGCCAGGAATGATGGAAACAATACTTAATATAGGACTTACTTCAAAAACTATACCCCATATGATCAAAATGAGCAAGAATGAGGGTTTTGTTTATGATAGTTACCGAAGACTAATCATGATGTATGCCGATGTTGTAATGGAAAAAGCGCTCGGGCTAAACAAATCAACTCAGTCGATAAGAAAGCTTATGGAAAAAGAACTAGAATCTGTTAAAAAATACAAGGGCTATAAAAATGATTCTAACATGAAGGCAAAAGACTGGAAGGCTTTATCTAATAAGTATCTAAGAATAGTTGAGAAAGAGTTTGGAATTCCTTTTCCCGACGACCACTATGACCAACTGTATGGAGCCATTGCTGCTGTTTTTGAGAGCTGGAATGGAAAAAGAGCTAAGGAATATAGGAATTTTGAAAAAATATCCTCCTCTATGGGCACGGCTGTTAATGTACAAGCTATGGTTTTTGGAAATCTTGGAAAAGATTGTGGAACAGGAGTCGCTTTTACAAGGAACCCTTCAACTGGAGAAAATGTTTTTTTTGGAGAATGGTTACCAAACGCCCAAGGAGAAGATGTTGTTGCTGGTATTAGGACTCCCCATCCGGTCGCCGGTAATAACAAAAAGTCACTGTCTGTTGCTATGCCAGAAGCCTTCAAGGAGCTAAATAGTGTAAGAAAAAAACTCGAAAACCACTTTGATGATATGCAAGATATTGAATTTACAATTCAAGAAAAGAAGCTTTGGATGCTACAGACAAGAAGAGGAAAAAGAACCGGTATTGCTGCTATAAAGATTGCAACTGACATGGTCAAAGAAAAGCTTATAACAAAGAAAGTTGCTGTAAGTAGGGTTAGACCACATCAGATATATGAAAGTCTTTTAAAAAACATTGATCCTAAAGATGTTGAAAATAGCCTACCTATTTCGCTTGGCTTACCTGCTGGTCCAGGCGCATCTTGCGGTGTTGCCGTTTTTACTGCAGAAAAAGCTGAAGAACTAGGTAAGAAAAACAAAAAAGTTATTCTTGTACGAGAAGAAACTTCTCCTGAAGATATACATGGAATGCACTACTCAGAAGGAATTCTAACCTCCAGGGGTGGTTTAACTAGTCACGCAGCTTTAGTTGCAAGAGGGTGGGGTAAAAGCTGTGTTGTGGGGTGTCAAGACTTAATTATTGATAAGAGCCACACATTTGCAAAAATAGGAGACAAAAAAATAAAAGAAGGGGATCTCATAACTCTTAATGGCTCTTCTGGAGATATTTACCTTGGTAAAATGAGATTGTTTCAAAATCCGTTAGATAATACTGGTCCACTAAGCCTGCTGTTATCATGGGCCGACAAGATCAGAAAACTTAAAATTAGAACAAACGCTGATACCCCGGATGATTGTGAAAAGGCGCTTAGTTTTGGTGCGGAAGGTGTGGGCCTTTGTAGAACTGAGCATATGTTTTTTGATGAAAAAAGGGTTCATGAATTCAGAAAAATGATTTTAGCCGAAGACAGGGAGAGTCGGAATTCTTATCTGAAAAACCTCCTTCCTTTTCAGACAAAAGATTTTTATAAAATATTAAAAAAAATGGACGGAATGCCGGTGACTGTAAGGCTTTTAGATCCGCCTCTTCACGAGTTCATCAATATTCACGGTAAAGAAATGAGAAATCTAGCAAACGATATGGGCCTACCATTGAAAGCCGTTGAAGAAAGAGTTGATTCGTTAAAAGAGGCCAACCCCATGTTGGGCCACAGAGGTTGCCGTCTTGGTATTTCTTATCCAGAAATTACTTCTATGCAAGCTCGTGCTATTATTGGTGCTGCTGTAAAACTAAAAAAAGAGGGTAATAACCCAAAGGTAGAGCTAATGATTCCTCTTGTTTCTAATTTAGCAGAGTTTTTAAATCAAAAAGAAATTATTCTTGCAGTTAAAAACGATATACTTAGCAAAAACGGTTTAAACATAAATTTAAAAATTGGAACTATGATTGAGGTACCACGCGCTTGTCTTGTAGCTGAAAAGATCGCTGAAGAAGCCGACTTTTTTAGCTTTGGCACTAACGACCTAACACAGACAACTTTTGGTTTTAGCAGAGATGATACTGGAACCTTTTTCCCTCACTATTTTAATGAGGAAATTATGCTTGCAGACCCCTTTGAACAAATAGATCGCAAGGGGGTTGGAAAGCTTATGAAGATTGCTGTCAAAGATGCGCGAGCCACTAAAAATAAAATCTCAATTGGTATATGTGGAGAGCATGGTGGAGAACCAAATAGTATAGAGTTTTGTAAAATATTGGGTCTTGATTATGTTAGTTGTTCTCCTTATCGTGTACCTGTTGCAAGACTAGCTGCAGCACAAGTGGAACTATGAGCAGGAAATATAAAATAATAATTTTCGGTGCTACCGGGTTTACTGGTGAGTTGTGTGCAAAGTTTATGTCAGAAAGATATTCTGATATTCCAATGGCAGTTGCTGGAAGAAACGCAGAAAAGTTGGAAAAGATTAAAAACAAACACAACCTTCCTTTTCCTACAATCGTTGCAGATGCCTTTGACGTTGAAGCGCTAAACTCCATGTGCAAAGAAACAGAGGTTGTACTTTCGACCGTTGGGCCATATCACAAATATGGGTCCGCTCTTTTGGAAGCTTGTATTAAAAACAGTTGTCATTATGTTGATATAACTGGTGAAAGTTTTTGGATTAAAGATATGATTGACAAACACCACCAAGCAGCAACCGATAAAGGCATAAGAATTATAAATGCTTGTGGGTTTGACTCTACCCCTTCCGATCTTGGAGTTTTTTATTCTGTAAACCAAGTTGATGGAGAGGTCAAAAAAGTGCAGTGTTTTCAAGCCTGGAAAGGTGAAGCTTCTGGGGGCACAATGGAAACAATGTTTTCATCTATGGATGCCAAGCTGGCTAAAGGTGGCTTAGGAAAGTTTTCCTTAAATCCAGAAAACTCTGTTTCTGAAAGACAGAAAAAATATACAAATGATAAAATTGGTGTAGAAAAAATACCACATCTGGGTGGTTGGACCGGACCTTTTGTAATGGCACTACCAAACACTAGGGTTGTAAGAAGATCGGCTGCGCTATCGAAATCTATTGGTAAATATTATGGAGATGATTTTCTTTATTCAGAAGGAGCATATTACTCTAAAAAGGGTGCGGCTAGGAAAGTAACTCTTATGACGCTTGCTATGGGCCTAGTCATTATCTCTCCACTGCGCAAGTTGTTAAGGGGGCTTTTTAGAAAGCCTGGTGAAGGACCCTCTCAGAAAGCAATGGACTCTGGTTTTTTTAAGAGTAGATTCCTAGTGGAAACAAGCAACGGTTTTCGTGCTTTTTCTATGTCATCAGGCGGTGATCCTGGTTATAAAATGACATCAAGAATGGCTTGTGAAAGCGCGCTATGTTTAGTAGTTGAAAACCCAGCTGACCTTCCTGGTGGCGAAAGCCTTGGTGGTCTCTTAACTCCTTCTGTTGGCCTTGGAAATGTTCTTATTAAAAGATTGATAAATATTGGTGTTGTATTTGAAGAAATACCGCTCAAAAATTAAAGCCAAAAAATTGTTACTCCTGGGTTTCTGCTGTTAAAGTCTCTATCTTGTTTATTAGAAATTTCTGATCTCATGTTTACCGCATCTTTATTAAAAGCGTTGTAGTCTTCTCCAGGTATTACCGCCTTAAATCTTCCTTTTTGTTCTTGAGCCCAGCTTCTTACTTTTTCTGCAATACTTCCTGATCCAAGGCCGTGTATTATTTTAACTGCAACCACACCCTCTTCTTTTGCTTTACTTATTGCAACCTCTAAAAGAATTATCGCCTCTGAAGATGTCTGTCCTGCGTGAGCTATGTCAATCGTTCTTAACATGCTAAAAATTACATAATAATTTATTCCTCATAACAATGTATAATAAAAATTCATATATTTCTTTTTATGCAAACCATTGATACAACATTTAAGGCCCAACAAGCTAAAAGCATATCTTTAAGGAATAGCACCGCTAAAGAAAGAAGAGGTAAGCTAAAACTGCTTCTTAAAAACTTCTTAGAAATGGAGAGCGATGTTCTTGCTGCTCTTTCTTCAGATTTGGGAAAGTCTAAAACTGAAGCACTTTTAGCAGAAATTTATGGGGTCAAGGCTGAAGCAGACTTTGCAATTAAAAATCTTGGAAAGTGGATGAAGACAAAAAGGGTTGCAAGCCCTCTTGCTATTTCTTTTACTAAAAGCTGGGTAAAACCTGAGCCAAAAGGAAGTATCTTAATAATTTCTCCTTGGAATTATCCAATTATGCTTTGCTTGAACCCGCTGATTGCTGCGATTGCATCCGGCAATACAGCTGTGATTAAGCCGTCTGAGCTTACACCTGCGTCTGGAGAGCTTGTAAAAAAACTAGTTGAAAAAACATTTTCATCAGATGAGGTTGCTGTTTTTCTTGGCGAAAAAGATTTAGCACAAAAACTTTTGGAGCTTCCCTTCAACCATATAATGTTTACTGGGAGCCCAATGGTCGGGAAGCTTGTCATGGAAGCTGCCTCCAAACACCTTGCAGGCCTTACGCTCGAACTTGGTGGGAAGTCGCCTGTTATTATTGATAAACATGCAAATGTAAAAGACGCTGCCTGGAAAATTTCTTTTTATAAGTTTGCAAACGCAGGCCAAACCTGTACTGCTCCGGACTATATACTTTGTGATGAGTTGGTTCACGATGATCTTGTTTTAGCTTTGCAGAAAAATATATCACAATTTTTTGCTGGAGGGTTAGACGCTGCTAAAAAAGACTACTGCTCTATTGCAAACGAGCACCATTTCAACAGGCTAGAAGGTGCTCTTGCTGATGCTCTTTCTGATGGAGCAGAGCTTGCGTGCGGTGGAGAAGTAAGCCAAGAGGAGCTACATTTTACTCCAGCTGTTTTGACGGGCGTAAATTATGACAACTCAATTATGAAAGAAGAAATCTTTGGACCTATCCTGCCAATTATCA
>NHEX02000001.1 GCA_002171475.2 Flavobacteriales bacterium TMED96
GGCTGTTCGCCCATTAAAGTGGCACGCGAGCTGGGTTCAGAACGTCGTGAGACAGTTCGGTCTCTATCTGTAGTGGGCGTTAGAAATTTGAGTGGATCTATCTTTAGTACGAGAGGACCGAGATGGACTGACCGCTGGTGTATCGGTTGTTCCGCCAGGAGCACTGCCGAGTAGCTACGTCGGGAAAGGATAAGCGCTGAAAGCATATAAGCACGAAACCTACCACAAGATTAGATTTCTTTTTAAGGGTCGTAGAAGACTACTACGTTGATAGGTCACAGGTGTAAAGGCAGTAATGTCATAGCCGAGTGATACTAATTACCCGTAGGCCTAAAGTGACGTTTTCTTTAGTTTTATTTTTTTTATTTCTTGTCATGCATACATTAACTTAGATAGAAACTAGTTTATGTACAACTTTTAGGTGGCTATTGCGGTGGGGTTCACCTCTTCCCATTCCGAACAGAGAAGTTAAGTCCACCAGCGCCGATGGTACTGCCTTTTTGGTGGGAGAGTAGGTCGCTGCCTTCTTCAAACCCTTTAATTTATTTTAAAGGGTTTTTTTATATTTTTATTCTATATGGAAAGTTTAGATTTTATTTTAAAGGGTATAATGAATCCATATTTGGAAAGAGTTGCAGATGTAAAAAAAATTATTTCCAATATGATAACCCATAATTTAATTAATCACGAGAATGAAATTCAAAATGATCACATTGCATTTAGAACTCTTGCATATAAAAACCTAGGTATAAAATCACTAGAAAAAATTTTTCTTCATTTCGGTTATTCAAAAAAGGATTTCTTTGATTTTGAGAATAAAAAGCTAAATGCCTACTGGTACTCACCACCAAATGAGAAATATCCTAGAGTATTTATTAGTGAGTTAAGAATTGAAGAACTATCAAGTTCAAATTATAAAATAATTCAAAAATATCTTTCCAGTGTCAATCGAGACCCTGTTGAAGAATTAGACTTTGACAACTTAAATGAAGTAGTTGGTTTCTTTCAAAAACCGTTATGGGAATTACCAACATACAAAGATTATAAAAAATTATTAAATGAAAGTGAGTACGCGGCGTGGGTAATTTATAATCGCTACTATTTAAATCATTATACAATGAGTATCCATATGTTAAATAAAAAAAATAATTTAGAAGAGTTTAACTTTTTTCTGGAAAAAATAGGGATAAAGTTAAATACATCAGGTGGTAAAATTAAAGAGAGCAAAGATGGGCTGTTAAGACAATCTAGTACTGTTTCTAAACTTATACCAGCCACTTTTGCTTGTGGTATTTCTAATAAAATTCCAGGTAGTTATGTGGAATTTGCAGAACGGTTACCACTTCTCCAGTTTAAAAACTTTCCTGAAAGCAAAATAACATCCATACATAGACGAGATGGTTTTGAAGCGGGAAATGCAGACAAAATTTTTGAAAGCACCTACACGTCACAGATAAGAGAAAAAAACTAGTTGGTAATTAAATTTATTTTGGTTTTTTTATTTAAAAAGTTAGAAATAAAGAATGCTGATGATGTAATTATATCATTTAAATTTTTTATGTCCAAATAATCTACCTCATCATCAACATGATGATAATAATTATAATTTTCAAAATCAAAAGATGATAGAGTTTGTGAAGGAATATTAAATACTTTATAAAAAGGATAATTATCTGACCTTTGGAATAAATTAAACTCTTTTGATTTAGAAAAAAAAGTAACAAACCCTGGTACAACATTGTTAATCTCCCGGGCTAAATTCGACATTTCGTATCCCGTCAAATAAACCTTATTTTGTCCTATTTGCATCTCTTTACCAATCATCTCAAAATTAATCACGTATTTTAAGTTGATACTTTCTTTTTTCATTCTCTTTGCCAAATTATAAGATCCCCTTAACCCTTTTTCTTCTTCAGCAAATAAGGCGAGTACAATATTGTAATCCCATTTATATTGAGATAAAAAAGATCCTATTTGTAATACACTCACACACCCGCTAGCATTATCATTAGCTCCATTATATATTGAATCTGCTCCAACTCCGCTTATTCCTATATGATCAAGATGAGCTCCAATTAAAATAGTTTTTCTTTCATATAAAAACTCACCAACTGTTCCTACTATGTTGAAGGTTTCAATGCTGTCTGAATAAAAAATATCTTTGAATTCATCGTATAGAGGGTTGATGTTATTTTTCTTTAAGTATTTTCTAACATAATCAGCAGCCTTAAAATACCCTTTGTTTTTGTTGTCTCTACCCATTAAAGAGTCTGAAGACAAAATTGAAATTATCTCTTTAGTATCATTAATTTTTATTTGACTTTTAATTGCTGCTAGGGAATTTTTTTGACCATAACATGATGAAATTATTAATGCTAAGATTAATATGTATATATTCATTTTAAAGTAGAAATTGAATCTAAATTTATAACATTAAATCCATTTTGATAATAGTAATCTCCAAACACTTTTTGCGTTTTTTGGAAGTTGTTTTTTATATAATCGTTTATTATTTCAGAATCTTTTATTTTTAGTAGATAATCTATATTTTCTTGATTTCTAAAAATCCTTAGCGCAGGTATCAATCCCTTGTCAACATTTTTGTAAAAACATTCTTTTGAAAAATCGTTTTTTGTAATACATTTTAAGTTAATAATATTACCAATTAAATCGATTTTCTTTCCTAAGGTCTGTTCGCTAGGATAAGTATTTGGGTTATCTATAATAACTATTTGTTCTAATTCATCTGAAATTTCTATAAATCTAGTTTCATTAAGAGTCAATAATTTTCCAGAGACTTTTATCAACTTACCTTCCATGGAACCAATTTTTGACTCGAGTTTTGAAAAAAAAGAATTTATATTAGTTTCATTTTCAATCAAAATCAAAAAGCTTGTGGGTTTATTTAAATTTTTTTTAGGATTTATTATTATTAAAGGAAATGGTCTTTTAAAAAAAACACCTTCATATTTTTTTTTTCCAAGCTTGGTTGGTGAATTTTTAAGAATAAAAACTGCAGTTAAAAGTAAAATGAAAATTAAAAACACAAATAATTTTTTAACAGGTATTTTTTCCACTAACATAAATTGTTATTTTGTTTTAAATTTAATTTTTTTTAAATGTTTAAAAAAGTATTACGAACTTCTGTTTTTTTTATTTGTGGGTTAATGGTATTCTCACAAAGTAAAAAAACGAATATTTCAAGCATTTACATTCCAGCAAAACAAGAACTAGTTCTTAACTATCCATCTTATAAAGGGTTCATTATTGATATTTGGAATAGAGGAAAGTTTAATTTAGTTTTTTCAAAAGTGCTTAAAGAAAATGACTCTATAATTAGAACTAAAACACTAAAAGAAGATTCTTTTAATTCATTTTTCATTGATAAATTTGAATTTATGAGGATAAAAAATGAGCTTCTAGTTCCTGGAAAAATTAGCTATAAAATTAGAAAAGGCTCAAAACCCAAAAGCAACAATTTTAATAAAAACTCTAAGAGTTTTTTTTTAGTGAATACAACAATCCAAAATATTAAAGTTTACATTCCGGGTGTTAAAAATCCAACAATTAATTCCAATACTAGATTGTTTTTAAATTTAAAAATCGGCCAAAGTATTTTTTTTAGATTTGGAAATGATATGATTGAATTAATTAAAATAAATGATTCAATACAGAATAATTCTCAAATAAATCTTGCTGATTTAGTTGACAATGCTATAAATAAGTGAGAATATAATTAAGCAGAAATTAAATCTCCTTTGCTGTTTTTCTTGGTTAAAAATGATTTACCCATTAAAAACTTATCCACTTCAAAGGCCACATCCCTTCCTTCTGAAATTGCCCAGACTATCAAAGATTGTCCTCTTCTAGCATCACCAGCAGCAAATATTTTATTTTTTGAACTTTTATAATGTTCATCTGTTTGAATATTTCCTCTTTGATTAAGCTTTAATTCAAATTTTTCTGCAATACTTTTTTCAGGACCTAGAAACCCTAGAGCTAAAAGCACCATCTGACAAGGCCAGATTTTTTCAGTTCCCTTGATTTCCTCAATTTCATTTTTATGGTTCCACTTTATTTCCACAGTTTTTAATCCAGATAGGTTTCCCTTGCCATCCCCTATAAATTCTTTCGTCATAATTGACCATTCTCTGTGGCTACCCTCTTCGTGAGAAGATGAAGTTTTAAGCTTAAATGGCCAAAATGGCCAAGGGTTTTTGTTGGTTCTTTCTTCAGAGGGTTTTGAGGTAATTTCAAAATTAATAACACTTTTAGCCCCTTGTCTATTACTTGTTCCAATGCAATCTGATCCGGTATCTCCTCCGCCTATAACAATTACATCTTTGTTTTTAGCACTTAATTGTTTTTGTAACGATAATTGTTTGTCTACGAATTTATTGCTGTTAGGAAGGAAATCCATTGCCTGAATTACCCCTTTTAAATCACTACCTAGTATAGGAAGGTTCCTTTTCACCGATGCTCCAATACACATGATTATAGCATCGAATTCTTTTTCTAATTCTTTTGTTGAAATATCTTTACCTACCTCAATTGAGGTATTGAATTCTATACCCTCAGCAATTAAAATTTCTAAGCGCCTATCAATTATGTTTTTTTCCATTTTAAAGTCTGGTATACCATATCTTAAAAGGCCTCCAATTTTGTTATCTTTTTCGAAAACGGTCACTCTGTGCCCCACTCTATTTAATTGCTGAGCCGCCGCAAGACCAGCAGGTCCAGACCCAATCACAGCCACTTTCTTGCCCGTCTTGTGGGTGGGTTTTATCGGTTTAATCCAACCTTCTTTGAAACCCTTTTCAACAATATATTTTTCAATCATTTCGATAGAAACGGGGGGACTTACTAATCCTAAAACACAGGCTTGCTCACAAGGAGCGGGGCATAGTCTTCCAGTGAACTCAGGAAAGTTATTGGTGCTATGAAGAATGTTTAACGCTTTCTTCCAATCATTCTTATAAACAGCATCATTAAAGTCTGGAATCAAATTGCCAAGGGGACAACCACTATGACAGAAAGGAACACCACAATCCATACACCTACCACCTTGTTTATTCAATTCTTCAGGACTTGGTGATATTGTAAATTCACTATAATTTTTGATTCTTTCAGATGGATTAACCTGAGATTCGTCAATTCTGTCAAACTCCAAAAAACCTTTTAACTTACCCATTCTTATTTTTATTTAACCTTCTCTTTAACCTTTTCATTCTCAAGCATAATAAGAGCTTTTTTATAGTCGGTCGGCATAACTTTTACAAATTTATGTTTTTGATTTGAAAAATCTTTTAATAAAAATGAACCCTTATCACTGGATGTATATTTAACATGATTTGTTAGAAGTTCCTTTAAGCATAAAAAATCCTTTTCTTGGAGGTTTTCTAACTCTATCATTTCTAAATTAAATTTTTCCTTTTTTAGATTTCCATCTTCATTATAAATATAAGCTATTCCACCGCTCATTCCGGCAGCGAAATTTCTTCCGTGTTTACCAAGAATGACAGCAATTCCACCTGTCATATATTCACATCCGTGATCTCCTATTCCTTCTACAACAGCATTTGCCCCAGAATTTCTAACACAAAATCTTTCACCTGCTATTCCGTTAATGTAAACTTCCCCATTGATTGCTCCATAAAGTGCAACATTTCCAATAATAATATTTTGGTGTGCTATTAATGTATTTCTATCTGGAACTTTAACGACTAATCTGCCTCCAGAAAGGCCTTTACCAAAATAATCATTACAGGTTCCAGAAACAATTAAACTAACTCCTTTAGTAGTGAAGGCACCAAAACTTTGGCCCGCAGTTCCGGTAAAATTGACCGTTAGAGTATCTTTTGG
This sequence comes from Flavobacteriales bacterium TMED96, assembly GCA_002171475.2. Taxonomy (GTDB): domain Bacteria; phylum Bacteroidota; class Bacteroidia; order Flavobacteriales; family Flavobacteriaceae; genus TMED96. The sequence goes on from NHEX02000001.1 coordinate 5,863, forward strand.
GAGTCCTTTAGAACCATGAATTTTTGATATTTCATTTGAGATTATAGCACCTACTGTTCTATTAGTACTTTTGATAGGATAATTCAGAACTTGTTTAAATTTATTATTTATAGCTGGTTTGGCAGATTTTAAAATTTTAAAATCCAAAGATTTTTTTAAGCCATGGTCCTGTTTTTCGGTATTAAATAGTTTAGTTTTTTTACTGATTTTCGGTTTGTATAAAATTTTTGATAAGTCAATTCCGTTAGCTTTGAAATGATTTATAGCTTCAGACATATTTATTTTTTGGGATTGTCCAACCATTTCATTGACTGTTCTGAATCCAAGTTTAGACATTATTTCCCTTAATTCTTCAGCAACAAAATACATGAAGTTAATAACATGTTCAGGTTTACCTTTAAAGTTTTTCCTTAAAACAGGATCTTGAGTTGCAATGCCGACAGGACATGTATTCAAATGACAGGCTCTCATCATTATACATCCAGATGCTACCAAAGGCGCTGTGGAGAATCCAAATTCCTCAGCACCCAAAAGACAAGCAACAGCTACGTCTCTACCTGTCTTCATTTGCCCATCACATTCTAGAACTACTCTATTTCTAAGGTCATTTAAAACTAGAGTTTGTTGAGCTTCGGCAATTCCTAATTCCCAGGGTAAACCTGCGTGTTTTAAAGATGTCAATGGGGAAGCACCAGTACCTCCGTCGTATCCTGATATAAGAATTACATCTGCTTTTGCTTTCACAACTCCTGCAGCTATTGTACCAACACCTACTTCAGAAACAAGTTTGACATTTATCCTAGCCTTTCTGTTAGCATTTTTTAGATCGTAAATAAGTTGTGCTAAATCTTCAATAGAATATATATCATGATGTGGAGGAGGAGAAATTAGACCAACATAGGGTGTAGAATTTCTAACAGATGCTATATAAGGATTAACTTTTGGGCCAGGCAATTGTCCACCTTCTCCTGGCTTAGCCCCTTGGGCCATTTTTATTTGAATTTCATCGGCAGATGATAAATAGTAGCTTGATACACCAAATCTTCCCGATGCCACCTGTTTAATAGCTGATTTTTTCAAGTCACCATTTTCGTCCGGAAAATATCTTTTTGGGTCTTCACCCCCTTCGCCAGAATTGCTTTTGCCTCCAATCCTATTCATAGCGATAGCTAAATTTTCGTGAGCTTCTGCTGAAATTGAACCTAGGGACATGGCGCCAGTTTTGAATCTTTTTACTATTTCTGTCCAGGGCTCAACCTCTTCAATGGGGATAGGATCCAAATCAGAAAATTCAAAAAGACCTCTTATTGTCATGAGTTTTTCAGATTGGTTATTTATCATTTTAGAGTAAACACTATAGCTTTCCCAACTTTTTTGACGAACCGATTGTTGTAATTTGGCTATAGAACTCGGATTTAGCATGTGTGCTTCACCATCCCTCCTCCATCTGTATTCCCCTCCTATTTCAAGATCTAATCCTAAGCTTTGGTCATCGACAAAGGCTTTTTTAAATCTTTTTTCAATTTCATTTTCAAGTTCATTTAGTCCAATTCCTTCAATTCTTGATGGAGTGTTACAAAAAAATCTTTCAATAAACTCATTACTCAATCCCAAAGCTTCAAATATTTGAGCACCTCGATAAGAGTGAAGAGTAGATATCCCAATTTTGTTCATTACCTTAATTATTCCTTTAGCTACTGCTTTATTATAGTTTTTAACAGCATTTTCGTAGGTAAGACCCTTTAAAACTTTTTGATTTGCTTGGTCTTCAATAATTTCGTTAACCATATATGGGTTTATTGCGCTAGCTCCATAGCCAAAAAGACATGCAAAATGATGGGGTTCTCTGGGTTCTGCGGATTCTATAACAATATCAAATTTTGACCTTTTGGACTTCCTTTTAAAAGTATTGTGAACGTGTGCACAAGCTAAAAGCATTGGTATAGGTGCAAAATAATTTGATACACCTCTATCAGATAAGATAATAATATTAGCTCCGGAATCAATTTGTCTTTCGATATCCTCAATTATTTTTAATAAAGACTTTTCCAAACCATTCACACCTTTATGAATCTCATATAAAACAGGAACAGAAACAGCTTTAAAATCTCGGTGTTTTAAATGTTTTATCTTATCAAGATCCTCATTAGAGATTACTGGATTTTGAATCAAAAGTTTTTTCGCATGTATTTCAGACAATTCAAAAATATTAAAATCATTACCTAATCTTAAGGATATGTCTGTAACAATTTCTTCTCTAATTCCATCCAAAGGAGGGTTTGTTACCTGAGCAAACAATTGCTTAAAATAGTTATATAGTAGTTGTGGTTTTTCTGAAAATACTGCTAAAGGAGTATCGGTACCCATTGAACCTATTGATTCTTTCGCATTTAAGCTCATTGGGTTTATGATGGTATTTAAGTCCTCTTGGGTATATCCAAATATTTTAAGTCTTTTTTCAAAACTTTCCGACTCAACTGCAAGATGATTTCCTGTATATGGAATGTTGGAAAGAGGTAATAAATTCTCATCAAGCCACTTTTTGTAAGGTTTTTGGTTTACAATTAATGATTTAATTTCTTCATCCTCTACTATACGTCCTTCATTCATGTTAACCAAGAACATTCGGCCTGGCTCTAATCTACCATGTTTTACAACATTTGCTGGTTCAATATCTAGTACTCCTACTTCTGAAGACATAACAACATTACCGTCTTTTGTTACAGTATACCTTGAGGGTCGTAGACCATTCCTGTCCAAAAGTGCACCTATATATTTTCCATCAGTAAATGGAATTGAAGCTGGACCATCCCAGGGTTCCATTACACAAGAATTAAATTTATAAAAAGACTTTTTGCTTATATCCATTTCAGTGTGTTTTTCCCATGCTTCAGGTACTAGCATCATCATAACTTCAGGGAGCGATCTTCCTGTAAGTAAAAGAAGTTCTACAACCATATCCATAGATGCTGAGTCAGATTTTCCTTTTAAAATAACTGGTAAAATCTTACTTATATCATCGCCAAACAAATTTGATTTCAATAGTTCCTCTCTAGAGGCCATTCTACTTATGTTACCTTTAATGGTATTTATTTCACCATTATGGCACATATATCTAAAGGGTTGTGCAAGGTCCCAAGTAGGAAAAGTATTAGTAGAAAACCTTTGATGAACTAATGCTAATCTTGTAACAAGTTTGGGATCTCTTAAGTCATTATAATATAGCTCAATATCTTCAGGAACTAAAAGTCCTTTGTATATTATTGTCTTGTTAGATAGAGAAGAAAAGTAAAAAAAGTTGGACTCTGAAAACTTAGAATTGTATATTATGTGTTCACATTTTTTTCTTGCACAATATAGTTTTATATTAAATTCAAGATCATCGATTTTTTGTTCACCTTTACCTACGAAAACTTGGCTTATGTAAGGCTCTGTTTTTGAAGCAATTTTTCCAACAACTTTTTTATTAACTGGTACTTTTCTCCACCCTAAAATTTTTAAACCATTTTTTTCTATTTGTTTTTCAAAAGTATTTATACAAATTTCTCTTTGGTTTTTTTTCTGGGGGAGAAAAACCATTCCAACTGCGTAATCATTTGATGCGGGCAATTTAAAGGATGTGGAATTTAAGAAAAACTCATGTGGAATTTCAATTAATATTCCTGCACCATCTCCAGTTTTGCCATCAGCGCTTACAGCGCCTCTGTGTTCAAGTTTAACTAATATATTCAAGGCTTTTCCAATTATAGAGTTTGTTTTTTCACCCTTTAAATTGCAAATGAAACCGGCTCCACAATTTTCGTGTTCGAATTCAGGGGAATACAAGCCTTGTTTTTTTGGAAACATTATTAGTGGTTTTTTTTAGGACACTAAAAATAAGGATATAAAGGGTTCTACAAAAATTGGGGGAGATTATATATTAATCTTTTTAAATAAAGCAAATAAAATGCAAATTCTTTAAATATTATTCCAATAATTTATCCAATCATTGAAAATTTAATAATATTGAGTAAAGTTTGTATTTAATGAAAAATAAATATATAGTTGTGGGAATCATGTCAGGTACTTCGTTAGATGGCTTGGATTTTGTTTTAGTTGAGTTTTTTAAGAAAACAAAATGGTATTTTAAATTAATTTCTTCATCCACACACCCATATCCAAAAAAAATTTATGAAAAACTCAAACATTCAAGTTCTCTTCATATCGATGACATTAAAATTCTAGATCAATTTTATACAATATATCTATCCAAACAAATAGGTAAATTTTTAAAAAAAAACAATGAACATGAAATTGATTTCATTAGTTCACATGGGCATACTGTTTTGCATCAACCAAACTCGGGAATAACCTATCAAATTGGGAATTTACCTATTCTTGCAAAACTAATTAACAAAAAAGTTATTTGTGATTTTAGACCTAAAGATGTTAAAATGGGCGGACAAGGAGCTCCCCTTGTACCAGTTGGAGAAATAAAACTATTTCATCAATCAGATACTTTTATAAACTTGGGAGGTTTTGCAAATATTACTCTTAAAAATGAAAAAAAAACTATTGCATATGATATTTGTCCAGCTAATTTAATTTTAAACTCACTTGCAAATAAACTTAACAAGCCCTATGACAAATATGGAGAACTGGCTAGTAAGGGTAAATTGATCCCAGAATTGGAAAGAAAATTAAACAATTTAATTTTTTTTAAGCTAAAACCACCTAAATCATTAGGAATTGAATGGGTAAAAGAAAATATTCTTCCAATATTTGAAATCTATCAAAAATGCTCAATAAATGATATTTTGTATACATACACGATTTTTATTGCTAAAAAAATTTCTTACGAGTTAAGTGGTAGAAAAGAGGCTCTAGTCACTGGAGGAGGTGTTTTTAACTCATTTTTAATAGAGCAAATTAAAAATAGAACATCATGTCTTATCCGCATACCAGAGAAAAAAGTTATAAATTTTAAAGAAGCCATAATATTTGGCTTCCTAGGCCTGCTAAGAGATCAAAATAAGGTTAATTGCTATTCTAGTGTAACTGGAGCAAAAAAAAATCATTCCACAGGGAATATATTTTTACCATGATTGGCCTTTATTTAGATTTTAAATTAATACTTTCGTCTTATAACCATTTGATCAGGGTAAATATTTTTAAATGGAAACATTTGTTATAGCGGTATTTATAATTGGCTATTTAGCTATAACCTTAGAGCACACACTTAAAGTAGATAAATTAATTCCGGCACTCGCGATGATGGCTTTTTTATGGTCAATTATTGCTTTATCACACATACCTGTTTTTGAGGTTGATACTAATTTAAAAAAACTTGTCCCAACACATTTAGAGGAAATTTTACTTCACCATTTAGGTAAAACCGCTGAAATTGTAGTTTTTCTTTTAGGTGCAATGACAATTGTTGAAATAATTGATTATTTCAATGGATTTTTAACAATCAAAAACTTCATTAAAACCAAGTCTAAAAAAAAATTATTGTGGATTTTTGCAATACTTGCATTCTTTCTCTCAGCGATTATTGATAATTTGACAGCAACTATAGTCTTAATTACAATTTTACAAAAAGTAGTTCCTGATAGAAATGTCAGAATTTGGTTTGCTGGACTAATCATAATCGCAGCAAACGCTGGGGGTGCTTGGTCACCCATTGGTGATGTGACAACCACTATGTTGTGGATTGGAAAAAAAGTAACAACAATTAAGTTAATTTCATATCTACTAATTCCTTCTATTGTTTGTTTGTTGGTTCCTGTAACTGTTGCAACCTTTTTACCTTCTTTTAAGGGAAATATAACTTATGATCAAGATGAAATTAAGGAAAGTGACAATAAAAATGGATCAACTATTCTCTATTTAGGTCTAGCATCAATAATTTTTGTGCCTGTTTTCAAGACCATAACACACCTACCTCCTTATGTAGGTATGATGTTTTCTCTAGCTTTAGTGTCTTCTTTTGCTGAGATTTTAAGCTCAACAAAAATAAATATTACTTCATTTGATGATGAAAGTGATGACGCTGCTAATCATAGTCCTGTGCACAAATCTTTATCTAAAATTGAATTACCGAGTATTTTGTTTTTTTTAGGAATTCTTTTATCTGTAGGGGCTTTAGAATCTATAGGTGTATTGTTTTCATTTGCTGATACATTAAATTTAATTTTTCCAAACACTGATATTGTTGTTGTACTCTTAGGTACAGCTTCAGCTGTTATAGATAACGTACCTCTTGTAGCTGCGTCTATGGGTATGTTTTCTCAAGAAATTAACAATCCTTTATGGCATTTTATAGCTTTTTCTGCCGGTACTGGTGGTAGTATGCTAATTATAGGATCAGCAGCCGGAGTCGTGGCTATGGGAATGGAGAAAATAGACTTTTTTTGGTATTTAAAAAAAATATCTTGGTTAGCATTAATTGGATTTTTATCAGGAGCGTTTACATTTATATTGATTAGAGATTTTATATATTAATAAAATACTTTAACAATTTTTTTTTCGTTCATATAAAAACTATGAATATGATCTTAATTTTTAATCAAAAATTATTGGTGCAAAGTAATGTTTTACAAACTGAAAAAACAATATCATTAATTGAGCTAATTCAAAGTAGTGGAACAGCTGGCCAAATTATTATAGGTTTATTATTTATTTTACTATTAATCGGACTATATATTTATTTTGAGAGGTTATTTACAATTAAAGCTGCTGTTAAGATAGACAAAACATTTATGAATGAAATAAAAACATTTGTTACTAGTGGAAAAATAGATAAGGCCCAATCAAGATGTTTAAAAGAAGAAATTCCGGTTGCAAGATTAATTTCTAAGGGTATTTCTAGAATAGGCCGACCTTTAGAAGACATTAATACAGCTATTGAAAACGCTGGGCGTTTAGAAATATACAAACTAGAAAAAAACATAAGTGTTTTGGCAACTATTTCTGGAGCTTCACCGATGATAGGTTTTTTAGGTACTGTAATTGGGATGATTATTTCCATATTTGAGATTTCAAATGCTGGGGGCAGTATCGATATGAAACTCTTATCTGATGGACTCTATACTGCCATGACAACTACGGTTGCAGGACTAGTAGTAGGAATTGTTGGATATATATGTTATAATCATTTGGTGGTCAAAATAAGCAAGGTGGTATATCAAATGCAAGCGTCATCTTTAGAGTTTTTTGATTTACTTAATGAACCAGTAAGTTAATGGATTTTAAGACTAGAAATAAAATAACACCAAATTTCAATATGTCTTCAATGACTGATGTTGTCTTTTTGCTTTTAATATTTTTTATGATAGCATCAACTCTTGCTAAAAATTTAAATACAATTGATGTAAAATTACCTCAAGCTAAAGGTAAAAGTGAAAATAGAGAAAACATAGGTGTTTCAATAGATGGCAAAAACAGATTTTATATTGACGGAGAGTTTGTTAGTAAGAAAAATATTAAAAATGAATTGATAACAAAATTATCCAAATCAAACAAAAGAGTTGTGATTTTAAGATCTGATAGCAAGGTTCCAATCAAAGAAATCGTTTACGTTATGGACATTGCAAATAAAAATTCAATCAAAGTCGTTTTAGCGGTTAAAGAAAAATAAAAATGAAGTTTTTTTCTACTCCTTATGAAAAAAAATCAGCTATTATAACCTCATTGATTGGGTTTTTATTAATTCTTTTATTTTTTGTTATTGGATTAACTTTTTTTGATCCACCTATTTCGTATGGTGTGGAGGTGAATTTTGGCACATTGTCTGATGAAAAATTAATTAAAAAAGTAGCTCATGAAAGTTCCAAGACTCCAATAAATAAGACTAATCCCATTAATGAATCTAATGATTCAGAATTAAAATCTAAAGCGGTAGTCCAAAAAAAATCAATAGTTTCATTTGACGACAAGTCAAATAGTCCTAAAACAAAAAAAAAGAGTTTAGATAAAAAAAAAATAGATCAAAGTGATTCTTTATTTTACAATGAAGTCCCAAAAAGTAGGCCGGAAATTTCTAAGCTAACAAAAACAGTTTTAAATAAAATTATAAATGCTGAAGAAATCATTGAAACAAATAATAAGAATACTTTAGATGATAATGAGAGTAAAATAGATTCTGGGAATCCGTATTCGAATACTTATTATAATAAAACAGGATTAATAGGTGAGAAAGATGGATTTGGGTTGAATGGAAGAAATCTCGAATCAAACGGTTCAGTAAAACCCGTATGTGACCAGGAGGGTAGGGTAGTTGTGAGAATTACAGTAAATAAAACGGGAAATGTTATTAAGGCAGAACCTGGTGTTAAAGGAAGCACTAATGTTCACCCATGTTTGTTGGAGCCTGCAAAAAGAACAGCCTTTTTACATAAGTGGTTTTATGATGAAAATGCTCCTGACTCTCAGACAGGATTTGTGGTTGTCAATTTTAAGTTGGTAGATTAGTGAGACGATATAATTCTACAATTCAATGGCTTTATGAACAGATACCTCCTTATCAATTAAAAGGTAGCGGGTCATATAAACCTGGATTATCGAGGATTAAAAATTTTTTAAAGTTTCTTGGCAATCCTCAGTCAAATTTAAAATTTATACATGTAGGTGGAACTAATGGGAAGGGTTCAACATCCCATATGTTGTCTTCGATTCTTCAGGAATTTGATAAAAAAGTAGGATTATTTACTTCTCCACATATGTTTGACTTTAGAGAGAGAATAAAGGTAAATACAAATAAAATTGAAAAAAAAATTGTTGTTGATTTTGTAGCTAAAAATAAAGACTATTTTCTTTCGAAAAAAAATTCATTTTTTGAAATTTCTTTCGCAATGGCAATTCTTTATTTTAAGCTTCAAAAAGTTGATTATGCTATTATAGAGGTTGGATTAGGTGGTAGGCTTGATGCAACAAATGTTATACAACCCTTACTTTCTATTATAACTAACATAGGATACGATCACACAAAATTTCTTGGAGACAAAATAACCTCTATTGCCAATGAAAAAGCAGGAATAATTAAAAAAAACACACCTGTTTTAATAGGTGAGAAAAATCAGGAAACAGATAAAGTTTTTATTGAAAAGGCTAAAAGAGAATCATCAAAGATATTTTTTGCTGAAGACTTTCTATCTAGTGATATTGAGTTAAGACATAACACCAATTATCAAAAAAAAAACAAAAGTACTGCCTATGCCGCAATTCAAATTTTATTTGAAAATAAAATTACTAATGAAATTTTTAAAAGAGGTATTTCAAATATCAGTAAAAATACCTCATTTAGAGGCAGATGGGAAAAAGTTTCAAATAAACCACTTACAATAGCTGATGTTGCGCATAACGAAGAGGGATTTAAAGAGATTGTTCCTGAAATTAGAAGAATTAAATCTTCTAGAAAAATCTTTGTTTTAGGATTTGTGAAGGATAAGCCAATTGAAAAAATTATAAAACTTTTTCCAAAAGATGGGATTTATTTTTTTTCTACACCCAAAATATCTAGAGCATTAAGTTTGGGGCATTTAGATTTAATTTTAAAAAAAACAGATATTAACTATCAGATTTTTGAATCTATTCAGGAAGCTTACAAAAGGGCTTTGAATAAAGCCGCAAATGATGATTTTATTTTTATTGGTGGAAGTCATTTCGCAGTTTCAGAAATATTAAGTCCTTAAATCTATTTAAAAAATAAGTCTATATTTGCACTCCAGGGCGCGTAGCTCAGTTGGTTCAGAGCACTTGGTTTACACCCAAGGGGTCAGGGGTTCGAATCCCTTCGCGCCCAC
>NHEX02000002.1 GCA_002171475.2 Flavobacteriales bacterium TMED96
CTCCTATAGAATCCCCCAGGGTGGGAACACAGCAAGGGTATATGGTCGTAGCGGTGTGATATAGAAAGCTTACCCTTTTTTATTTAAATGAAAAAAGTTATTTTAATTTCTGGTGCATCAACAGGTTTTGGACGCTACATTGCAAAACTTTTATCATCCAATAACTTTAAAGTGTATGGGACATCTAGAAATCCAACAAAGTATTCTGGTTTTGAGGGACTAGAATTACTAAAGTATGATTTGACCACATTTAAGGATTCAAAAAAGCTTGTTGAAAAAGTATTATCCATAGAAGGTAAAATTGATGTTTTAATAAATAATGCTGGTTCTGGTTTTGTTGCCCCTATAGAAGAAATGTCAATTAAAGATGCCAAACATTTATTCGACACAAATTTTTTTGGACATATTGATTTAATTCAGGCTGTACTTCCTTCTATGAGAAAAAATAAAAGTGGTATGATTGTAAATATAACTTCAATAGCTGGTTATAATAATATTCCATTTGGAAGTATTTACTCTGCAAGCAAATATTCAATGGAATGTTTAGGAGCATCCCTCAATATGGAACTTAAAGATTTTGGAATTAGAGTTGTAAATATAGCACCTGGAGATTATAGAACCGGAATCTTTGATAAAAGAATGAAAACCAATTTAAATATTAACTCACCTTACTATAGTAGATATAAAAAATTTTCCGAAACTGTTAAATATAATATGGATAAACAATCAAGAGATCCAATAGAAGTTGCAAAGTTGACACTTAAAATTATAAAAAGAAAAAACCCAGGAATTCATTATATAGTAGGTCATTTTTTACAAAAGTTTAGTATATCTTTAAAAAAGATATTACCCGAAAAATTATATCAAAAATTAATAATGAACCATTATAAAATATAGTTAAAAATGAAATTTTTTATTGATACAGCCAATCTTGAGCAGATAACTGAAGCTCAGAACTTAGGAATTTTAGATGGTGTTACTACTAATCCAAGTTTGATGGCAAAAGAAGGAATAACCGGTGATTCTAATATTATTAGTCATTATAAAAAAATATGCGAAATAGTCGACGGAGATGTATCCGCTGAGGTTATCTCTACTGAATTTGACGGTATGGTTGAAGAGGGTAATCGTTTATCTAAAATAAGTAATCAAATTGTTGTTAAAATTCCAATGACTAAAAACGGAGTAAAGGCATTAAAATACTTTTCAAATAATAATATCAAAACAAATTGTACTTTAATATTCTCTCCTGGTCAAGCATTACTTGCTGCTAAGGCCGGAGCTAATTACGTTTCTCCTTTTATTGGCAGATTAGATGATATATCATCTGATGGGTTATTTTTAATATCAGAAATACGTCAAATTTTTGATAATTATAACTTTAAAACAGAAATTCTTTCAGCTTCAATAAGACATAATATGCATATTATTGATTGTGCTAAAATCGGGTCAGATATTGTCACTGCTCCTTTATCTTCAATTGTAGGTTTACTAAATCATCCACTTACTGATAGTGGGCTTAAAAAGTTTTTGGATGATCACAAAAAAGGTAATTAAATGTAGTTCCACATTGGTTTTTCTTTTATAACTTTTTTATAAATAGGGCAAGATTTTTTGTGAGCTCCTTTTAAATAACCTATTGAAGTTAAGAATTCTTTGCATATCTCATTCCCTACAAATTTGAATTCTTTCTTAAACAGTGATACCCATCCTGATAAACTAAGTGTATGATGTTTATCTAAATAGCTTTTGAAGCTATTATGTTTTTCGGTTATAGAGACAACCTTATTAGCATTATATATTATCGCCATTACTTTTCGTCTCATTCTAATAACTCCCTTATCATTCAGAATTCTTTTTATATCATATTCATCGAATTTTGCTATTTCATTAAATGAATAGTTGTTATAAGCTTTTTTAATAGTTTTTTCCTTTTTCAAAATAATATCCCATGACAATCCAGCTTGATTTATTTCCAAAACTAGTCTTCCAAAGATTTCATTATCATTTTTACAAGGGAAACCATAAATATTGTCATGATAGTATTTATGATGACATGTCAATTTTCTTCTATTTACTTCTAAACAATAAGACATTAATTTATATTGTAATGCTTTTTTAAAAGATTTTCAAAACTTTTTTCATAACCAAAATTTCCAAATCCCTCAAGAATAATACAGTTTTTGTCTAAAATAATTCCTTTATTTAAAAGATTTATAACCCATTCACTAGTAGTTGTTTGGTAGTTAACCAGAGCTAATTGATTCCCAACATTTATATTCATAAGTTCCTGATAATTCCTTACTAGTTGATTGTAAGGTTGAATTGAAATCCCAACAAATCTATAATCAGGAAACTTTTCTTTATATACTTTTGCTCTTTCCTCATTTCTTTTGAAATGATTCATTTGAGTTTGAGACCAAAAGTAAAGAACCGTTTTTTTGCCCATAAAAGCCTTATTGCTTGTAATGACCTTGCCTTTATTATTTTCGAGCATTACTATTGGTAAAGGTCTACCAGCTCTCATCTGCATTAAAGAATTATTTAGAGATATTATTTCATTATAATATTCTTGATTAGGATTAATTGAAGAATATGAATCTAAAAATTTCTCATGTGAATTTTGATTATTAGAGTTCATTATTTCTTCATATGCAACTGCTCTTGCAAGTATATTTTTTAATTTGATATTACTAATTCTTTTCTTTATAACTTCAATCCTCTTGATATTAAAATCTGTATTATTTTTTGCTTTATAAAAAATTTGGTCATCCTCAAGGGCTTCAAGACTTAAATAGCTCATCAAATAACTAATATATGGTTCAAAGAATGATAATTTTTCTTCATTAAAATTTAATTTTTGCCTATAAATAAAATATGAACTATCAGTTTTTATATTTTTTGATTTCCCTCTTATTAATGCATACCTAGCTTTTCTATTTGCGTAGGGATATTTAAAAGAAGCTTCGGTTATTTTTTTAGTAAAATTTGAAAAATTATTTTTATCAATTAGATTTTTCCAGATAGCATACTTTTCCAGATACAAAGAATCAATAATTTTATTGAAGTTTTCACCTGTTAGGGAATATTTAGAGGATAAAAATGAAATTTCATTTTGAAGCTTTAGATACGTCTCCATTAGGAAGTTGTTTTTTGCAGCTCCTTTCCCGCTAAAGAACAAAGATCCATTGAAGTCAGACATATTCGCCCTTGCCAAAATAGAATCACCAGATTCAATAATGATCATTTGATTTTCAGGAAGGTGCTCCATCTTGAATAAACCATAATCAATGGGGTCAAATTTTTTTAAAAAACGTTTATCGGGAGATAATTTCAGAGTATCAATAATCTTGTTATCACTATATAATAAGACGTTATCAGAAGATGGATTAATAATTTCGCCTCTAAAATATGCTGTTTTAGATTTGATTTCATTTTTGTTACAACCAATAACTAAACATAATATTAAAATCCAGAATAAAGATTTGTAGAAATAATTTATCATTTTGAAATTCAAATAACAATTGTGAAATGCATTACAAATTATGTAATTTTGCCTCACTATAAAAATATAAATTGCTTTCTGTTTCTAATTTATCGGTCCAATTTGGGAAAAAAATTCTCTTTGACAACGTAAACATTAAATTCACACCAGGAAATTGTTTTGGGATTATTGGTGCTAATGGTTCAGGAAAATCTACCTTTCTAAAAATTTTATCGGGTAAAATGGAAGCAAACAGTGGAAATATTTCTTTAGAAACAGGTAAAAGATTGTCTGTTCTTGAACAAGATCACAATTCTCATAATGAATACACAATAATTGATACAGTTTTAAGAGGAAATAAGATACTGTACGATATTAAGAATGAAATGGAAAACATTTACTCTAAATCAGATTTCAATGATAAAGATGGAGAGAGAGTAGGGGAGCTCCAAGCAATATACGAAGAAAAAGGTGGTTGGAATGCAGAGAGTGATGCCGCAATCCTTTTGTCTAATCTTGGAGTTAATGAGTCATTACACTTGAAATCAATGAATGAAGTTGAAGGTTACATAAAAGTAAAAGTTCTTTTAGCTCAAGCACTTTTTGGAAACCCTGATGTTCTAATTATGGATGAACCAACGAATGATCTAGATTATGAGACAATAATGTGGTTAGAAAACTTTATTGCTAATTTTGAAAATACAGTAATAGTAGTATCACATGATAGACATTTTTTGGATGCAGTATGCACTCACATATCCGATATCGATTTTGGAAAAATAAATCATTATTCTGGAAATTATTCATTTTGGTATGAATCTAGTCAGCTGGCGTCAAGACAAAGACAACAACAAAATAAAAAGGCTGAAGAAAAGAAAAAAGAATTAGAAGAATTTATTTCAAGATTTTCTGCAAATGTAGCTAAGTCAAAACAGGCGACCTCTAGAAAGAAAATGATAGAAAAATTAAATATTGAAGAAATAAAACCCTCATCTAGGAGATATCCCGCGATTATTTTTAAACAAGAAAGAGAAGCTGGTAATCAAATTTTAAATATTAAAGATCTTAAATATAGTCTTGAAGGAGAGTTGTTATTTGAAAATATAACATTTAATCTAGTTAAAGGTGAAAAAGTAATTTTTTTCTCAAAAGATAAAAGAGCGGTTACTAAATTCTTTGAAATAATCAATGATGAAGAAAAAGATTTTGAAGGTGAATTTGAGTGGGGTGTAACCACAAAAAAATCGTACTTACCAATTGATAATTCAAGTTATTTTAAATCTGATATAAACTTAATTGATTGGCTAAGACAATTTACCGAAGATGATGAAGAAAAAAAAGAATTATTTATTCGAGGTTTTTTAGGGAAAATGATATTTAGTGGTGATGAAGCACTTAAAAAGGTAAGTGTTCTATCAGGTGGAGAAAAAGTAAGATGTATGTTATCAAAAATGATGATGAAAAAGTCAAATATTTTGGTTATTGATGAACCTACAAATCATCTTGATTTAGAATCAATCACTGCTTTTAACAATGGGCTTAAAAACTTTGATGGGACTGTTTTACTCAGTACACACGATAACACTTTTGCACAAACTGTCGGTGACAGAGTAATTGAATTGACACCTAAAGGTGCAATTGATCGACTCCTAAAATTTGATGATTACATGAAAGATTTGAGTCTAAAAGAAATCAGAGCAAAGTTCTATAATTAACTCTACCAGAAAAAAGCATAAAGAAAGGCTGTTATCAACAAAATTGAAATTGCGGATAAATTAAATTGGGTAGATGTTCGAAAAAGTTTATTTGTTATTATTATTCCCTTTGGATCATCTTCATTTCCTTCAATATAGCTTATAAAATAGATTATAATCATTGTGCCTATACAAGTTGCCATCATTTGGTGCATAAATGGAATATTAACGAATATGGGTAAGGTAGACCAGCCATTTGGAGCAACTTTAAAAAACATTGCTATTGGAATCGATAATATAACACCCCATATAGCCGCATTGTTAGTTGCCTTTTTGTAGAATAATCCCATTAAAAAAACAGCTAATATTCCAGGACTTACAACCCCAGTATATTCCTGAATAAACTGAAATACTTGACCAAGATTCCCTAACTGAGGAGCTATAACCATTGCTATTATTAAAGACACAAGAACTGATAGCCTCCCAACTTTTACCATAGTTTTGTCATCTGCTTTTTTATTAATTAGGGATTTATAAATATCCATTGTAAAAATTGTTGAGGTTGAATTTAACATTGAAGCAAGTGAAGAAACAATTGCAGCAGATAAAGCCGCCAAAATAAGACCTTTTATTCCTACTGGTATAAAATTTTTAATTAACCATGGAGCGGCGTTGTCATTAACTATATTTCCATTGGATCCAATAAAACCTATGTCAACAGATTCCTTTGTTAAAATTCCAGATCCATCCAAATTCATAACATATGCAATCATTCCAGGAAGAACAACTATGATTGGTATTATTAATTTCAAAAAAGCGGCAAATGCTATACCCTTTTGTCCTTCTTCAAGGCTTTTGGACGCTAGTGTCCTTTGAATTATGTATTGATTGAATCCCCAATAATAAAGATTTGCAACCCACATTCCTCCAATTAGAACTGCGATACCAGGTAAATCATTCCAAGCATCCCTTCCATTAGGAGTGATTATTTCTCCTTTTGACAGTATCATAGTGAATCTTTCAGGAATTTCATTATAAATAAATTTCAGCCCCTCAATAAAGTTTCCAGAATCAGTAACGTTTACTAGTGCAAAGTAAGTCATCATTAGACCACCAAAAATTAATAATATTACTTGAATTACATCTGTCCATGCGACTGCTGCTAATCCACCCCATAGTGAATAAGCAGCTGCAAAAAAGCCAAGACATATGATACAAACAAAAATAATTGATCCATCACCACTACCAATGATTGTATCGAGTGCTTTTCCTCCTAAATAAAGCACCGTGGTTAGATTGACAAAAATAAAAAGGGCTATCCAAAAAACCGCAAGGATAGTTTTTAAGTTTGTGCTATATCTTTTTTCAATAAATTCAGGTATAGTATAGAGTTTTTTTTCAATAAATATTGGTAAAAAATATTTACCAACAACCAATAATGTGATTGCCGCCATCCATTCATACGAGGCTATAGCCAAGCCAAGAGCAAAGCCTGAACCGGACATTCCGATAAATTGTTCAGCAGAAATATTTGCGGCGATTAGGGAAGCTCCAATTGCCCACCACGGCAATGATTTACTGGCCAAAAAGTAATCCTCTGCACTTTTGGTTTCACCTTTTTTATTTCTTGATACCCAAAGACCAACACTTAAAATTATTAATGCATAGGAAGCAAATACAACAATGTCAATACTAGAAAAATCATTATTCATTGGGCCAATATAAGAATTTAAAAAATACCTTTAAAATTGAGTATTTTATTGTAAGATAGATTTTATTAACTTCTCTGCCTTTGCGTATTCATCTTTGTGAACATATATTTTTTTTTGATAATCAATTATACCAAAACCAGCAAGTCTAGCTGATTCAGATTCATTTTTGATAATTGGAGTGATGTCAATTTTTTTGAGGAAATCAATTATATTTAATGTATCTATATGATTTCCGTGGAAAACACATAAATAGTCCGGTTGCATTAAATAGATTTGTTGTATTTACTGTTCCAAATAGCTTTGTTAAAGTTTTTTCCCAAAGCGAAAGCATAAAAAATAACAATTGATGCAATTGCTTTGAACATGAAAAAATAAATCATCCAAAAAACAGACCAGCTATCAACTTTACTAAATATTGAGGTTGGAGTTATGTAAGTTAGGCCTAAGGATACAACAAGAAGAAAGGCAATCATATTCCATAAACTTTTTAGTGGCCACATCAATAATTTTCTATAAGGGTGTAAATCGTTTCCCCACTTATGCACTAAATAAAAATAATTATTCCCTAATGGGACAAATAAGAGTGGATCATCAGTATTTTTGAGTCTAAATAGCTTGGAGGGAGCCATAATTTTAAAATCAGAGAGGATAGTGTTATGATCAGATTCCAATTTAGATATTTCTAAAAATGCTTCTTTTGGTATTGAATTTTTAAAATATTTATGATCTAAAAAACGTAATCTAAAATCAATGCATATCTTCTTGATAGATTCAAGATCAAAAATTTTGTTCTTATCAAGTTTGTCAAAATTAAATTTGTTATTGGAATTAGATTTGGAAGAAATTATTCCTAAAATAGTTTGAAAATTTGTTTCTTCTGTAATTACAGGGTTAATTTTATTTAACTCTTTTAAAATATTTGTCCTTTTCATAATATCACAACAAACAAAATTAATTTATTTTTCCCCCAAATAAAAACACATTAATCAATTATTCTTATAGTTTTATCAATTTACCTTAATTCAGCACCAAAACTATCGATAAACATTTTTTCTAATTTATTACATATGATGTTTATTTCCGAGTCTGTAACGGTTTTTTCTTTATTGTAGAAATAAAAACTAATTCCATATGACTTTTTATTTTTTGGTAACTCTTTCCCATTGTAAACATCAAAGAGATCAATTTTATATAATAATTTTCCGCTTATTTTTAAGGATTTTTCTTTTAACGAATTAAAGTCAACATCATTGTCAATCATTATTGCATAATCTCTTTTAGAAAAAGGTAATTGTCGAATTGGGGAGACTTTAAATTTTTTATTTGAATAAAAATCAAATATTTTATTCAGTTCTAATTCCGCGTAAGCAACTTGCTGGTGAATATCAAAATAATTTATTTTTTTAAGATTTACGGTACCTGCCATCGCAATTAACTTTCCGCCAAGTCGAAACTCAATAGAATTCTCAAACATGTTTTTATTTACAACTACCTCTTCACATTTATCAAAACCAAGCTTGAATAAGATGCTATTTACAATCCCCTTAATTTTAAAAAAAATGTTAGGCTGGTTTTTGTAAATCCAATTTTTATTGTAAAAATCACCAGTAAGTGAAATTGAAACATATTTATTTTCAATAAATTCACCTCTATCATTCAAATAAACTTTGCCTGTCTCAAATATTTTAATATTTTGCTCTTGTCTTTTGAGATTGTATGAAATATTTTCTAACAGTCCAAACAAAAGGCTATTTCGCATTTGTGATATCTCTGTTCCAATAGGATTTAATATCTCGACTAATTTTGATCTATCAATTTCTTTCTTAAAATTATTTGGAGTAGGAGATATTATTGAATTATTGACTACTTCATTAAAGCCAAGTCCGATTAATTGATTTACAATTATATTATTAATGGATTCATATGATTTAATATTTTCTTCAGGATAGTGGGTTTTGGATTCAGATAAAGATGGGATCTTATTATATCCATAAATTCTTATGACTTCTTCGATAACATCAATTTCTCTTGTTACGTCATTTCTATAATTTGGTAATTCAATATTTAAATCATTTTTACTTTTTGAAATAATTTTTATGTCTAGAGATTTTAAAATCATATTGATTTTAGAAACTGGGATTTTAAAACCAACTGTAGAGTAAATTTTGTCATAGCGAAAATTAATTTTTTTTAATTGACTTTTCCTCCCTTCAATTTTTAAAATAGTACTATCCATCTTTCCACCAGATAAGTCTAAAATTAAATCTAAAGCTCTACAAAGTGCATAATTAAGTAAATCTGGGTCGACACCCCTTTCATATCTGAAAGAGGCATCTGTTGATAAGCCATGTCTCTTGGATGTTTTTCTAATAGATATTGGATTAAATAATGCACATTCTAGAAATATACTTTTTGTTTTTTCTGTAACACCAGAATTAATGCCACCATAAATTCCTGCTATGCATAAAGGTTTGGATTTGTCACAAATCATTAAATCTTCTTTGGATAGTTTTCTTTCTTCTCCATCAAGAGTAACAAAGGTGGTATTATTGGGTAATGTTTTGACAATAATTTCATCTTCAATTTTTGATAAATCAAATGCATGAAGAGGCTGACCAAGTTCATGCATAACAAAATTAGTTATGTCAACTATATTGTTTTTGGGTGAAATACCAATAGTCGTCAAATAATTTTGTATCCAAATTGGAGAAGGTTTAACATCAATATCTGAAATTAAAGCACCCGAATAATAAGGACATGTTTCAAAATTTTCCACATTAATCTTAAAATCTGAATTACCCCCCAATTTATATTCTTTCACCTTGGGAATTTTAAAAGTATATTTGATATTATTTGAAATACACCAAGCTTTAAGGTCTCTTGCTACACCTAAATGACTCATTGCATCTGATCTATTTGGTGTTAAACCAATTTCAATTAAGTTGTCTTTGTAAATTTTATATATTTCTGAACATTTTTTTCCTACAGAATGGATTTCATCTAGAATCATTATTCCTTCATGAGATTCACCAAGTTGAAGTTCTTTTTCAGAGCATATCATGCCTTCACTAATTTCTCCTCTTATTTTAGACTTTAAAATCTTAAAACTTTGATTTTTATCATTGTATAGATTTGTTCCAACTAAAGCTACCGGAACTTTAGCACCTTCTTTAACATTGGGAGCACCACAAATTATTTGTAATAAATTTTTATCACCAACATCGACTTGAGTAATTTTAAGTCTGTCAGCATTTGGGTGTTTAACACATTTCAATACTTTTCCTACGACTACTCCCTCAAGTGAACCAAGTATTGATTCATAAATAGTGTTTCCTTCAACTTCCAATCCAATTGATGTTAAAGCACCTAATTGCTTATCTAAAGGGAGGTCTACGTTAATAATTTCTTTTAATAAATTATAGGAAATTCTCATTCTAAATTATTATGGTGCTAATATACACATCAGGATTCAAGAAATAAGGTTCCATATCTTTTTATTATATGTAATTTTATTTAATTCTGACTTAATATTCTTGTTGTCTTCATGATTCAAGTTAGGATCGTTTTGAATTAAAATTCTGGCATAATTCCTGGCGATTTGAAGTATTTCTTGGTCTTTCACTAAATCTGCAATTTTTAATCTAATTATTCCACTTTGTTGTGTTCCGGCGATATCTCCAGGTCCTCTTATTTTTAAATCCACCTCAGCTATTTCAAACCCATCCGAAGTTTTAGCCATTGTTTCAAGTCTCAACTTGGCATCATTCGATATTTTTTTTCCCTTCATTAGTAAGCAAAAACTTTGTTCGTTACCTCTTCCAACTCTTCCACGAAGCTGGTGCAACTGAGAAAGACCAAATCTTTCTGCACTTTCTATTACCATAACATTAGCATTTGGAATATCGACCCCCACTTCAATAACAGTTGTTGATACCATTATTTGTGATTTTCCTTGCAAAAACCTATTCATTTCATAATCTTTATCTTCTGTTTTCATTTTGCCATGCATTACACTTATTCTGTATTTTGGTAATGGAAATTCCCTACAAATACTTTCATAGCCATCCATTAAGTCTTTGTAATCCATTTTTTGAGATTCTTCAATGAGAGGGTAAACAATAAAAATTTGTTTCCCAAGTTTAATTTGTTCTTTTAAAAACTTAAAAACTCTTAAACGTTTATTTTCTCCCATTAGGAATGTTTTTATTTTTTTTCTTCCGGGTGGAAGTTCTTTGATAATAGAGAAATCTAAATCACCATAAATACTCATTGCCAGTGTTCTTGGAATTGGAGTCGCAGTCATTACCAAAACGTGGGGGGGGAATTTATTTTTGTACCATAACTTTGCCCTCTGGGCAACTCCAAATCTGTGTTGTTCATCAATAACTACAATGCCCAGATTTTTGAATAAAACTTTATCTTCAATAAGACTATGTGTACCTACAATGATATTTATATCTCCAGATAATAATTTTTCGTGAATATTTTTTCTAACTGATAATTTTGTCGAACCTGTTAAAATTTCTATGTTCACAGGTAAATCATTAAGCATAGATTTTAAATTGTTGTAGTGTTGAAATGCCAATATCTCTGTAGGAGCCATAAAACATGCCTGATATTTATTGTCCAAGGCTATGAGCATAGACAAGAGTGCTACCATCGTTTTACCAGAGCCAACATCACCTTGTAACAAACGATTCATTTGACTGCCAGTTCCAAGATCTTTTCGAATTTCTTTTACAACTTTTTTTTGATCATTCGTCAAATCAAAGGGTAAGTGGTTTTTGTAATATGTATTAAATAAGTTTCCTACTTGCGAAAACTCATAACCTTTAATTTTTGTTTTATTATTTCTATGTCTTTTTAAAAGTTGAACCTGAATAAAAAACAATTCTTCAAATTTTAATCTAAATCTTGCTTTTGCTAAATCAATGTCATTTTTTGGAAAATGTATATTAGAAAAGGATTTTTTAAGTGATGTTAACTTTAATTCTGATAAAATTTTATTTGACAATGATTCGGTTAATTCATCTTTTAAAATATCAATCAAGTTATTCATCGCAACTCTAATTATCTTTTGACTAATTCCATATCTAAGAGTCTTTTCAGTCGATGAATAAATTGAATATATACCACTAATGTTTTTGATGTTATAATTATTAATTTTTGTCAGCTCTGGATGAGGTATGGTTGGACGGTTATCAAACCAATTAACTTTTCCATAAACTACATACTCAGATTCCAAATCAATATTCTCTTTAATCCATTTAAATCCTCTGAACCAAATCAATTCAATTGTAGAAATCCCATCGCTAAATGTTCCTGAAAGACGTTTACCTGCTTTTTGTTGAATAATTTTTGTGTTTAAAAATTTACCTTTTATTTGAATATCTGTATTTGATTTATTAAGATTATTTATCGAATAAAATTTAGACCTGTCAACATATCTATAGGGAAAGAAAAATAGAAAGTCACGAAATGTTTTAAGACCTAATTCTTCGCCGAGTACTTTAGCTCTTCCAGGACCAATACCTTTCAAAATTTCAATTGGTCTTTCAAATCCATCCATTTTAATTAATGTAAAAGGTTTCTAATTTTAATATAAGTTGAAATTTAGTTTTTTTAAAATACTTTTTCCTTTTAATGTTGTTAATATAAAATTTTTGTGTTGTATATTAATTTATTAAAAAATCTAAATACTCTAAATAAGTTGAGAGATCTTCTGGCATCAAATATTAATTCTTTAAATGATTCTCAAAAGGAAGCTGCTTTAAAAATAAATGGCCCTATAATTATAATTGCTGGTGCTGGATCAGGTAAAACGAGGGTATTGACATTTAGAATTGCTTATTTGATTTCACAGGGTATTGATCCTTTTTCAATCTTATCATTGACATTTACTAATAAGGCAGCTAAGGAGATGAAAACAAGGGTTGGAGAACTAGTAAATGGAAGTGAAGCAAGAAATATTTGGATGGGTACTTTTCATTCCGTTTTTGCAAAAATTTTAAGAATTGAGGCAGACAAATTAGGTTATACCTCTTCATTTACGATTTATGATACACAAGATAGCGATCGTTTGATTTCGAGTATAATTAAAGAAATGGGACTTAGTAAAGATTCGTATAAACCAAAACAAATTAGAAATAGAATTTCAACATTAAAAAACAGTTTAATTACAGTCGAATCATATGAATCTGATTTTGATCTTAAAGAGTATGATGAAATTGCTCAAAGACCATTATTTGGAAAAATATACTTAGAATATACAAAAAGATGTTTTCAGTCAAACTCAATGGATTTTGATGACCTATTAGTTAAAACAAGTGAATTATTAAATAAATTCCCCGAAACATTGTCTAAATACCAAGACAGATTTCGATTTATTTTGGTTGATGAGTATCAAGATACAAATCATTCACAATATTTGATTGTAAAAATGTTGTCAGATAGGTATCGTAATATATGTGTTGTTGGAGACGATTCTCAAAGTATATATTCTTTTAGAGGGGCTAATATTAACAATATTTTAAACTTTCAAAAAGATTACGACGAAGTTGAAGTTTTTAAATTAGAGCAGAATTATCGTTCCACGAAAAATATTGTTAAAGCTGCAAATTCTCTTATAAAACATAATAAGTACAAACTAGAAAAAACAATTTGGACGAACAACGAAGAAGGAGAAAAAGTAATAATTAAAAAATGTTTTAGTGACAATGACGAAGGTAAGTATGTCGCGAAAAGTATTATAGAAACTGTTGGAAAAAATAACTTTAAATATAATTCTTTTGCAATTTTGTATAGGACAAATGCTCAATCAAGAATTATAGAGGAATCTTTCAGGAAAAATAATATACCTTACAGAATTTACGGAGGTCTTTCTTTTTATCAAAGAAAAGAAATTAAAGATGTTCTTGCTTATTTAAGATTAGTAGTTAACTCTAATGATGAAGAGAGCATTAAAAGAATTATAAACTTTCCACCAAGGGGTATTGGAAACACAACAATTGACAAACTCATAATTGCCTCTAAAACATACGATTTACCAATCTATGATATAATACTTTATAAAATCAATTCTCTTACAATAAGCGGTGGTACAAAAGTAAAAATTCTGGACTTTGTTAATATGATTGAAGGTTTCAAATCAATGATTAAAAATTATGATGCATTTGAGTTAGCAGAACAGATTATCAAAAGAATTGGAATAATTAAATTTTATGAAAATGAAGGAACTGCTGAGGGAATTAACAGAATTCAAAACATCGAGGAATTGTTGAATGGAGTAAAAAATTTCATTGATGAAAAAAATAAATTAAATGAACCGATTTTGCTAGTCAATTTTTTGGAAGAAGTTGCAATGGCAACGGATTTTGAAATTCAAGATACTGATGAAGTTGACTCGGTATCTCTAATGACTGTCCATTTATCAAAAGGTCTAGAGTTTCCTTATGTATACATTATTGGTATGGAGGAAAATTTATTTCCTTCTTCTATGAGCCTGGATTCAAGAGAGGGATTAGAGGAGGAGCGTAGATTATTTTATGTAGCATTGACAAGAGCCGAGAAAAGAGCTAATCTAACATATACAAATAATAGATTTAGATGGGGAAAGATTATTGAGTCAGAAGAAAGTAGATTTATAGATGAATTAGATTCATCGTTTGTCAAATTTGATAAAAACCATTATGTTGAAAATAGTATGTCTCACACTAATTCAACGCTAAAATATAACTCCATTAAAAATAAATTTAGAAAACTAAATAATTTTGAAATCACTAATAATAAAATTAATAATGACAAGATTTCTGAAATTAAAAAGTTTAAAATAAATACAATTGTAATACATCCAATTTTTGGAAAAGGTATAATTAAGTCAATAGAGGGCGAAAAACATAATTCAAGGGCAAAAATCTATTTTTATGAAAAAGGAGAAAAAAAACTATTACTTAAATATGCTAATCTAAAAGAAAAAGGTAATGAATAAAAATCAGTAAATAATTTGTTTAATTTAGAGCTGCAGCTTCTTCCATACCTTTATTTATTAGATCATAAAATTGATCCAATTTAGGTAAAACTACAATCCTGGTTCTTCTATTCCTTGCTCTTCCTGAAGGTGAATCATTATCTGAGATCGGTATATACTGACTTCTCCCAGCAGCAGTCATTCTCTCTGGCGCAACGTCAAAATCTTTTTGAAGAATCCTTACAATAGAGACCGCTCTTTTTACAGATAAATCCCAATTATCGGCAATTCCATCAATATTAATTGGAACATTATCTGTGTGACCTTCAACCATAAACTCAATTTCAGGTTTGTCATTAATAACTTTTGCAACTTTACCAAGAACCTCTTTAGCTCTTGATGTAACTGTATAACTGCCACTTGAAAAAAGAAGTTTATCAGATATAGAAACATAAACAACTCCCTTTTCAACATTAATTTCTATGTCTTCATCAGCTATGTTCCCAAGAACACCCTTCAAACTCGTTACAAGAGCTAAAGTTACAGAATCCTTTCTAGTAACTGCATCTCTGAGTGTTTTAATTCTAGTATCTTTTTCCTTAAGGCTTTCAAGAGACTTTTCTAGATTTTCGGCACCTTTTTGCGATAATGTTGTAAGGTTACCTAAGTTGTTGATTAATTCTTGATTATTTGATCTTAAAAAAGACAACTGTTTTTCTAGAGATGATGCATTATCTAAAGCTGCTTTTTTTTCCTCCTCTGATAAATTTAATTTAACAGTTGTAGAATTTAATAAGTCATTGGTGGTTTTTTGTAGTGATTCTAATTCAGAATACTTCTTTGCAGGGACACAAGCAAAAGTAAATAAAATAGATAAAACCGAAATAAATCTTTTTAAGCACATAATTTTTTTTTTTAAAAATATAAAGATTTTGTTAGATACAACTAAAAATCAGAAAATTTATTCTTGCCAAATAAATATGAATCAATTATTATTGAAACCCTCCTGTAATATTTGATTGAAAAATTTTTCTCTCTCTTACTGTAGAATTTAGTAAACATTAAAATAAACATAAAAAAGGCTTTAATAATCATTAGTGATTTAGATAGTTTCCCTTTGAATAGGTAGAAAAAAAATGTAGTGAATTCAAAGAATGATCGTACTAATAAAACAATAGGTAATTTTTTTTTATCAACATTTTTAATCAGAGTCAAAAGTGAATTTCTGTGATTTAAATAAATTTTATCATCGGAAGACAACTTTGAACCAGAGCCAATATGGTAAACTTTAGATTTAGAAATACACATTATGCTTTTATTTAAATTTTTAGCTCTCCAACAAAAATCAATTTCTTCTTGATGCATAAAAAAATCTTCATCAAAGCCCTCAAGAGAATTCCAACATTTTTTATCTACAAACATACATGCTCCTGATGCCCAACCGATATTTATTGAACTATCATATTGACCAATATTATTTTCTATGTTATTAAAGATTCTACCTCTACAAAATGGATAACCAAATTTGTCAATAAAACCTCCTGCTGCTCCAGCATATTCAAATTTGCTTTTATCATAAAAGTCCAAAACAAGAGGCTGGGCTATATTAACAATTTTTTTCTTAAAAAAGGACATAATCGGTAATGTCCAATTTTTAGTAACCATAACGTCGTTATTAATTAAACAATAAACGTCTGAATCAATCATTTTTAAAGCAAGATTATAAGCTTTTGCATATCCAGTATTTACAGATAATTTAATTACTTCAACATTTTTGTGTTCTTTTTCTAAAAATTCTATTGAATCGTCCTGAGATGCATTATCAACTACATAGATAGGTGTATCAGGGGTATATAAAATAATATTTGGTAAAAATTTTTTCAATAACAACTTACCATTCCAATTGAGTATAACTATTGATAATTTCATTATTGTATTTTGTAGGTTGGCAATTCCTTGAGAAAAGAATATTTTTTATTTACATAATCCACCTCACAAAAATAATGAGTTAATCCATTTGTAATCATGACATATCGGCTTTTAAAAACCAAATTGTATCTTGCTAGCTGGTCAAATGTCTTCTGCGATATTTTTACTTTAGGAGATTTACATTCTACAAGTAAATATATTTCGCCAGATGAATTAAATATTATTATGTCATACCTTTTTGTCAGAGTGTTTATAGATAATTTTTTTTCAACTGAAATTAGACTTTTAGGATATTTTTTTTCAAGAATCAAATATTGAATGCAATTTTGTCTAACCCATTCTTCGGGTGTTAGTAATATATTTTTTTTTCTAACTTCATCAAAAACATATTGTTTATTTTCTTTATTTTTAATTTTTAGGTGGTAGTTTTTAAAATTAAGATTTTCCATTAATACAAAGTTGAACATTTTTTTACATTGAAAGAAATACAGTCTGTTTTAAGGTCAATTTCAGAGGGAAAAATTGAAAATAATTATTTTTTAATGGGTAACCAACCCTACTTTATAAATCTAATTTGTAAAAAATTAGAAGAGAAGTTAATTAGCAAAAATAATAGAGAATTTGATTTGAGATTGCTTTATGGCAAAGAAACCTCAGTGTCAGAAATATTAGAAACAGTAAAGAGCTATCCAATGTTTGGAGAAAAACAGCTTGTTATTGTAAGAGAAGCTCAATATTTAAACAAAGAGATCAAACTTCTTTTACCATATCTTGAAAATCCTCTAAGCCAAACTGTTTTAGTTATATGCTATGTTAATAAAACGTTAGATTCAAAAAATAAGATTTATAAATATGTTAGCAATAATTCTAAAGTTATAGAATGTAAGCAATTATACGAAAGTCAAGTATACAATTGGATAAGTTCAGAGGCTAAAAAGTTAAATTTGAACCTAGATCCAAAATCAATTATGCTTATTTATACAAACATAGGACTAGATCTAGAAATCATTCAAAAGGCGCTTGAAAAGTTGTCATTTAGATCAAATAGCCAAAATACAATAAAAGTTGAAGATGTTGAAAAATATATCGGATTTAGCAAAGAGTATAATAATTTTGAGCTTCAAAATTCAATTGGTGAAAAAAAATTTGACAAATCAATTTTTATTATAAATCAAATGTTTATAAAAGATAATAAAAATCCTATAAAATCCACTTTGTCGCTATTACATAATTTTTTTAACAAACTTCTTTTAATACATAGTAAAAATTTTAACATTACCCCGAAAAACCTTGGAATTCATCCATATTTTCTAAAAGACTACCAAGTAGCAGCAAGAAATTTTTCTCTTGAAAAATCCATAAAAATAATTCATCTATTAAGAGAAACTGATATTAAAAGCGTTAGTATTAATGAAAATAGGGGTGGTAAGGGAAAAGAATTGAAGTTGATGCTTGATTTAATATTGGATATAATCGGTCTGTAAATCTAAAGTCGAGGATATTTATTTGGATTTGTCTCGTTCATAATTTGACAAACTGATTCGACTATGTCATCGACAGAAGGTTTAGAAAAATAATCACCATCTGTTCCGTATGAAGGCCTGTGATCTTTTCCAGTTAGTGTCTTAGGTGGACTATCTAAATAATTAAATATTCCCTGTTCATCAATTAACTTATGTAAAATATATGCCGAAGCTCCACCAGGAACATCCTCATCGACAATGACAATTCTATTTGTTTTTTTTACACTTGTCAAAATTTCATTACCAACATCAAACGGGATTAACGTTTGAATATCAATTATTTCAACATCAATTCCCAAATCATCAAACTCTGATATTGAGTCAAAAACAAGATTCAAGGTTGAACCATAAGAAATTATTGATATATCTTTTCCTTCTTTTAAAATTTCAATTTTCCCGAACTCATAACAAAAGTCACCTAAATTTACAGGCATTTTCTCTTTAACTCTGTATGCATTCAATGGTTCAATGATTAAAGCCGTTTCATCTGTTTGCATAATTGAGTTATAGAATCCTGCCGCTTTAGTCATATTTCTAGGTACAAGAAAATTTATTCCTCTCATAAAGTTTAATAATCCACCCATAGGTGAACCACTATGCCATATCCCTTCTAATCTGTGTCCTCTTGTTCTAATTGTTAAGGGAGCCGATTGTCTTCCAACTGTCCTATATTGATAGGTCGATAAATCATCGCTAAGAGTTTGAAGACAATAAAGTACATAGTCAATGTATTGAATCTCTGCTATGGGTCTAAATCCCCTAAGTGCCAAACCAATTCCCTTGCCAATTATAGTTGTTTCACGAATTCCAGTGTCAAAAACACGATTTTCACCAAAATACATTTGTAATCCTTCAGCACCTTGATTTACATCACCAATTTTACCAACGTCTTCACCAAATAAAATAATCTTTTCGTTTTTTTTCATAAGGGATTTAAAATTATCTCTGAGTATAATTCTTCCATCATATATTTTTTGATCATTGTATTTAGGTGGAACAGGTTCAATATTTTTACTTTTAAATTTTGTTTGACTATACAAATGAGAACTAATTTTGGGATAAAGTTGATCATTTAAGGTCTGAATCCAATTTTTTAATAACGAGACATCTTTGTTGTTAAATTTTCTTCTCGTTTTCTTTGCTATTTGAAGTAAATCTTTGTATTTGAATTCTCTTTTGTCTTTTAAATCGTTAATCCAAATTTTTAGATTAACATCATTATTGGAAATAACTAAAATTTTGTTTAGAATTTCAACTAACTCTATACTCTTATCTTTAATTGGTTTCTGATAGGATTCCCATGCGCTGATTTTAGATTCTTTGACAATATTTTTACATGATTCCTCTATATCTCTGAGTTCAAATATAGTAGCCAAATTATTATCTATAATCCAATTTTTAAATTTTAAATTACAATCAAAATCTTTCTCCCATTTAAGTCGTTTTTCTGACTTGTATCTTTGATGTGAACCTGAACTTGAATGTCCCAAGGGTTGCGTTAATTCGTCAATATGAATTAATACAGGAGTATGATCTTTTCTGGCAATTTTTTCTGCCTCACTATAAACCTCAATCATTTTGCTATAATCCCATCCATTAACTCTAAAAATTTTAAGAGGCTTATCTTTATTTTTACTTGAAAAACCCATGAGAGCTTCTGATATACTAGATTTTACAGTTTGAATTTTATTATCAACTGAAATACCATATCCGTCATCCCAAACACTCATAATTAGTGGGATCTGAATTACGGCAGCAGCATTCATCGCTTCAAAAAAAATACCTTGGCTTGTAGATGCATTTCCTATGGTTGCCCAACATATTTCATTTCCTCTTACTGTAAACTTATTTTTTATATCACTGTCTATATTTCTATAGATTTTTGAAGCTAGAGCCAAACCAATTGACCTGGGAATTTGTCCTGCAGTTGGTGATATATCGGAACTGTGGTTATATTGTGATGTCAAGTCTAACCATTCACCCCTCGAATTAATACTTGGCGTAACAAAATGAGCACCCATTTGTCTTCCTCCTGACATTGGTTCTTCTTCTAGGTTTAAATTTGCATATAGAGCAGAAAAAAATTGCTTTGGAGTTAATAAATTCTGCCCCATCAAAATTGTTTGATCTCTATAATAGCCTGCTCTAAAGTCACCCTCTTTAAAAAAGTGATTTAACACGACTTGTGGTAACTCTTTACCATCTCCAAAAATTCCAAATTTTGCTTTTCCAGATAATACCTCTTTCCTTCCAATTAAACTACATTCACGACTTAAAACCGCTAGTTTATAATCCTTTAGAATTTTGTTTTTAAATTCATTGAATTTTAATTTATAATTATCAGTATTAGAGTCTGTTTTAAACATTACATTTATTGATTCCAATTTACAAAAATTACTTATATAGTTCTAAAACCATTTCCTTGTGAAAAGTTTTGTAAGAGTTTTTGGTTGTAGGGTTAATAAAAATCTAATTTTTTCTGAGTATGGACTTAAATCATCATTTAATTGAAACCCGTTTGAGTTATATAATGGAAAAAATAGTTCCAAATAATCAGGTAAAATATTTATTCTCAAACCAGAATCATAAAGGAATCTTGAATTTTCATTTTTATTTTTGATTAATCCAAAATCAAAATATCCCTCGAGCCATTTCCATATACCGAATCCTGCGTTAATAGTAACTAATATGTCATTAGAGTAGGGATCATTAAATTTAGATTTAAAACCACCCTCAGCAAAGATAAATTGTTGGCTATAAATTCCAGTTTGTTCAGACCGACCAAGATATTGATATTGAAACAAATAATCAGTTGGTCTATCAAGTGCAAAATCAAAATAGGCAGAGTTTGTGTTTTTCCAGAAAAATTTACCAGCAAATAATCTTAAAGATAATTGTCTTCCAGATTTTAATAAATGTCTGTAGTCAGTAGTTAAATAAATTTTTCCAAATTTTGAGGAAAATTCGGACTTTCCGCTCAAAGTAAAATAATTTAAAGCACCTTTATTTGAATATATGTAGTTAACTGAACCAACGTTGTAGTCTGGAGAGAGGTCTTGAAGTGTATTTTTTTCTCGATTAACATATTGCAAAGAAAAAACTAAAGCCTGTTTTCTATTGTCCCTTAAATTTTTATTTCTTTTAAAAATACTAAATGATGTGCCCAATGATCTATATCTTAAACTTTGATCATAATGATAAGTAGCTGAAGAAAATGAAAATGTTTTCAAATAATAATTTGAGCTTTCATTATACTTAGAGAAAAGTCCACTAAATGAACCAACAAAAGTTCTTTCCCTTGTAGAATAAAACGGTTCTGCAACAAAAATAAATGGTCTTGATTTAATAGTCTTATTGTTTAATCTAGTTCCAATTAGGATTCCATCATAAGCATTAAAATTTAACCTGGGATTATAAAAAATTTGATTCGAAAATGGATCTTCAATATCTTTTAAAAAGGAAAATTTAATTTTTTTCAAACCTCCTGAACCAATTCTCTTTACATTATTGTTTCTATTAAATTCGGGTAAATCTCTATCTGGATTAATTTCTAAATACTGATAGTCTTTGTTTTGAATAACAATTTTTTTTCCTACATCATTTGAATCAAAGTCAATTATATCAATTTTACTATTCTTTTTAAATAAACTGACCTTAAATGGTATTTTTATATTATTTTTTTCTTTTATGACTAATTCTATACTATCCTTTTCAAAACTTATCTTTTCAAAAAATAAATCAATTGAATTTCTTTTATTGAGATAATGATTAAAGTTTTTAAGTTCAGAAATCTTAAAAAAATTCTCAAATTTATCTATAAGCTCTTTACCACATAGATTTTCCTTTTTAACTATAAATAAAAATTCATTCATGTCTAGATTAAATGAATTAATTAGATAATTAAATAACAAACCATTTTGGCTTGGAATCCCAATTTGCTCATTGTAACGAGTTAGTTCATTTTTTGGAAGAGTAATTTCTTGATGCAAATTTTTTCTTACCATGAACTCATGGAAATGGAGAAATAAATCAGCAGATTTAAGTTTTGAAATCTGATATCCTTTTAAAAAAAAACGAAGTATAGGTTGCTTTAATATTTCATCCAATACTAATTTATTTGGGTATTTATTTTTTAAATATTTCAGCATTAAATAATAATATAATCCTGACTCAAACCAGTAATCTTTTCGAGAATCAAGATTAAAATTTTCTTTAATTAGAAATTGTAGATAAACACTCAACATTTTAATTTCATATTCAAAACTTCTGCTAAATGAATTTAGAAAGGTTGGCATTATTGACAATCCATAAAAGGGCCTTTTAGAGTATTTCTCATCTGTTATTAAAATTTTACTGGGCTGGTCTATGGCATCTATTGAATCAATAAAATGAAGAATATTTTTAATACTACTTTTTTTAGTTTCTAATTTTAAATCCTTTAATTCAATATTGATATTAATCAGCTTTTCATTTAAATCAAATTCATTTAAATTTAAATCATCCCCTATCAAAAATATTACTTGTTTAATTTTATTTGATTCAAATGTGTATACAACCTCTCCATTTTCACTTTCAAAATTCTTTAAATTAAG
Organism: Flavobacteriales bacterium TMED96; assembly: GCA_002171475.2. Lineage (GTDB taxonomy): Bacteria > Bacteroidota > Bacteroidia > Flavobacteriales > Flavobacteriaceae > TMED96. The sequence goes on from NHEX02000002.1 coordinate 22,901, forward strand.
GGAAGAAAAAACATTTAAATTCTTGTCTGTTTTTAAGTCGATACTAAATTTAGATTCGTTTATTGGTATCTCTTCAAGATCTAGATTACTGTTTAATATTTGTTTATTTTTTACAAATTTGGAAAGGGTTATAAAAAAATTTTCAATAAAATATTGGTTTTTTTTAATTTTCCCATACCCAGTGAATTTTGAGGAAGGAAGTTTTACTATATATGATAAATCAATATTAACAATTCCCTTATTTAATGGCTTGTCGATATTTATTTCAATAATATCAAGATTATTTTGCTTTCTTTTCCATTTTGCCTTAATGCCATTTATATAAATGTTTGATATTAAAGTATTTCCCCTTTTGGATTTTGCAGATAAGTAAAAACTTCTAGTATACTCCTCAACTAAACGATCAGCTAGAGGACTTTTGGTTGAACTGTAGGAATTTGCCCAGTCATTTAGATAAATATTCTCTAATAAATCACTTTGATTTAAAAACCTTATTTTTTGTTTTATTATCAATTGATCAGTCTCTGAAAGTAAAGATGCACTCATTGAGTAATCAATAGATTCTTGAGAAAAAGAGAATTTCAAAATAAAAATATTAATTAAAAGGATGAATATTTTGAAACTAAATTTCTTTTCAACAATCATAAGTTTAATTAAATAAAATTTTAAGCCGTTTTATTATGTTTAACAGGTAAGAGTTCGAGTTCTTTTTTCAAATACTTTCCAGTTAAGCTATTTTTATTTTTAATGATTTCTTCAGGAGTACCTTCAGCTATAATTTTACCTCCATTTTTTCCACCACCAGGACCTAAATCAATTAAATAGTCAACCTGCTTTATCACATCTAAGTTATGTTCAATAATGATAACAGTATTACCCTTATCCACCAATTTATTAAGAACATTTAATAATATTCTTATATCTTCAAAATGAAGTCCAGTAGTAGGTTCATCTAAAATATACAAAGTATTTCCAGTATCCCGTTTTGATAGCTCACTAGCAAGCTTTACTCTCTGAGCTTCTCCACCCGAAAGAGTTGTTGAAGATTGACCAATATTAATGTATCCAAGGCCAACTTCTTTAATTGTTTTTAACTTGGTATAAATTTTAGGAATACTTTTAAAAAATTCACAACCTTCACTAATTGTCATTAATAATATGTCTGAAATTGATTTGCCCCTATATTTAATTTCCAATGTTTCTCTATTAAATCTTTTTCCAAAACAACTCTCACAATTAACATGTACATCAGGTAAAAAGTTCATTTCAATTATTTTAGTACCACCACCTCCACAAGTTTCACATCTACCTCCAACAACATTAAAACTAAATCTACCAGGTAGATAACCTCTCATTAAAGATTCTTGAGTTTTAGAAAACAACAGTCTTATTTCACCATAAACCCCTGTATAAGTAGCAGGGTTACTTCTCGGAGTTCTTCCTATTGGATCCTGGTTAATATCAATTACTTTGTCAATATGCTTCAAACCATCAATTTTAGAATAGGGAAGTGGTGTTTTAACAGAATTAAAATAATACTTGTTTAAAATTGGATAGAGAGTCTCATTAATTAAACTTGACTTTCCACTTCCAGATACTCCAGTAATTCCTATCATTGTAGACAAAGGAATATTTAATTCAACACTTTTTAAATTATTTCCGGTACAACCTTCTAGAATTATTTTTTTTCCTGAACCACAGCGCCTTTCTTTTGGAACTTCGATATTTAATCTTTTATTTAAGTATTTAGATGTCAAAGTGTTCATAAGTGTAATTTCCTTAAGATTACCCTGAGCCACTATTTCTCCTCCATTTACACCAGCTGAAGGACCTAAATCCACTATGTGGTCTGCACTTTCAATCATTTCTTTGTCATGCTCTACTACAATAACAGTATTACCAAGATCTTTTAATTTAATCAATGACTCAATGAGCATATTATTATCTTTTTGATGCAAACCTATACTTGGTTCATCTAAGATATATAATACTCCAACTAACTTTGAACCAATTTGAGTTGCCAGTCTAATTCTTTGAGATTCTCCACCAGATAATGATTTTGATGATCTGTTTAAGGATAAGTAATCTAAGCCCACATCTAAAAGAAAACCAACCCTACTTTTTAATTCTTTTATCAACTCCGATGCAATTTTTATTTCAATATCATTTAAATTAACTTTTAAATCTTCTAGCCAAACAAAAAGTTCATTCAACTCCAAACTGGAGATATCAAAAATTGACTTACCGTCAATTAAAAAATTATTTGCGATTTTACTAATACGCGAACCTTTACAGGAAGAGCATAAGTTTTCAATCATAAAACCCTTTGCCCATCTTTTAATTTTTGAAGATTCATTTTGATCATATTGATTTAAAATAAATTTTTCAATCCCCTCAAAATCAATTAAATAATTTCTTGTTAACCCTAAAGATTTGGATTCAACTTTAAATGATTCTTTACCACCATTTAAAATTATCTCCATCGCTTCATTTGGTATATCTTTAATCCGGTCATTCAGTGAAAAGCCATATTTTTTTGAAATACTTTCTAGTTGTTTGAATACCCATGAATCTTTCTTTTTGCCTAGTGGTGCAATACCTCCATTTGCTATGGAATTTGAAGTATCAGGTATCACCTTCTCCTTATGAATTTCAAGTTTAAACCCAAGCCCTTTACATTCATTGCACATTCCTTTAGGAGAATTAAATGAAAAAGTATTTGGTTCTGGGCTTGGATATGAAATCCCGCTTTCAGGACACATTAATTTTTTACTGTAATATTTCATCTTATTTTCCTTTGCATTCAATATTATTACAGTTTCTTCTCCATGATACAAAGCAGTTTTCAGAGATTCATTTAGTCTTTTGCTTTTATTTTCGGAATCGTCTAACCTGAAGCGATCAATAAGTAAATCTATATCATGGGTCTTGTATCTATCGAGTTTCATCCCATTTGTTAAACTTATTATTTGACCATCAACTCTAACTTTTAAAAAGCCTTGGTGAATTAAATTTTGGAAAAGCTCCCTGTAGTGACCCTTTCTACTTTTAACTATTGGAGCTAGAATTATAATATCATTTTGACAAAAAGTTTTTTTGATAAGACTTAATATTTTTTCATGAGTATAACTTACCATTATCTTTTTTGTATTATAGCTATAAGCAACTCCAATTCTAGAAAACATTAATCTCAAAAAATCATATATTTCTGTTATAGTTCCCACCGTTGAGCGAGGATTCTTTGAGGTTGTTTTTTGTTCAATTGCAATAACTGGAGAAAGCCCGTCGATTTTATCTACATCAGGTCGCTCAAAATTTCCCATAAATTGTCTAACATATGCTGAAAAGGTCTCCATATATCTTCTTTGACCTTCTGCATGAATTGTATCAAAAGCCAAAGAAGATTTTCCACTTCCTGAAAGACCAGTTATAACTGTAAGTTTATTCCTAGGAATTTTTAGAGTAACATTTTTTAAATTATGAACTCTAGCTCCTTTGATATGTATAAAGTTTTCAGTCAACATTTAATATAGTCTGAAATAAACTAATAAATTTCGGCATAATCATCACCTCTTTTATCTGCTCCAACTGAGATATTGCCTATTTTGTCAACCATTATGGCATCAACTCGTCCAATAAATTTTGATTTCTGTAAATCAAATTGATGACCTATTGACTTTAATTTTTTTAATTCACTTGTATTTTTAAAGTTTGGTTCGAATCTAACAGAATCAGGAACCCATTGATGATGAAACCTTGGTGAATCTATTGATTCTTGAATTCCCATTTTGTACTCGTATGCATTAAGGATAGTTTGAAAAACAGATGTTATAATTGTTGAGCCTCCAGGTGTTCCAAGTATTAAAAATAATTTTCCCTCTCTTTCAACTATTGTTGGAGTCATTGAACTAAGCATTCTTTTTTTAGGTTTTATAGAATTAGCTTTACCACCAACCAATCCAAACATATTTGGAGAACCAGGCTTGCTGCTAAAATCATCCATTTCATTATTCATAAAAACACCAATTTCATCGACAAAAACTTTTGAGCCATAAGATCCATTTAAAGTGGTAGTAACAGAAACCGCATTTCCAAAGGAGTCTAGTATTGAAAAATGTGTTGTTTCATCACTTTCTGCTA
>NHEX02000003.1 GCA_002171475.2 Flavobacteriales bacterium TMED96
TAATTTATTTAAAAAAATCTAAGTATAAATTTTTTCTTTTAAATGAATAAATTTTTTAAGTATTGATTTTCTCTTAAGTTTCATAGTAGGAGTCAAAAGGCCATTTTCAATTGACCAAATCTGAGGAGTCAGTTCAAACTTTTTAATTCTTTCCCAATCACCAAATTCTTCGTTTATTTTATCTATCTCACGGGTAATTTTGATTAACAATTCTTCTTTTTTACAAATGTTTTTAAAATCATCTAAAAAATTAAATTTATTTTTTTGTAACCATTTTTTAATATATTCAAAATCCGGCTGAATTATGGCACTTGGCATTTTTTCACCTTCACCAATGACCATTATTTGTTCTATAAATGGCGATCTTTTCATTTTATTTTCAATTACTTGAGGAGCTATGTATTTCCCTCCCGATGTTTTAAAAAGTTGTTTTTTTCTATCTGTAATTTTTAAGAATCCATCTTTGTCTATTTTTCCTATGTCACCTGTATGAAGGAAACCATTTTTGATTGTTTCTGATGTTAATTTTGAATTCTTGTAGTATCCTTTCATCACGTTAGGCCCTTTACATAAAATTTCACCATCTTTAGCGATTTTTACCTCTATTCCTTCAATGATTTTTCCTACGTATCCAAATTTTGTTCCACCTTTTATAGGTTCACTAATTGATATTACTGGAGATGATTCGGTAAGTCCATAACCTTCCATAATTTTAATTCCCGCAGCTGTAAAAATTTTTGCAAGTTGAGGTTGAAGAGGAGCACTCCCAGAACAAATTAATTCTAGCTTCCCCCCCAATGCATTTTTCCATTTTGAGAAGACCAAAAATCTAGCTATCATAAGCTTAATGTTGTAAAAAATTCTATTTTGTTTTTCAATATCAAATTTATCAGCAATTGAAATAGACCATTTGTATAAACTTTTTTTTACTCCTCTCAATTCCTCAGCTTTACCTTCTATTTTATCAAATATTTTTTCAATCAGTCTAGGTACGGCTGTCATATAAAATGGTCTTATTTCATTTAGATTTTCTGAAATAGTTTCTAGTGATTCAGCAAAATAAATTTCAACTCTACTGTAATAATACATGTAAATAATTATTCTCTCAAAAATATGGCATAGGGGTAAAAAACTTAGAGCCTTATTTTTGTTTTCCATAGGAGGTAACCTTGTAGATGCTGATAATATATTGGAAACTATATTTCTATGTGTAAGCATTACTCCTTTGGGGACACCTGTTGTTCCGGAAGTATATATTATAGTTGCTAAATCATCAGGTATAACTTCTTCCTTTTTTATATTAACCTTGCCTTGTAGTGATTTGTTATCATTTTCAAATAAAAGATTCCAATTTGAGCAATTTTGAAATTCCTCAAAGGAATAAATTTTTTTCAATTTTGTTTTGTCCTTTATTTTATGAATCTTATCGAATACATCTTTATCAGAAATAAAGCATATTTTACTTTCAGAATGATTTAAAACATATTGATATTCTTTTTCGGAAATTGTTGGATATATAGGTACAGTTACTCCTCCGATTTGTAAAATTGAGTTATCAACTATACACCATTCAGTTCTGTTTTTAGTTGAGATTAAAGCTATTTTGTCTCCCTTCTTTATACCAATTTCAATTAATTTTCTTGAAACAATTTGAACTTTTTCAAAAAAATCATGAGTACTCAAGGATTCCCATTTCCCGTCATATTTGGTGTTAATTGACTTATCAAGGGGATTATTGAGCTGATACTCTAAAAAGTCAAAGAGCCGTTTTGGTTTTTTCACAACACAATTTAAAAATATTAATTTTTAAATTAAATTTATTTATGATTGATTAACCATTTATAAGCATTTTCAAATGCAATTACCCAGGGGCTTACTGTATCATTTTTTCTATTTTCTGGATAATGACCCCAGTTCCAGGGGAACGTTGATCTCTCTAGGTGAGGCATCATTACTAGGTGTCTACCATCTTTGCTGCATAGCATAGCTGTATTAAAATCTGAACCATTAGGATTTGAAGGATATTTCTCATAATAATATTTCCCTGAGATTTCATATTTTTTCTCTTCATATGGAAAAGAAAACTTTCCCTCCCCATGCGCAGACCAAATGCCAAGGATAGTCCCCTCAAGGTTTTTCATCATTATAGAGCTACTTTCTTTAATTCGTACTGGCGAGAATATACATTCAAATTTACCTGAGTTGTTAAATTCCATTTTAGGTTTTTTTTCATCACTAGGGTTAATCATCCCCAATTCAATAAATAGTTGACACCCATTACATACGCCCAGAGTCAAAGTGTCACTACGATTAAAGAAGTCAGTTATAATCTTTTTTGCGTTAGAATTGTATTTAAATGCACCTGCCCATCCTTTAGCTGAACCTAAAACATCAGAATTTGAAAACCCACCAACTGCAACCAGAAAATGAATATCTTTTAAATTTTCTCTTTCTTCAATTATATCTGTCATATGAACATCTCTGACTTTAAATCCACACATGTCCATTAGATAGGCCATTTCCCTCTCAGAGTTACTACCTTTTTCCCTTAAAACCGCAGCATTAATGGTATATTTTTTTTTCTTTGGGTAAATACCACTAAACCCAGAAGGAAATTTAAATTTTAGTGGTTGTTTTACAATATTTTCTGCCCTTATTTTAGCAAAATTTTCCTTAGTTTGAAATTGTTCCATTATGGATGAAATTTTCATCCATTTTTTTCTGTATTTAGAAATTTGAAGTTCTAATAACTGAGAGTGATTTTTTACTTTTAAAATAGGTTTTTTCACTATACTACCTATTCTTATGCATTTGATTTTTTCTTTTTTTAATATTGATTTAATATCAAATTTTGATTGAAGTATCAATCCTATTTTTTCTGAAAAGAATACTTTTGAAGTGTCTTGTTCTTCTAACTCATCTAAATCTATATGCATACCTATTTCTAAGCTAGAGAAACACATTTCCAAGAGAGTAGTTATTAATCCTCCGGAACCAATATCGTGTCCTGATGATATTTTTTTATCATTAATTAGTTTTTGAATTATATTAAATGCCTTTTTGAAATATGAATAATCTTTTATTGTTGGTGCTTTTTTACCTATTGATTTATGAATTTGAGCAAATGCAGATCCTCCTAAATAAAAGTTATCATTAGACATATCAATATAATATATATCTCCTCCTTTTTCATTTAAAACAGGAGATATGATATTAGTAATATCAGAACAGTTTCCAGCTGCGGTAATAATAACAGTACCTGGACACAAAACATTCATTTTATCATATTTTTGCGTCATTGATAACGAATCTTTTCCGGTAGGTATGTTAATTCCTAAATTGATTGCAAAAGTTGAACATGCCTCAACTGCCAGATAGAGTCTATGGTCTTCACCTTTATTTTTACAAGGCCACATCCAATTGGCTGACAAAGAAATACTTTCTAGTCCTTTTTCCAGAGGTGCCCAAATTATGTTTGTAAGTGATTTAGCGATTGAATTAATACTACCAATTTTTGGATTAATTAATCCAGTAAGTGGTGAATGACCAACAGAAGTAGCAACTCCACTTTTTCCTTTATAGTCCAATGCCATTACTCCGCAATTGCTTAATGGTAGTTGAAGCTCACCAACACACTGCTGCTGAGCAACTTTTCCTGTAACACATCTATCAACTTTGTTTGTTAGCCAGTCTTTTGAGCCTACTGATTCAAGTTGAAATATTTTTTCAATGTTTTCTTCAATTTTATTTTTATCATAAACAATTTCTTTAAAGATATTATTACTCGTTTGATCTTTAATTATCGTTTTTGGAGAATTGCCAATTAACTCACCTATCTTCATATTTAAAGGAGTGTCGTTGTTTTTTTTTGAAAAAAAAGAAAAATTATTGTCTCCGGTAACTTCTCCTACAACATAAAAAGGCGCCCTTTCTCTTTTTGCAATTTTTGATGCTAATTCTATATCTTTTGAAGAAATTATAAGACCCATTCTCTCTTGAGATTCATTTCCGATAATTTCCTTGTAAGACAGTGTTGAGTCTCCGATAGGTAAATTATCAATATTTACTTTCCCACCACATTCTTCAAGTAGTTCAGATAGGCAGTTAAGATGTCCTCCAGCTCCATGATCATGAATAGAAACTATTGGGTTATTTGAGCTTTCAACCATTGACCTAATTGCATTTGAAACTCTTTTTTGCATTTCTGGATTAGACCTCTGAACTGCATTTAGTTCAAGTTGAGTTTTAAATTTTCCAGTATCTGATGAAGATACTGCAGCTCCACCCATACCTATCCTGTAATTGTCACCACCAATAATTACAACTTTATCACCTTTTTTAGGTTTAAATTTCTTTGACTGATCGGATTTACCGAACCCAATTCCTCCAGCTAGCATAATTACTTTATCGTATCCATAAAAAGCCTTATTCTCTTTATGCTCGAAAGTTAAAATAGATCCGTTGATTAGAGGTTGACCAAATTTATTACCAAAATCAGAAGCTCCATTTGATGCTTTAGTTAAAATTTCCCTTGGAGATTGATAAAGCCATTTTCTTTTAAATATTGAATTAAACAAATTTTTATCCTGTAATCCAGTGTAGGAGGTCATATATACAGCACTTCCAGAAAGAGGTAAGGAACCTCTTCCCCCAGCCAATCTATCCCTAATTTCTCCTCCACTCCCAGTTGCTGAGCCATTAAATGCTTCGACAGTTGTAGGGAAATTATGTGTTTCTGCTTTTATTGAAATAACTGATTTAAAGCATTTCTTTACATATTCACTTGGTAAGTTTCCTTTTAAAGGTGCAAATTGTTCTATTTTGGGTCCTTCTATAAATGCGACGTTATCTTTATATGCCGAAATAATTGTATTGGGATTAATTCTAGATGTTTTCTTTATCATTTCAAATAAACTTAATTTTTTGACCTTATCATCTATCGAAAACTGACCATTAAATATTTTGTGCCTGCAGTGCTCAGAATTGACTTGTGAAAAACCAAAAACCTCAGAATCTGTTAGTTTCCTTTTCAGTTTGTTTGAAAGGCCCTCTAAATATTGTATTTCTTCTACACTTAGTGCAAGGCCCTCCTCAATATTAAAAAGATTGATATCACTAATTTCCTTTATTTTTTCTGGAGCTATGCTATTTTCAAAAATATTTTGATCGAGTTTTTTGTATTCTGTAAAGAGCATTGGATCAAAATTTTTATTATGCTGAAAACTAAAAAACTCTTCAATTCGTAAAATTTTTTCAATTCCCATTATTCTGGTAATTTCAACAGCATTAGTACTCCAAGGTGACACCATCGAAGATTTTGGTCCGTAAAAAATTCCCTTAATTTCAGAGACTTCAATTTTAGGCTCATTATTGAATAACCAGCGAAGTTTATCTAAATCAAATGTTTGGAGTTTTGAAGTTGATTGAACTACATATATCTTTTTTTTCTTATTACCGAAAAATTCAATCATTCAATTTTGTTTACAACCAAAAATACATTTTATCTAATTTATTTTTGCTCTTGATGGGGACTAAATAATTTTTTTTCTCTTACGGTTATTCACATTTATTTTTGAAATGTTTGCATTTCCACAAGTTGTTTATATTTCCCTTTAATTGATATTAGCTTTTTATGCGTTCCAGTTTGGATTATTGTTCCATTTTCCATAACAACTATCAAATCAGCCTTTTGAATTGTATTTAGCCTGTGTGCAACAATAATAGTAGTTCTATTTTTGGATAACTTTTCAATTGCATCTTGTACCATTTTTTCAGAGACTGAATCTAGAGAAGAGGTAGCTTCATCCATTAATAAAATTTGGGGGTCTTTTAGAACTGCTCTAGCAATTGAAATTCTCTGTTTTTGCCCACCTGATAGTTTTCCTCCACCATCACCAATATTAGTGTTATATTTTTCTTTTAGCTTAACAATGAAGTTATGGGCGTTTGATGTCTTAGCTGCTGATATTATTTCTTCAAAACCGTGTTCTTCCTTTCCTAAACTGATATTGTTATTAACTGTGTCGTTGAACAATATAGGTTCTTGAGTAACAAGCCCGATACAGTTACGCAAAGACCGCTTACTTATTTTTTTTATGTTTATTTCATCGATTAGAATTTCACCTTTTTCAACATCATAAAATCTATTTAATAAATTTATTAATGTTGTTTTACCACTTCCTGATTCACCAACAATAGCAACTTTACTTCCTTTCTTTATTTTCAGATTAATTTTGTTTATAACCTTTTTTTCACCGAATGAAAATGAAATATTTTTAAAATGTATTTCGTTTTGAAATTGATCTAATTCAATATTGGAATTTTGATTAGAAATATAATTAAATGCATTCAATAGACTAAGAATTCTCTCAGCTGCGGAATTACCTTTACTAATAGCATAAGATGCTTTACTTATTGCTTTAGCTGGTGTAAGTATATTATAGGCTAAAAGCATAAAAGACATAAAAACAGATGCTTGTAATGTATTCTCAATTAACACTAGTTTACCCCCATACCATAATAGACAACCAATTACAATGATACCCAAAAACTCACTTAAAGGAGAAGCTAAGTTTTGCCTGTTTATCAAATTATTGTTGAAATAAAAAAATCTGTTTGTAGAATTCGAGAATTTATTAAAAAATTGTTTTTCTGCAAAAAATGCCTTTATAATGTTTAAACCGCTTAAAGTTTCTTCTAAAATTGAAAGAAACTCTCCCTGTTCTTTCTGAACTCGATCTGACTGTTTTTTTAAAGATTTTCCAACAATGGATATTAATAATCCTGATGCCGGAATAAAAGCTACAGCAAATAAAGTTAGATGAAGATTAACTTTAATCATTATTATCAATGTGAAAATGATTGTTAAAGGCTCTCTAACTAATACTTCTAAAATGGATAAAAAAGAAGTTTGAATTTCAATAACATCTGCAGATAGTTTTGAAATTGTATCTCCTTTTTTTCTTTTTTTAAAGTAGCCGATTGGTAATTCTAAAATTTTTGAAAAAAGATCATTTCTTAAATCATTTAAAATCCCATTTCTTAAGAATGTTATAAAGAAAAGAGCAAGGTAATTAAATAAGTTTTTTAGAAAAAATAAACTAATAATTAAGAAAATTGAAATAATTAGTGCATCTAAAGGATTTTTATCTAATGCAATATTTAATTCATAATTTATTTTATTCGTCAAGTATTTTTCTATGGTGTAAAACCCCTCATAAACTGGCTTTTTAGTAATCTTTGGTGTAGTACCGAAAAGAATATTTAGCATTGGTATCATCGAGACGAATGATAAGGCGCTAAAAAAAGCATAAAGAACATTAAAGAAAATATTTAGAAAAATATATAATTTATAGGGAATCGCATATTTTAGAATTTCTTTAAAGTATTTCATCTAATTAAAATGTTTTATTATTTGTTTTACTTTTTTTTCTAGTTTATTTGATTCTTTATTTAAATCAAAAGTGTTGTTGCACTTAGAATATAAATTAATGTAAAACTTTATTTTAGGCTCGGTACCACTTGGTCTTACTGATATTCTTGAATTTTCTTCTAAGTAATAAATAATCAGATTAGTTTTTGGTAAATCTATTTTTTTTATTTTTCCATTTTTTAAATAAGACAAGCCTGTTTTGAAATCATCAATTTTAGAGACATTAATACCAGCGATAGTTTTGGGAGGCTTCAATCTTAAAACTTCAATTTGTTTTTTAATTTCGGCAGCTCCCTTTCGCCCTTTTCTGGTTATGGTATAAAGTTTATCGTAGTAAAATCCGTAGTCCTTGTAAATCTCAATAAGATAGCTAATCACTGTTTCTCCTTTTGATTTTAAAAAAGAAAACATATCACAAAATAGCAAGCTAGCACTTGCAGCATCCTTGTCTCTAACCTCATTTCCATGTAAAAAACCAAAACTTTCTTCACCACCACATAAAAATGTTTTTTTCTTTTCTTTTTCTATAACATCGGCGATCCATTTAAAACCCGTATGACATAATTTGCACTCAATTTTGTTTTTTTTAGCTATTTTTTCAAACAGTGGTGAGGAAACTAATGTGGTTGAGACGAAAAAATTTTCTTTTTTGAATTCTTTTTCTAATAAAAATGAAAGAAACAAAACCATTAATTGATTACCATTTAACAAGACCCAATTTTTTTTAAAATCTCTAACTCCCACTCCGAGTCTGTCTGCATCGGGATCAGTTGTAATGATTATTTCTCCATTTATTTTCTCAGCTAAGAGTATAGTCTGTTCAAATGCACTTTTATCCTCTGGATTGGATGTATTTGTATTTAAAAAGTTTTCATTAATAAAACACTGATTTTCAACCAAATTAATGTCCTTGTAACCAGCTTCATTTAATAATGGAGGAATACTTTTTATCCCGGTTCCGTGTAGAGAGGAGTATACTATTTTTAATTTTTCTCTATTTTTTTTCTTTAAAACACTATTTGAAATAATTTTTTTAAAATAAATTTTATCAAAGTTGTCATCTATTATCTTTACTTTACTTTTATTATTGTCCCACTTTATTTTATTAAAATTTAGTTTTTTAATTGACTCCGATATCTTTTTATCATCGGGAGGAACAATTTGCCCACCAAAACTATTATAAACCTTATATCCATTGTACTCTGGAGGATTATGAGAAGCAGTAATCATAATTCCACCATCAGCATTAAAATGTCTGATTGAAAAAGAGAGTAAAGGGGTTGGTCTAACATCATCAAAGAGAATAACATTAAAATTATTCGCTGAAAGAACTTTTGCAACTTCATTTGAAAAAAACTTACTATTTCTACGATTATCATATGCGATAATTAATGTTTTCTGTTTTTTTTTTAAAGTTTTATTTAGATGATCTGCAAGTCCTTGGGTGAATTTGGATATGGTATATTTGTTGATTCTATTGCTTCCTATTCCCATAACCCCCCTAATGCCCCCAGTACCAAATTCCAGGTCGGAGTGAAACCTTTCATTCAATTCATCTTCATTCTTTTCAAGTTCAATTATCTTTTTGATAGTTTTCTTGTCGAATGGTTTATTTTTCCAAATACTTACTCTATCTGCTATTTTCATCTACATTAATTGATTCGGATATGGAATATTGATTGCTGTTTTTGTGCCTGCCATTAATCAGTTCACCGAGAAAACCAGCTACAAAAAGTTGACCCCCTAGAATCATTGTGGCTAAAGCAATGTAAAATTCTGGTCTTTGTGCAATCATTCTGCTGTCCTTATTTAAAAACAATTTATCAAAACCTATATATACTGAAAAAATTAGTCCAATAAAAACTAGGACTAATCCCCACAGACCAAAAAAATGCATCGGTCTTCTACCAAATTTTTTTAAAAAAATTAAGGTTATTAAATCCAATAAACCATTAATAAATCTACTAAAACCAAATTTTGAATATCCAAATTTTCTTTTTTGATGTTTCACAATTTGCTCACCTATTCTGGTAAACCCTTTATTAGCTGCAAGCAAAGGGATATATCTATGCATCTCGCCATATAATTCTATGGATTTGACAACTTCTTTTTTATATGCTTTTAAACCTGAATTGAAGTCATTTAAATTTATTCCAGATGCTTTTCTCGCAGCAAAGTTGAATATTTTTGAGGGAATATTTTTAAAAAATATGGAGTCATATCTCCTTTTTTTCCATCCTGATATTATATCTAATTTTTCACTAATAATTCTATTATAGAGATTTGGAATTTCATCAGGACTATCTTGTAAATCAGCATCTAATGTGATTATCACTTCACCTTTTGATAAACTAAAACCTGCATGTAGAGCTTGAGATTTTCCAAAATTTCTAGAAAATCGAACAGCAATAGTTTGATTGTCTTTTTTTGTGATTCTTTTAATTATTGACCAAGATTCGTCACTGCTACCATCGTCTATAATTATGATTTCATAAAAAATATTAATTCTTTTAACAACTTTAGATATCCATTGATGTAGCTCAATTAAAGACTCACTTTCGTTAAAAGAGGGAATAATAATACTAAGGTTCATCATATAAAATGATTTACGCTAAGTTACGAATAACTAATCACCTGGATTTTTTAAAAATTAGACCCAATATCAGTGAGGAGAAAAAACCACTTATTAATGAAAAAATAATGAGCACAGTAATTATTACAAATGGAGTGGAAAATTTTTCTTGAAAAGAAAGAATTTGATCAAGTTGTTCCTCAGAAATTTCTGGGTTTTGTTCTAAAATTTTCATTTCTGTAACCTCAAGAGATTTAGTTAGTGTTTCTGTGTCCAAAAAATTTATAAGTATTACTGTATAAATAGAAATGTAAATTGCACTAATCAAAAAAATTCCCATTCCCATTTTTATTGAATCACCTAAGGATAAAATTCCAGCACTAGTTTTTCTGTAATCTAAAAGTGCTATGATTATAACGCTGACTGAAATCCCATAGTTGACTAGGTTTATGCTGTTTTCTTGAGCATAGTGGAGGTCAAGGAAAAATATCATTAATGCAAAGACAACTGACACCAATCCCAAAATATTTCCATAATGCAAAATAAAATCTCTAATAGATTTCCTTGTTTTAGTAAACATGTATTAAATTTTTGTTGTATAAATTTAGAAAAAACAATTACATTTGTCTGAGTTTTTTAATAAACAAAAAATGAAAAAGGATATTCACCCCGAAAACTATAGATTTGTTGCTTTCAAGGATATGTCCAATAATGATGTATTTATTACTAAATCAACAGCCCCCTCAAAAGAAAAGATAAAGGTTGATGGCGTCGAATATCCGTTAGTCAAACTGGAGATTTCAAGAACATCTCATCCATATTATACTGGAAAGTCGAATCTTGTAGACACTGCTGGGAGAATTGATAAGTTTAAAACAAAGTACGGAAAAAAGCAAACTCAAACTAAGAGTGAGTAGATTACCATAACTATTTTTAATTATTTAAGTTTTGAATCCAGTAAAGACCAAATCTTTAACTAAAATTGCTTTCAAAACCCTTGGATGTAAACTGAATTTTACAGAAACAGAACAGATTGCAAAGAAGTTTATCTCAGATATTTATGTGAGAGTTGATCCAAATGATATAGCGGATATATACGTTTTTAATACCTGTTCAGTTACCGAAAATGCAGACAAGAAATTTAAAAATTTAGTTAGAAAGGCAAATAAATTAAATAAAAATGCCTTTATAGCTGTTATAGGTTGTTATGCACAGCTGAAAACTCATCAAATATCAAAAATCAAAGGAGTTGATTTGGTTTTAGGGGCTTCAGAAAAGTTTAATTTAGACCTATTTATAAATAAAAAAAATAAAGAAAAAATTTCAAAAACATACTCCTGTTCAATTGATTCTTTTAAAGACTTTAATTCTAGTTTCTCTGATAAAAATTCATCAAGAACACGTTCATTCTTGAAAATTCAAGATGGTTGCGATTATAAATGTACCTATTGCACAATACCACTTGCAAGGGGCCAATCTAGAAGTGATAGTATTGAAAATGTCGTCAAAAATGTAAAAAAAATTGCTTCAAAGGGTTTTAAAGAAATAGTTCTTACAGGAATCAATTTAGGAGATTTTGGTAATGTAAATGGTAAATTGAAAGAAAAAGGTAAGGGATTATTAGCTCTTTTAAATGAACTAGAAAATATTGTTGGTGTTAAAAGGTATCGAATTTCTTCAATTGAACCCAATTTATTATCAGATGAAATAATAAAATTTGTATCTCAAAGTAAAAAATTTTTACCACATTTTCATATCCCATTACAAAGTGGGAATGATGAAATCCTAAGAGATATGAAAAGACGTTATAACTCAACTTTTTATTCAAACCTTGTTTCCAAGATAAAAGAAT
This sequence comes from Flavobacteriales bacterium TMED96, assembly GCA_002171475.2. GTDB lineage: Bacteria > Bacteroidota > Bacteroidia > Flavobacteriales > Flavobacteriaceae > TMED96. The sequence goes on from NHEX02000003.1 coordinate 11,857, forward strand.
TAATGCCCAATGCTAGTATAGGTGTAGATGTAATTGTTGGTTTCCCAACTGAAACACGTGATATATTTCTTGATACATACAATTTCTTAGATAAATTAGACGTTTCGTATTTTCATGTATTCAAATATTCTGACAGAGAAAATACAATTTCGTACGGTATACAAGACAAAGTATCCGAGAAAGATAAAATTTTGAGAAGTCAAGTTCTTAGAGATTTATCGCGAGATAAGAAAAATAAATTTTATAAAAATAATCTCAATAAGTTTCATAATATTTTGTGGGAATCTGAAAACAAGAAAGGTTATATACACGGACTCTCTTCAAACTATATTAAAGTTAGACAATTTTGGAATCCATCACTTATTAATACTCTAGAAAATAAGGAGTTGGTTGGTATTGACGAGGAAGGTTTTGCGAGAATTAATTAAAGTTTAATTCCTACAGGTAATAAGTGCTTGTAAGATTTATTTTTTCTTAAAAAACCAGCAATATGTGGGCTTGTGGGAACAACTTTCATGTTTTTTTCTGAGACGTAGTCAAGAACTAAGGAAATGAATTTATTTTTAAATTCTATTGAATCAATTTCTTTTGGAACAATAAGTTTTGTTAAGAAAATTTTTCTTTCTTGTTCAGCATACTCTATTCTAGCCATTGCATTGTCTTTAATAAGCTCGAACTGTCTTAAAAATTTATTATTGTCAAGATCTTTAACTTCCATGTAATGTTTTGGTCTATGAATATAACTGATTAAAAATTATATTTAACTTTTAATAGCATCCCAAATATACTAAATTTTAAAATAGGTTTTTAAAAGATGGATAATAAAATTCGAACTTCTATTTATTTAATGCCTGGTATGGCAGCTTCTCCCAAAATATTTGAATTAATAGAATTTCCTACTAACTATAAAATAATCTATTTAAAATGGATAAAACCAAATGTAAATGAAACCATAAAATACTACGCTAAAAGGATGTCAGAATTTATTAATGATGACAAACCTATATTAATTGGAGTCTCTTTTGGTGGAATTTTAGTACAAGAGATATCAAAACATATCAAAGTAAAAAAAATTATAATTATTTCAAGCGTGAAATCTAGAATTGAATTGTCATTATCAATGAGATTTGCAAAAAAAACAGGAATTCATCACTTACTGCCTTTAAATCTAATAGATGATTTAGAAAAAATTCTGCTGTTTGTTTTTGGCCCATCCATAAAGGCCAGGGTTAATGCTTACAAAAAATATCTTTCTGAGAGGGATCCTGAATATTTAAAATGGTCAATAAATCAAATTGTAAATTGGAAACAAACTAAATATGATAAAAATATCATCCATATTCATGGTGAAAATGATAAAGTGTTCCCTCTTAGGTATTTGGAAAGAAATAAAAATTTTATAATTGTGAAAAATGGGACACACGCAACTGTATTAAGAGATCACAAATGGTTTTCAAAAAACTTACCTATACTTATAAGCAGGGATTAATAAATATATCTGTAAGTTAAGTTGATTCTAGGGTTAATTTTTTTCTTTGTTTTTGGAACTTGATGAACCCAATCGGTTTGAGATTTATCGCCCATTATTAGTAAACTGCCGTGTTTTAAAAGTATCTTATATCTTAAGTTTTTTTTATACTTATGCTTTATATGGAAAAACCTCTCTTCTCCAAGGGTAATGGACGCAATTTTAGGATTATCTCCAAGTTCTGGTTCATTATCGCTGTGCCAACCATTACTGTCCATTCCATCTCTGTATAAATTCAGTAATACAGAATTAAATCTGTAATTTGTCTTATCATGTATTTGATTCAATAAATTGATTAAATCTTTAGTCATTAAATTGTTTTTTATTCCTATTTGAGAATAATTATACTTTTTATTTCCTATTGAGTGAAAAGAGGTAAGTCTTGGTTGATCGTATGTTTTACCAAATATTTTTACTTTATATTTCTGCCACGGAATATTGTCAAGGAATTTCTTGTAAAGAATATCAGATTTGCTCTTATTTAGAAAATCAGGTAAGTAGGAAATATTAAGACCGGTCGTGCCTTTTAAAGTTTCAAATTTGTTTTTATAAGGTAATTCAATCATAACCACTATCATTAATTTTAAAACAATTCAAAAAACCTAGTCTAACCTTATTTAATCATATTTAAACTCCTATTTATAAATTTATTAAGATCTTCTCCCTTTAGAAGATTTTGAGACAATTTAGCTAAATCAAGAGTTTGATTAATTAAATTTTGTTGTTTTTTGGAAGTCTTAGTTTTAAGTATTTGTGTAATTAGTGGATGATTTACATTAACAATCAAATTGAACATTTCAGGCATACTTCCAAACATAGAATTACCTCCAGTATTTTGCATCTCTTTCATTCTTCTCATAAATTCTGGTTGAGTAAGAACAAATGGAAACTGGGAACTAGTAAGGGCTTCGAGTTTAACAGTATATTTTTCTTTTGGGATAAATTTTGTTATTAAATCTTCAAGAGACTTTTTTTCTTTATCTGATATCTTTGAAGTATTTTCCTCTTCTTTTTTGATCAAATTTTCAATTGCATCACTATCGACTCTTGTAAAAGTGATCTTATCATTTGATGCTTCTATTTTTTGAATAAGATGAGAAACAATTGGAGAGTCTAAAATTATTACTTTATAACCTTTTTCTTTAGCGGCCTGAATGTATGAAAATTGTTCTTCAGAATTAGATGAGTAAAGTACAACCATTTTTCCATCTTTGTCGGTTTGTATCTCATGGATTTCTTTTTTAAGCTCTTCCATCGTTAAATAAGTTCCCTCATCCGTTGGATACAGAAAATAGTCTTGATATTTCTCAAAAAACTTCTCCTCTGATAACATTCCGTATTCTATAATTACTTTTATATCGTTCCATTTCGACTCAAAAGCTTTTCTATCCTTTTTGTGCAGACTAATTAACTTGTCAGCTACTTTTCTTGTTATATAATTACTAATTTTCTTAACTGAACTATCAGCTTGCAAATAGCTTCTTGAAACGTTAAGAGGGATATCTGGAGAATCTATCACTCCTCTTAATAGGGTTAAAAATTCAGGAACTATCCCTTCGACGTTGTCAGTTACAAATACCTGATTCTGGTAAAGTTGTATTTTATCTTTTTGAATATTCAAATCGTTGTTAACCTTTGGAAAATATAGTATACCAGTAAGGTTAAATGGGTAATCTACATTTAAATGGATATTGAAAAGAGGTTCTTCAAACTGCATGGGATAAAGCTCCCTGTAGAATTCACTATAATCTTTGTCCTTTAAGTCTTTAGGCTTTTTAGTCCATGCTGGGTTGGGATTATTAACAATATTGTCTACTTGTATTGTTTTTGGTTTAGCATCTTTTTTTGCATTTTTTGGTAGTGGCAGAGTTTCATCTTTCATTCCAAACTTAATTGGAATAGGCATAAATTTATTATACTTCTCTAAAAGTGTTTTAATTCTACTTTCTTCAAGAAATTCAGTAGAATCTTTGTCTATGTGCAATATTATTTCTGTACCTCTATCTTTCTTGTCAGATTTTGCTAAACTGTATTCGGGAGAGCCGTCACACGACCACTTAGCAGCTGGATCTTTTTTGTACGATTTAGTTATGATTTCAACTTTTTTAGCAACCATAAAAGATGAATAAAACCCAAGGCCAAAATGCCCAATTATATTTGACTGGTTGTCTTTATCTTTATATTTTTCCAGGAATTCTTCAGCTCCTGAAAATGCAACTTCGTTAATATATTTTTTAACCTCTTCGTGTGTCATCCCAATTCCTTGGTCTATGACAGACAGTGTTTTTTTAGATTTATCAACTTTAATTTCAATTTTAGGATCGCCAATATTTCCTTTTACTTCACCTATACTACTTAAGTGTTTTAACTTTAAAGTAGCGTCTGTTGCGTTTGATATTAGTTCTCTTAAAAAGATTTCATGATCACTGTATAAGAACTTTTTAATTAGAGGGAATATATTTTCTACAGATACATTAATTTTTCCTTTAGACATAATTTTTTTTTTTTATAATTATCAAAAACCATCCCAAATATTTTTTCTGCCAAATTGGCATTTTATAAAAATTTTATATTTAGCTTTAGAAAATTTAACTTTTTAAGTGTTCAATTCAAGAATAGTAGGTTTAGGAAAATATTTGCCTGATAATATTGTAACAAATGATGATCTTGCTGAGATTATGGATACATCCAATGAATGGATTGTCGAAAGAACAGGAATAAATGAGAGAAGACATATTGTTAAAGGGAGCGATGATTCTCCGTCAACTATGGCTTTTAAGGCCTCCAAAGTAGCATTAAATAGAGCTGGTATTAAAGCAAGCGAATTGGATATGATTCTATTTGCAACACTTAGCCCCGACCTGTATTTCCCTGGTTCAGGAGTCTTACTCCAAGAATTGCTAGGAATTTCAACTTGTCCATCTATGGATATTAGAATGCAGTGTTCTGGTTTTATCTATTCAATTGCAACTGCAGATCAATTTATTAAATCTGGTATGTATAAGAATATACTAGTAGTTGGTGCAGAAAACCATTCTGGAGGACTGGATATGTCTTCAAGAGGGAGAGCTGTTTCTGTCATTTTTGGAGATGGAGCAGGTGCAGCAGTTTTAACCCGAGAAAATGATAAAAATTTTGGAATTAAATCTTCTCATCTATATTCCCAAGGAAAATATGCGAAAGAGTTGTCTCTAATTGGACCAAGTACTCAAAGATGGGTTCCTGAAATTATGGATGTAAATGACCCAAATGATGAAAGTTATTTTCCATACATGAATGGTCAAATGGTATTCAAACATGCGATAACAAGATTTACAGAGGTAATAAATGAAGGTCTTGTATCTAACAAATGGAAAAGTGAAGATATTGATCTATTAATTCCTCATCAGGCAAATCTTAGAATTTCACAATTTGTTCAAAAAAAATTCGATTTGACAGATTCTCAAGTTTATAACAACATTATGAACTATGGAAATACAACAGCTGCTTCCATCCCAATTGCACTTACCGAAGCATGGGAGAAAAATAAGGTAAAACATGGAGATAAAGTCGTATTAGCAGCTTTTGGAAGCGGTTTTACATGGGGTAGTACTATGATTGTTTGGTAATGAAAACTCTTATTATCGGTGCTTCAACTAATAAGGATAGATACTCATACAAAGCAATTCACAAATTAAGAAAACTAAATTTAGGTGTTTGCGCTTTAGGCTTAAATGAGGGAGAAATAATGGATGTAAAAATTCAAATAAGACCGATCAACTATAAAAATATTCATACTGTCTCGATATATCTGAAACCTCATAATCAGTCTCAGTATATAAATTATATTTTAAAACTAAACCCCCAAAGAGTTATTTTTAATCCTGGGAGTGAGAATGAGGTTTTAATGAATAAGCTTGAAGAAAAAAAAATCAGTTGCGAAAATAGCTGTACTTTAGTTCTGCTTTCTACTAATCAATATTAAACCCATAAAAGTAATCATACCATTTATTGGAAGAAGTTCATATCCAACCTTATAACCACCTAAATAATCTGGGTTAATATTTCCTATTATTAATGTAATTATTACAGAAATTGCAACAACTAACCAAACCCACTTATCCAAAATCCTTTTTTTTGTAAAAATACCAAATGCAAATAAACCCAATAATGGTCCATAGGTGTAACCGGCAACAGTCAACAGACCGTCAATTACATTCTTACTCAAGAAATACTTGAATGAAATAACAATTATGACAATAAGTGTACCCATAAAAAAATGAACTTTTTTTCTAATTTTTTTTTGAATTTCAGACTCTAATTTTTGAGTGTTTAAAAAGTCAATACAAAAAGATGTTGTTAAAGAAGTAAGAGCACTATCTGCACTGCTGTAAGCAGCAGCAATTAGACCCAAGATAAAGGTAACTGCTACTCCACCTCCCAGTTCTCCTTCAAGTGCAATTTTTGGAAACAAAAGATCGGTATTTGAACTTCCATTCATTAAAGGCACGTTTATATTTTCTTTTTCGGCGTATGCATATAAAAGAGCTCCTAAAAACATAAAAAGAAATGTTATTATAAAAAGAATAAAACTGAA
>NHEX02000011.1 GCA_002171475.2 Flavobacteriales bacterium TMED96
TCTTTTATGTTTTGGGATCTGGCTTTATTTAAAATTTTTAGTCTTTGTACTTTAGAAAGACTAAATTCACCTCTTGTATATAAATCCGCATTCCTATAACTAATTCCTACAACATAAAAATTAGTTAAATCATTAAAATTCTCCATTCAAACTCAAATACAACGCAAAAATAACATCACTTTCATAAAAAAAATAACGATAAAAGTATAATAATTAACGCAAAGAGTATACTTTTGATGTATCTAAGGTAAACATGGGCTGTAATGACTGCAAGGTCCCCTTATATAGATTGATTCTAAATAATGTGTTTAAAATGTCTGACAAAAATAACGATAAAAGTTTAACAAATAAATTTGAGTTAAGCAATGGTTTTTACATGTATTATTTTGTAAATGAATCAGATTTTCAGAAAACAAATACGAAAGATGTCAAAAGAAGTCTAATACAATTTCATTTTTGCGTCAAGGGAGGAGCTGATTTTATTTTCAATAATGGAAATTATTTGTTACCAATTGATCAAAACAAAGTGATTTTACTATTTAATCCAGAAAAAGATTTACCAATAAATTTAAAATTGAATCCAAAATCTTCAATTCTTAGCATCATAATATCTATTAAAAAATTTCATAGTTTATTTTCATCCGATGCTGAAAATATTCCTTTTCTAAGTGATGAAAACACCGCTAAAAAGTATTACGAGACCATGATTATTAATCCAAGTATGAATTTTGTGATAAATCAAATAACAAAAGCTAAAGTAAATAATAACATGAAATCTCTATATTTAACCGGTAAAATTTACGAATTATTGAGTCTTTGTTTTAGTAAAAGTGAAGATTCAAGTTTGGAAAATTGTCCCTTTTTAGCCGATGAAGATAACGTAAGAAAAATAAGAAATGCAAAGGAAATAGTTCTTCAAAATTTCTCTGAACCACCTTCATTGACCGAGCTTTCTAATAAGGTTGAAATAGGGTTAAATAAATTAAAAGAAGGTTTTAAAGAATTGTATGGAGACACTGTCTATGGATATTTATTAACTCACAAAATGGAAGAAGCTAGAAGAATGTTAGATTCTGGCAAATACAATGTTAATGAGGTAGGATTAAAAGTTGGATATTCAACAGCCAGTCACTTTATTGCAGCATTTAAAAAGAAATTTGGAATTACACCAAAAAAATATTTACTCTCATTATCTTCGTGACAATTTTTTAAAGCATCAATAAATATATGAAAGGAATTTTATTAGTAAATTTAGGATCCCCTGATACACCTGAACCTGCTGATGTTAAAAATTATTTGAGAGAATTTTTAATGGATGAAAGAGTCATTGATTTTCCTTATTTTATTAGAAGCCTTTTGGTAAAAGGAATTATTTTAAATACAAGACCAAAAAAATCCGCAAAGGCCTATAAAAAAATATGGTGGAAAGAGGGATCTCCTTTAATAGTTCTTTCAAAAAGATTGAAGGAAAAGCTAGAAAAAAAAGTTGATATACCTGTAGAACTTGCAATGCGTTACGGTAATCCATCAATAAAGTATGGTTTGGATTCTTTATCGAAAAAGGGGGTAAATGAAATTCTCCTTGTTCCTTTATACCCGCAATTTGCGATGGCAACTACAGAAACTATTTTAGTATTAGCAAAAGAAATAAAAAATAAATTTTATCCTCACCTTAAACTCTCTTCGTTTAAATCATTTTATGATGATAAAAACTATATACGGGTTTTATCAAATTCTATTAAAGAGTTTTTAAAAAATAAAAAATGGGAACATCTTTTATTTTCATATCATGGTATTCCAAAACGACATATAAAAAAGTCTGATATTACTAAATCACATTGTAAGATGAATAATGTCTGCTGTGATACTAAGTCAAAGGCTCATAATTTCTGTTACCGTCATCAGTGCATAAAAACAACTCAAGCAGTTGCAAAATTCCTCAAACTTAAAGATGGTGCTTACTCTACATCTTTTCAATCAAGACTAGGTCCTGATCCGTGGTTGCAACCCTACACAGATAAAACAATTAATAATTTTGCAAAATCCGGGGTCAAAAATATGGCTGTTGTAACACCAGCTTTTGTATCAGATTGTCTAGAAACTCTTGAAGAAATTGGGATGGAGGCAGTAGAGGATTTTGAAGAAAATGGTGGAGAAAAATTGCACGTCGTTCCATGTATTAATGACAGAGAAGATTGGGTAGAGCTATTGTCAAAATGGGTTACAGAGTGGAATGAAAAGGTGCTTGAAAAAATATGAATCGTTCTGCTTCTGAAATGGGAATAGAACCTATTGGAAAACTACTTATTAAACATGCGGTACCTTCATCACTAGGCATCTTAGTAATGTCCTTAAATATACTCATTGATACCATTCTTGTCGGACATTGGATTGGCCCGAATGCAATTGCAGCAATAAATATTGTTCTTCCAGTGTCATTTTTTGTTGCTGCAATTGGAATGTCTATAGGTATAGGCGGTGGGTCTATTATATCGAGATCTCTTGGAAATAAAAATCATAAAAAGGCGAACAAAACATTTGGAAATCAAGTTTCGCTCACTTTAATTTCAACCGTTTTTTTTATGTCTTTAGGATTATATTTCACAGATACTTTAATTCCACTTTTTGGTGGAAAGGGTGAATTATTTGATTTAGCTAAAATTTACTACATAATTGTTATGATTGGGGTTCCCATTCTGGGTCTTTGCATGATGTCAAATAATACAATTAGATCTGAGGGTAAACCCAAAATTGCTATGTATGCTATGTTTATTCCATCTGTGTCAAATTTATGTTTGGATTATTTGTTCATTTATGAATTAGGTTTGGGGATGTATGGAGCAGCTTTAGCAACTACCTTATCCTACTTTATATGCGGCATATACATATTACTATTTTTTGTTTTAAAAAAATCTGACTTGAAATTACATATAAGTGATTTGAAATTTGACATGAGCATAGTTAAAGAAACTGTGTCTCTAGGATTTGTGACTCTATCTAGGCAAGCTGCAGTTAGTTTGACTGTTTTAGTTGTAAATAATATCCTTTTTTCACTGCAAGGTGAAAGTATGATAGCTGTCTATGCTATAATTAGCAGAATGTTGATGTTTATGTTATTCCCAATTTTAGGAATTACACAAGGATTTATTCCCATTGCTGGATACAATTTTGGGGCAAAAAATAAAGATAGAGTTCTAAATTCAGTAAAAAAAGCAATTATTTATTCAACAGGTATGGCAACAATAATATTTTTGTTTATATATACATTTTCAGATATCGTAGCAAGTGCTTTTACATCCGATGTAAATATAATTGACAAAACATCGGATGCACTCATTTTAGTATTTATGGCGACACCAATTATTGGTATTCAGTTAATCGGTTCTGCGTATTTCCAAGCAGTTGGGAGGGCTTTTCCAGCATTAATGCTTACTCTTTCAAGGCAAGTTTTTTTTTAATACCACTAGTTTTTCTTCTTTCAAAAATGTACGGTGTATACGGTGTATGGATATCATTTCCGTTGGCGGAGCTGCTATCTACAGTACTCACTGGGATTTATTTGAATTTTGAATTAAAAAAATTAATAATAATCACATAAGCAATTCCAAAAATGCTTTTTTGTAATTTTATTAAAACTTAGATTTTGGAATCGTATTATAATTATTTTAAAGTCCTTCATATTTTCTTTGTTGTTGCATGGTTTGCTGGTCTTTTTTATGTTCCCAGACTATTTATATATCATATTGAAGCTTCTAAAAAAGGTAGTCCAGAAAAAGAAATTCTTACTAAGCAACTAAAAATAATGACAAGAAGATTATGGTATATTATTAGCTGGCCTTCAGCCATATTAACTATACTTTTTGGTGTTTTAATGTTGACAATTATTCCTTCCTGGATATTGCAAAAGTGGATGATTGTTAAGTTATCTTTTGTGGCTCTATTAATTATTTATCATTTAAAAACACACGTTTTTTTTAAACAATTACAAAGAGATCAAATTAAAAAATCTTCTTTTTTTATGAGAATATGGAATGAGGCACCAACTCTACTTTTATTTATAATAATTTTATTAGCAACATTTAAGGAAGCAATGACATTGTTATCAGGAGTTGTAAGTTTTATTTCACTTATGATTTTCCTATTTATTGGAATTAAACTATATCAGAAATATAGAAAATAATCATGATATGAAAGGTAAAGTTTCTTTAAGGGTAAGAATTTTCTTTTCAATGATATTACTAACAATTTTTTCACTTTTACTAATTGTAGTGGCCACCTATTTCCAGTATTTTGCTCAAAATGATGATTATAATAATAGAAGATTAATAAGAAAAGAGACGCAAGTAAAAAGTCATTTAAAAAATATTATTACCAAAGACACCACAATTAAATTTGTTCCTAAAAACTATGATTATTTTTTAAAAGAGTTTAATCCTATCTCTACTATTCATAAGGTTGAATTTGCGCTATATTCACTTGATGGAAAACCTCTATATTATTCATATGTAGATGACTTTGATGAAACGGAGCATCTAAAGATAAAGGATACCATCATTAAAAATCTCACAAAAAATCAGACCTCAAGGATACTCGAACAAAATATAAACGAAAAGGGAGAATTTCAGTCCTCTTACAGTCTACTTCTAGGAGACGATTTGAAACCATATTTAATTTTATATTTCCCATATTTTGAAGATTTATCATTTAGTCAAACAGAACTCAATATCTTTTTAGTTAGGTTGCTACAAGTATATTCTTTGATGTTGATTGCAACCATCTTCTTTGCCTTTTTCTTGTCAAGTTTTATAACTCGTCCAATAGAAAAGTTAAGGTCTAAAATTCTTAAAACAGGATTATTAGAAAAAAACAATAGGATTAAAATTAAAACCAAAACAAAAGAAATTGAAAGTTTAGCTCGTTCATATAATAAGATGTTATCAGAACTTGAAAAAAGTGCTGAAAAACTTGCTAAAGGACAAAGGGAACAGGCTTGGCAAGAGATGGCCAAACAAGTCGCTCATGAAATCAAAAATCCATTAACTCCTATGAGACTAACAATACAGAGTTTTCAGCAATTTAACGTTCCCAATGAAAAAAACTATCAAAAAAAATTAGAATCCTTTCTCAAAACATTGATAGAGCAAATTGATACTATGAGTATGGTTGCTAATACCTTTTCAGACTTTGCTACTATGCCAAAGCCTAAAATAAAAGATCAAGATATAGTTGAAATAACAAATTCAGCAGTTCAAATTTTCAAAAGCTCTAATGTCAAAATTAAATCAACCAAAAAGAAAATAATTTGGCCAATTGACAGAACTCAGTGGATTAGAGTACTTACCAATCTAATTCAAAACGCTATTCAAGCAGTTCCTGAAAACAGAACACCGAAAATTAATGTTGACATTTTACTTGAAAAAAATAAACTTAAAATGAACATAGAGGACAATGGGACTGGAATCGTAAAAAAGGACCAATTAAAAATATTTGAACCAAAATTTACAACCAAGTCAGCAGGAATGGGTTTAGGCTTGGCTATTGTAAAAAATATAATTGACTCTTTAAATGGTAGCATTAGTTTTAAATCAGAACCTAATAAGGGAACTAAATTTTCTATAATCTTAAAAAAATAAAAATGGAGGGAGAGGAATTATTAATAGAACGAAAAGATAAAATAGCTTTTTTATATATAAACCGACCAGAAAAATTCAATGCCTTAAATATTTCTTTACTTAATAAAATCAATATAACTCTTAGAGCAATATCCAAAAATGATAAAATTAGGGTAATAATTTTAACGGGTATAGGTGAAAAAGCTTTTGCAGCTGGGGCAGATATTTTGGAGTTTTCAGAATTTAAATCTAAAGAAGCGATGGAGCTTTCAAAAAATGGAAAAGAAAAAGTATTTGATTTTATTGAAGATTTCTCAAAACCTATTATTGCAGCTATTAATGGATATGCGTTAGGAGGAGGGCTAGAACTAGCTTTGTCCTGCGATATAAGAATTGCATCAGACAATTCTTTAATGGGTTTCCCTGAAACATCTTTGGGGACTATTCCCGGTTACGGGGGCACATACAGATTAGCCGAGATAGTAGGAAAAGGAATTGCGAAAGAAATGATTTTAACATGTAGAAAGATAAGTGCCAAAGAAGCCTTAGAGATAGGGTTAATTTCATATCTGACTGAAAAAAAACGAATTGCTGGATAAAGCAACTCAGGTTGCAAATCAGATTATAATGAACTCTCCAAATGCAGTAAATTCTGCAATTAAGGCGATTAATTATAGTGGAGGGGATAGCAAAAAAAAATGCAGTGATATTGAATCCGAATACTTCTCAAAGTGTTTTGACCACCCAGATTTTAAAAAGGGGGTCAATGCATTTTTAAACAAACAAAAACCAAATTACTGACTTATTTACAATGCTCGTCGTATGCAGATTTTAGATTCTCAGCTATTGCGTCTGCGGGTCTTCCCTCAATGTGATGTCTTTCTATCATGTGCACCAATTCGCCATCTTTAAATAGAGCAATCGATGGTGATGAAGGGGGGAAGGGAACCATCAGCGATCTAGCTTTATCTGTAGCTTCACGATCTACTCCAGCAAAGACAGTTGTTAATTTAGAAGGTAAAACCTCATTTTCTAGTGAAAGTCTTACTCCTGGCCTAGCATTTGCCGCGGCACATCCACAAACAGAGTTGACAACAACTAATGTGGTTCCTGAACTTTTTATTGCGCTTTCAATTTCAGATGACGTGGTTACTTGTTTAAAACCAACCGAAGTTAGTTCCTCGCGCATAGGTAAAACAATTTCTTCTGGATACATTTATTTTTTTTTCAAATATAGATATTTTATCAATTTTTAATTAGCATAAAAAAACATTTTTATATAAACTTATATTTGCATTAAAGTTGTAATTCAATGATAAAATGGATTGGTGCAATATTTGGTTATATCTACTTTAGATTTGCCGGGGCGATTATTGGTTATTTTTTAGGAAGCATCTTAGAAAATTCACTCCAATTAAAGGGAGGCTCCTATAGAACCGGGAATTTTCGAAGAAAGTTTACCGATGATAAATTGCAATTAAACCTTCTTTCTCTAGCGGCAATTGTCATCAAAGCTGATGGTAAGGTGGATGATAGAGAATTAAACTTTGTCAGAAATTATTTTATATCCAGTTACGGAAAAATGAATGCGGATATGATTTTTTCAAAATTTAATAAAGAAGTGAAAAAAGATAGTCAAGATGTTGTAAATCTTTGTGATTATTTTGTCAGAGTTGCCCCTTATGAAATTAGGCTTCAAATTCTACATTTTTTATTTGGAATAGCAAATGCAGATGGTAGGATTGATGTTTCAGAAGTTAAAAAAATTTTTCAAATCTCTGACTCATTAAGAATAAACAGTGTAGATTTTGAAAGTATAAAAGCAATGTTTATAAAATCAACCGATAATGCTTATAAAATTCTTGAAATTACTCCCGATTCAACTGATTTAGAAGTCAAAAAAGCATACAGAGAGATGGCTAAAAAATATCATCCAGATAAAATACAATCAAGTGATGAGGCACTAAAAAAAGGAGCAAAAGAAAAATTTCAAAGAGTACAAGATGCATATGAAAAAATTCAAAAAGAGAGAGGGTTCTAATGGATAGCTTTTACTTCAATTTATTGTTAGGATTTCAACACGTACTTGACCTGGATGGCTTAGACCACTTATTTTTCATCGTTGTATTGGTGATTAACCACACATTTAAAATGTGGAAGAAAACTTTTATATGGGTTACTTTTTTTACACTTGGACACACAATTTCACTCTTTTTCGGGAATTATTATAAAATAGAAACTTCCTCGTATATAATTGAACTTTTAATTCCAATTACAATTTTACTTACCGCAATTTCAAGTTTGAGAAATAAAGTAAATGAAAATTTATTTTATCAAAACATAGTAACCTTTTCCTATGGTATCATTCACGGATTTGGATTTGGTAAATATTTTGGATTTATTTTTCAATCTAATAATTCAACAGAAACTTTATTTCCTTTCGCCTTAGGAATCGAGTTTGCACAAATACTGATTGTTCTTGTAGTAATCTCACTAAATCAAATTTTTTCTAAAAAGGAAACATTATTTCAAATGTGGAGAGTTGTAATAATTTCAATTGTTATTTTAGCATCCGTACAAATGATTTTTTCAAGATTTTGAATTTAATATTATTTTAAACTAATTGGACAAAACAAAAAAATATGACATTGCCTATTTAAAAATGGCAGAAACTTGGGGAAAACTTTCCTACTGTAAAAGAAGACAAGTTGGTGCAATAATAGTTAAAAATAGGATGATAATTTCTGATGGGTACAACGGGACTCCGACAGGTTTTGAAAATGTTTGTGAAGATGAAGATAACTATACAAAATGGTACGTTCTTCATGCCGAGGCCAATGCAATTTTAAAAGTTGCAAGTTCAACTCAATCTTCTGACGGAGCAACACTATACGTTACTCTTTCACCATGTAGGGAATGTTCTAAATTGATCCATCAATCAGGAATATCCAGAGTGGTTTATTCTGAGGCCTACAAAGATTTATCTGGGGTTGAATTTTTAAAAAAAGCAGGTGTTATAGTAGATCAAATTCCTCTAAAATAATTAAATAAATGAGAAATTATATATATCTGATTCTTATCGCAGGTAGTACATTTCTATTAATCTATAATTATAAAAGCTTAGGAAATAATTTATTTGAATCATCTAATAATCCTGAAAAGAAAATTGAAAACTTATATTACTACTTAAAAAATTATTATGTAGACAAAATAGATTTAGATAGTCTTTCTAATGAAATTATAAAAGATGTTGTAAAAAAATTAGACCCACACTCATTTTATATTTCAAAAAACGAATTACCTATTGTAAATGAAAGTATGAGGGGAAGTTTTGAAGGAATTGGAGTAAACTTTTTTTTCATAAACGATACGGTTTCTATCATAAGAGTATTGAAAGACAGTCCAGCTGAAAAATTTGGTTTATTAGCAGGGGATAGAATCTTAATGAGCGATAAGGATACCCTTTATGGCAAAAATCTATCAAATCAAAAAATCTTAGATAAAATCAAAGGGCCAAAAGAGTCAAAAATTAATCTTGAAATCTTCAGGCCTAGTTCCGCGGAAAAATTTAATGTAAATATAGAAAGAGGGAAGGTTGATATCGCTTCAGTCTTTTTTTATGAATTGAAAGAAGATGTAGGATACATCAAAATTGATAGATTTATTAAAGAAACAGATGTTGATTTTAAATTGGCTATTGAAAATTTTAATGAAAAGAGGATTAAAAAACTTATTTTGGACTTAAGAGACAACCCTGGGGGTTACTTGTTCTCAGCTGAGAAAATTTCAGATCTATTCTTAGAAAAAGATCAAAAAATTGTGATTGTTAAGTCAAGTAAAGGTGAAATAAAAGAAAAACTCGCTTCAGGGGAAGGAATATTTAAAGACGGAAGGGTTTGCATTCTAATAAATAAAAACTCCGCATCTGCAAGCGAGGTTTTAGCTGGAGCCCTGCAAGATAATGATAGAGCCTTCATAATCGGAGAAACTTCTTTCGGCAAAGGGTTGGTTCAAAATCAATTCCCACTAGGAAGTAAAGATGCAATTCGCCTTACTGTAGCAAAATATTATACACCCTCTGGCAGAAGTATTCAAAAACCCTTTGAGTCTTATAATGACAATATTAAATACTTGATAAATGATTCAAAAAAGCCACATGATCAAGCTATTGACACTATAATGTATTATAGCACTAATGGGAAAAAATTATTTACTAAAGGGGGAATTTTACCTGATAAAATTTTACCTAGTAAAGAAGCTAAAGCTAAAAATATTAGTTATGAAATTATATGGAATCAACTCAATCGTATGGTTATTGAAGAGGTAGACAAAAACCGTAATTTTTATTCAAAACTAAAAAGAGAAGATGTCTTAAAAGAACAATTTTTAGACAAAGCAAAATGGATTGAACTTTTAAATGTACTATCTAAAAAAAATAAAATAGATTTAAAATCAACTGATTATGAAATTATGATTAATAGTATTAGATCTATTTTAGTTTTTCAACTTTTTGACAGAAAGACTCAGATTGAAGTAAATAATTCCAATGACCCTTATATATTTGAGGCAATAAATATTCTGAAATAGTATTAGTTTAATTTCCCTTTTTTTTAAGACGTTTTATCTTAAGTGATAAAAGAAGTATTAAAAGAAGTAAAAATGAACATAGAGAAGAAAAAACTCCAATTACTGCAACTAGACTTTCATTAACAAGAGGATTATCAAAGTCTATTAAAAAGGCATTAAAGATCAGCATACCAATTGAAATCAAAATAAATACCAAAATCAAATTTTTCATCATACATTTAATATGCCCCAAATTTATCTAATTATTTTAATTTTATTCAAGTATGATTAAAATTGATGATGTTATTGTTTCTGACGAAGTATTAGAAAAAAAATTTATTTGTGATATAAATAGTTGCAAGGGACAGTGTTGCGTAAAAGGAGATGCAGGAGCTCCATTGGAAAAAGAGGATGTAAAAAAATTAAAAAAGAATTACAAACACATCAAACCATACATGACCAAAAAAGGTATTGATGAGGTTGAAAAAAAGGGTCTCTATGTTAGAGGTTCAGACGGAGATATAGAGACACCAATAATTAATGGTAAAGAATGTGCATATGCTTTTTTTGATGAAAATGGTATAGCGCTATGCTCAATCCAAAAATCATATGATGAAAAAAAAATAAATTGGGAAAAACCAATTTCATGTGGTTTATATCCTTTAAGAATAAAAAAATATAAGTCTTTTACGGCCATTAACTATCACAACTGGAGTATTTGCAAATCTGCTTGTAGTTTGGGAGAAAAAAATAAAGTGTATGTATTCCAGTTTTTAAAAAATAGTATTATCAAAAGGTTTGGAACTGAATGGTATGAAAAACTCGAGAAGATTTTTAAAAACAGAATTGATGATAAAAATTAAAAGAACCGTTAAAGGAATTGTTAATGAAATTTTCAACACCTAAAGGTTATTAAAATAAGTTATCGGAGGCTTAAATATTTATAATTTTGTTTTTTGCTTATCCAAAGTTACAAGACTTGTAGAATTAAATTCAAAATGCAATTAAAACAGTGTTATTTGACGTTTTGTAACTTTCCTAACAAAAACGGGGTTTCACAGAGGGGAGAATCCGTAAGTTGCTGTCTTACAATCAAATAAAAAAAGCCACAGCGATAGTGTTTTTTTTAAAAAACCTGTTTTTTGTTAAAAACTAGGCATCATTGTGGAAAAGTTGGTCTTTCAATTCTGATAAAATTTTCGAAATATTTGTTAGTACAAAAATTGTCAAAAATTCTTTAAGTAAAATGCTTTTCAATTTAATCGAAATTGAAGGGCTACTTTTTGGAGCTAATTTTTAAAAAATGAAGATAGAACACATAATCAAAAGAGACTTTACCACCAGAGTTTATGATCTAAACAAAATTACAGATGCTGTTGAAAAGGCAATGCTTGCTGTAGGGGTTGGTAATAAACAGAATGCAGAGGATATAGCTTTATTGGTAAACCAAAAGTTACTTGAAAGAAAAAAAATAGAACCAGAATATATCCCAACTATCGAACAGGTTCAGGATACAGTTGAAACCAAGCTTATGGAAAGTCAGTTTCCAGAAGTAGCAAAAGCGTATATTCTATATCGAAATAAAAGAAGTCAACAAAGACAATCAGATATCTTCGAAAAACGAATCAATTTAAAACCATATGAGTATCCAAATTTGTATGAATATGTTCCTGCTATAAGACATTCTTATTGGATTCATTCCGAGTTCAATTTCACAAGTGATATCCAAGATTTTAAATCAAGACTATCTCCAGTTGAAAAAAATGCCATCAAAAATACTATGCTCGCAATATCTCAAATAGAGGTTGCAGTAAAGTCTTTCTGGGGAGACCTCTATCATAGGATTCCTAAGCCTGAGGTCGGGTCTGTAGGATCAACATTTGCTGAAAGTGAAGTTCGCCATGCAGATGCCTATTCCCATTTACTAGAAATTTTGGGGTTAAACTCCGAGTTTAGTGAGCTCAAGAAGAAACCCGCAATAATGAAGAGAGTTCGTTATTTGGAGACTGCTCTTAGAAATTCCAAAAGCGATGACAATAGAGAATATGCAGAGGCGATCCTTCTGTTTTCATTATTTATTGAACACGTTTCGTTGTTTTCGCAGTTTTTAATTATAATGGCTTTTAACAAACATAAAAATATGCTTAAAGGAATTTCAAACGTTGTAGAGGCGACCTCTAAAGAAGAACAAATCCATGGCGATTTCGGAATTGATTTAATCAAAATTCTTCAAAAGGAAAATCCCGAATGGTTTACCTCAGACTACAACAGAAATATACACGAGCTATGCAAACAAGCTTATGAAGCAGAAAAAGAGGTAGTAGATTGGATTTTTGAAGACGGTGAACTTGATTTTTTGCCCAAGGCAGTAGTTAACGAGTTTTTAAAAAATAGATTTAATAATTCTTTAGAAAGCATTGGAATTGAAAAAGCTTTCGAAATAGACCAAGAACTGGTTTCCCAAACTGAATGGTTTGATGATGAAATCATAGGAACCAAGCATGGAGACTTTTTTGTAAAACGTTCTATAAATTATAGTAAAAGAACACAAAGTATAACGAGTGATGACCTATTCTAAAAAATGCAGAAAAAACTAAAAGCCAAGGAGGAA